>CAXUFZ010000055.1:0-14701 GCA_964250345.1 uncultured Rubrobacteraceae bacterium
GTCTTCGGGACGCGCGGCGCGGTGGCCTGCGAGCACCCGGCCGCCGCGGTGGCGGGCCTGCGCGTCCTGGACGAGGGCGGCACCGCCGCCGACGCCTGCGTCGCGATGGCCGCCGCCATGGCCGTCGTGGGACCGATGGCGACCGGCATGGGCGGCGACGCGTTCCTGCTCTTCTACGAGGCCGACACCGGACGCGTGCTCGGCGCGAACGGCTCCGGCGGCGCCCCGAAAGAGGCCACCATCGAGAGGCTGCGCGGGCGGGGCTTCTCTGAGATGCCCGAGCGGGGCGGGCCCGCGATCACGGTCCCCGGCGCCGTCCGTCTCTGGGAGGACGCGACGGACTCTCTGGGCAACCTCCCTCTCGCGCGGCTGCTGGAGCCGGCCTGGGAGCTAGCCGAGAACGGCTCCCCCGTCTCCGAGGTCTTCGCCCGTTACTGGAAGGCCGGCGAAGAGCTGCTGCGCCAGAACGGGGCCGCGTCGGAGGCGCTGCTGAAGGATGGGCGGGCGCCCGAAGCGGGGGAGGTGTTCCGCCAGGAGGATCTGGCCGACACGCTCTCGGCCGTCGCGCAGGGCGGGGCCGACGCCTTCTACCGCGGCGAGGTCGCCCGCAGCCTCGCCCGCGCCGCCCAGGAGGCCGGCGGCTACCTCTCCGAAGAGGACCTCGCCGAGCACGAGACGCTGTGGTGCGATCCCATCTCCACGGACTACCGCGGCGTCACCGTCCACGAGATACCGCCACCGGGACAGGGCATAGCCGCCCTGGAGATGCTCAACGTGCTCGAAGGATTCGACCTCGGCTCCCTCGACCCCCTCGGCGCCGACCGCGTGCATCTGGAGGTCGAGGCCAAGAAGCCCGCCTACAGGGATCTGTACGGGGAGATCGGCGATCCCCAGTTCTGGCGCCACGCGGAGATACCGACGCAGAGGCTCATCTCCAAGGAGTACGCGGCGAGCCTGCGCGAGGGGATCTCGCCCGACCGCGCCGCCGGGTCCGTCCCCGAGCCCGCGCTCGGCGAGGACACCACGTACCTGTGCGCCGTGGACGCCGAGGGCAACGGCTGCTCGTTCATCAACAGCCTGTACATGGGCTTCGGCAGCGGCGTCGTCGCCCCCGGCACCGGCGTCTGCCTGCAGAACAGGGGCTTCTCGTTCCGCCTCGACCCCGAACACCCGAACTGCCTCCATCCGGGCAAGCGGCCGATGCACACGATCATCCCGGGCCTCGCCACGGACTCCGCGACCGGCGCCCTCTGGGCCGTCTTCGGGAACATGGGCGGTCCGATGCAGCCCCAGGGCCACGCCCAGATCCTCTCCAACCTCATAGACCACAACATGACCGCCCAGGAGGCCGTCGACCACCCGCGCCACTTCCACGAGGGCGAGACCCTGCTGGTCGAAGGACGGATGCCGGAGCACGAGGTCGGGCGTCTCAGGGAGAAGGGGCACAACGTCGAGGTGGGCGAGGACTACGTCGTGCCGGTCGGCGGGGCGCAGCTCATCCGGGTCCGCGAAGACGGCACCCGGGCCTGCGGCAGCGACCCGCGCAAGGACGGCTGCGCGCTCGCGCAGGGACCGGGAGACCCGGAGGACGTGGCGCGGTGACGCCGCGGCTGGACTCCCTGGGGCGGACCCCGGCCGGGCGGGTCGCCATCGGCGGGGTGGTCGGAGCGCTCTACGTGGTCTTGAGCCTCGTCGTGGCGCCGTTCGCGTTCGGGCCCTTGCAGTTCCGGGTCGGGGAGGCCTTGAAGCCGCTCGTCATCAAGTACCCGGTCACCATCGCGGCCTTCGGGGTGGGGACGTTTATCGTGAACTTGTTCAGCCCTTTTGGTTTCCTGGACTACGCGCTGATGCCGTTCGTGGACGTGTTCGGGGGCGTCGTTTGTTGGGGGCTGGCGCGGGTGTTTGATAGCCGGTTCGGGACGTATGTGGCGGCGTTGGTGTACGCCCTGATCACCTCCCTCGGCGTCGCCTTCGTGCTCGCGGTCGCCGGCGGACTACCGTACCTGGCGACCTTCGCCTACGTGGCCGTCTCCGAGGTCATCCTCCTGTTGGCCGGCAACGCGCTGCTCGTTCGGAGGCTGTAGCCGGCATCGCGGCGGTTTGTGCGGGTGCGGGATCTGGTGTCTAATGTGGCGAGGGAGCGGCATTCGGGAGAAGGGGGACCTCATGGCTGACGTCACCGAGCGGGCGGGTGGGACCGCGGCCAGGGACGAGGCGCCCTCCACCTGGGGTCAGCGGCTCAGGCTGGTGGGGCCCGGTATCGTTATCGCGGTGACCGGCGTGGGCGCGGGGGACATGATCTCCTCGCTCGTGGCCGGCACGACGTTCGGTACGGTCCTGATCTGGGCCATCATCGTCGGCGCGTTCCTGAAGTTCGTCCTGACCGAAGGCATCGGCCGCTGGTACATGGCTTCGGGCGAGACGATCCTCAAAGGCTGGCATATGCTCGGCCGGGGTGCTACGGGATACTTCCTGGTCTACCTGTTCATCGTGACCTTCGTCTTCGGCGCGGCCGTGACCTCGACGGCGGCCCTCGGCGTCGACGCCATGTTCCCGAACGTGTTGTCGATCTGGGCCTGGGCCGCGCTGCACGGCGTTTTGGGCTTCGTGGTCGTCGGCATCGGCCGGTATGACCTCTTCGAGAGGATCATGAAGGTCATCGCCGCCGTGAAGTTCGGCGCGATCATCCTGCTCGCCATCTTGCTAACGCCCTCCTTGACGGAACTAGCCATAGGCCTCGTCCCCCGGATACCGGAGGGCGGCTTTATCAACGCTATGGCGATCATCGGCGGGGTCGGCGGGACCTACACCCTGGCCTCCTACACCTACTGGGTGCGCGAGCGCGGCTGGCGCCGGACACCCTGGATCCCCACGATGCGCACCGACGCCGCCGTCGGCTACATCCTGACCGGCATCTTCATGATCTCCATGCTCATCATCGGCTCTGAGTTCCTCTTCGGGACGGGCGCGAACATCGAGGGCGAGGAGGGCCTCGTGGCGCTGGCCGACCCGATCCAGGACCGCTTCGGCGTCGCCGTGCGCTGGGTATTTCTGGTAGGCTTCTGGGCCGTCGCCACCGGGGCCATGATCGGGGCCTGGAACGGCGCGGCCTACCTGTTCGCCGACAGCATGAGGACCTTCCGCGACGTCCCCGACGAGCAGGCCCAAGACTACCTCTCCGAGAAGAGCGTCTGGTTCCGGGCGATGCTCGTCTGGATCACCTTCCCACCCATGATCCTCTACGCCTTCGGCCAACCGATAGCCCTCGTCATAGTCTACGCCTCCCTCGGCGCCCTGTTCCTCCCCTTCCTCGCCATAACCCTCATGCTCCTCCTAAACTCCAGCCGCGTCGCCCCCGAATACCGCAACCGACTCGCTACGAACGTCGTGCTCGCGATCTCCGTTCTGCCGTTCATCGTGGTCGGTGTGCAAGAGGTGATCGGGGCCCTCGGAGGGTAAAACCCCGGCCGGGCGACCCGACCGTGTTCACGAAACTTAACAAAACTTTAAAGGTATCCCGGGCGTAACGACTGGAACCTGCGGGTTTACGGGTTACTATGTGCACCGTCGTATCCGGGCCGCTTCGCCCGCAACGGTCATCGACCGGGGCGTGGTCCTGACACTTCTCCCGCGGCGTCCTGTCGCAACCTGAACAGATCACAGCAGTGCTTTGGCGTGAACAGAGGATCAGGAAAGGACGTTTCGAGATGAGAGGGTCGGTGGGTTCGACGGTTGACGTGGCCGTTTCTAACATCGCGTCAGGCATCAGGGCGGGGCGCCAGCATGGGTAGGGACCCGAAGGACCTCTGCCTGCACGAGCTCTTCGAGCGCCAGGCCCGGAGGACGCCGGACGCCGTGGCCGTGGTCGACGCGGGGACCACGCTGACCTACGCCGAGCTCGACCGGCGGGCCGACATGCTGGCGGACCACCTCACGGGCTTGGGCGTCGCGCCGGACGCGGCGGTGGGCGTGTACATGGATCGGTGCGTCGAGTACGTCGTGGCTATCCTGGCTGCCATGAAAGCCGGCGGCGCCTTCGTACCCCTGGAGCTCGCCTACCCGGAGTCGCAACTGGAGGACGTCATAACAGACTGCGAGCCCGTCGTCGTCCTCACCAAAGACGCCTACGTCGAGCGCCTTCCCGAATGGCAGAGCAGCTTCCGCGTGGACGCGGACGAGCCCGAAACGTCGGAGGCGGACCGGCCGCGGGTGGACCGGGAGAACCTGGCCTTCATCCCGTACTCGTCCGGCACCACGGGCAAGCCCAAGGGGATCGCCAACCCGCACCGGGCGCCGGTGCTCTCGTACCTGTGGCGGTATGGAGTCAGCGACTACGGTCCCGACGACCGGGTGGGGTGCAGCGTCTTCTTCGTGTGGGAGGTCTTGAGGCCGCTTTTGCGGGGCGGGGCTTCGTACGTCATCGGGGACGACGTCATCTACGACCCGCCGGCCCTGATCCGGCACCTCGAAGAGCACCGCATCACCGAGATCCAGATGACCTCCTCCCTTACCGAAGCGATCCTCGACGCGAGCGGCCCCGACCTCGCCGAACGCCTGCCCGACCTGAAGACGATCTGGGTCTGCGGGGAAGTCGTCACCAAAACGCTGGCCCGACGCCTGCTCGACGCCCTGCCGGGCGCCCGCTCCTTCAACCTCTACAGCATCGCGGAGTGCCACGAGGTCGCCGTAACCGACCTGCGCGACGTCGTAGACCACCCCGACGCGACGTACTGCCCCGTGGGTCGGCCGGCCTATCCTGAGCGTCTGTACATCCTCGACGACGACCTGAACCCCGTGGCGGAGGGCGAGCCTGGCGAGGTCTGCGTCGGGGGGGAGATGCTGGCGCGCGGCTACGTCGACCTGCCGGAGAAGACGGCGGAGCGGTTCGTGCCGGACCCGTTCGCCGGGCGGGACGGGGCAAAGATGTACCGGACCGGCGACCGGGGGCGTATTCTCGGAGACGGGCGGTTGGAGATTTTAGGCCGCGCGGACTTCCGGGTGAGGATACGCGGCTACAACGTCGAGCTTGGCGCCGTCGAGGCGGCGATAGAAGAGAAGCTGGCGGTCCGGGCTTGCGTCGTCGTCTCCGAAGGCAACGAGGGGGAGGACAAGCGCCTCGTAGCATACTTGGTCCCCGAGCCGGGGGACGACCACCGCTTCTCCGACTGGGCGCTCGACCCGGAGACGGGGCGGAGCAAGGAGATCCGGGGCGCGCTGCGCGAGGGCCTGCCGCACTACGCCATCCCCGCCGTCTTCGTGAAGCTGGACGCGCTCCCGATCCAGGCAACCTCCGGCAAGGTGGACCGCAAGGAGCTGCCGCAACCACCGACCCGCCAGACCCGCCGCACGGACGAACTGTCTGACGTGAGGCTCGACGCCGACGCGACGCGCGCGGAGAAGGAGACCTTGCTCAAGGGCATCTGGGAGGAGACGCTGCGCCTGGACGAGGGCGAGGTCGAGGCGGAGGACGATTTCTTCGACCTCGGCGGGCACTCGCTCGCCGCCGCCCAACTCTCCAGCCGCGTCGAGGAGGGCTTCGGCGTCCACGTCTCGATGCCGCTCTTCATGGAAGCCCCGACGGTCAAAGGCCTGTGCGACAGGATAGAGACCCTCCAGAACGACGAAGCCGGCGCTACGCCCCCCACCGCCGAAGACCTCCGCGCCGCGGCGGCCCTTGAGTCGGAGATCTCGCCGGAGAAGCCCGCCGATGACGAACCGACGACCCTGCGGGAAGCCGGAGACGTCTTTCTAACCGGCGCGACGGGTTTTCTCGGCGCTTTCCTGCTGGACGGGCTGCTCTCTTCCACGAACGCCCGCGTTCATTGCCTCGTCCGGGGCCGGGGGGACAAAGATCCCCTGGAGACCATCGCCGCCAACCTGGAGAGTTACGGTCTCTCCACAGGCGGCCTCGACCGCGTCGAGCCGGTCGTGGGGGATCTCGGCGAGCCGTTGCTCGGCATGAAGGAGGAAGACTTCGACGCGCTGGCGCGCGAGGTGGACGTCGTGATCCACGCGGGGGCCGCCGTGAACCTGGTCTACCCGTACTCGGCGCTGGAGGCGGCGAACGTGGGCGGGACGCGCGAGGCCTTACGCCTGGCCTGCCGACACGGGGCCAGACCGTTCCACTTCGTCTCGACCGACGGGATCTTCCCTCCGGACACGGGCGTCTGCGAAGAAGACGCGAACCTCGACCCCCTCATCGACGACCTCGAAGATGGCTACGGCCGTTCCAAGTGGGTCGCCGAGAGGCTCGTCCGCGAGGCGGAGGCGCGCGGCCTGCCCGTCTCCGTCTACCGACCCGGCAACATCTCTGGTCACTCGGAGACCGGCGCTTCGAACCCGCGCGACCTGCTCGGCGCGATCCTCTCGGAATCCCTGCGCGTGGGCGCCGCCCCGGACATCGAAGGCTGGCGCGTCGAGATGACGCCCGCGGACTTCGTCGCCGCCGCCATCCTCGACGCGGCGTCGAGGCCCGACACCCCCGGCGGAACCTACCACCTGACCAACCCCGACCCCGTGCCGGCGGCGGCGGTCTTCGGCTGGCTCGAGGACGCGGGATACGACCTGGAACGCCTCCCCTACGGCGAATGGGTCGAGAGGGTAGAGGCCACCCCGCCCGAAGACGACGCCGGCCCGGGAGGCGTCCTGCGCGGCGCCCTGCCAGGGGAGGAAGACCTTCGGGATACCAACGTCTACGACGGCCGGAACACGCGGCGGCTCACGGGCGACGGGTTGCGGCGGCCAAAGGTGGACGAAGGCCTGATCCTGACGTACGCCCGGTACTTCGCCGAACAGGGCTGGGCACCTGACCCAGGAACCTTGCAGAAGGCCGGCCGCCGTCGCGGCTAGAGCGCCCGGTCCCCGGCAAGCCGGCGGCGGATCTCCTCAGAGGTTCTCGTACCGGGCGGGCTCCATGGCTCGTCGGGTGGCGGAGAACTCTTCGCGGCAGCGCCGCAGGTACGCCCGGAGAGGGAGGCCGCCGCGCCGGATGGCCCGGCCGTGGTTCTTCCACACCGCCAGGCAGGCGCCCCAGAAGAGCGCCCGGTGGAGCAGGCGCGTGAGCGCCATCGCGGGCCGCGACCGCCCGCGGCGCAGGACCGCCAGCCGCTCGGCCTGGAACCGGACGTGGGCCTCCTCGTCGCGCGAGACGCGCCCGCAGATGGCGCGCAGCATCGGCGAGCGGGTGGCCCCGGCCAGCGCCGCGTAGTAGACCTTCGCGACGATCTCCGCCGTCACGAGCACGCCGACGGAGACCTCCAGGTTCGCCAGGCGGCGCAACCTCCTGAAGACGGTATCTACCCAGCGGTCCTTGACGGTGCCGAACCCCTCTGCGTGCAGAAAGTCCCTCAAATACCGCGCGTGCCGCTGCTCCTCCCGGATAAAATACTCGACGGCCAGCAGGTAATCTCCGTCGCCGACCCTCCCGGCATAGCCCTTCGCGAGCCGGTGGAGGTGCTTGCCCTCTGAGTTTTCGCCGAGCTGGAACTCCTGGATGGAGCCCACCACGGCCGCCTTCTCCTCCTCGGAGAGCCGGGGACCCACCCGGGGCAAGGGCTCGGACTCTTCGTTGGCCCGGAAATACTCCAGCCAATCGCGGGAGGTTCGCGCGCGCCGGGCGCTACCCGACGTCCACATCGGTGGTGTCCACGTCGCGGACTTCGGTGAGGCCCAGGATCTCCTCGACGTTCCCGTCGAGGGCCTCCCTGGTGGCCGCGCCCGTGAGCTCGACGACGCCGTCCTTGACGGCACGGACGTCGAGGCCCGTGCCGTTCAAGAGGTCCCTGACGTCGTCGTCGATGGAGTCGTTCTCCTGTAGCTGCGGGTCGACGACCTCCCGACCCGTGTCGGGGTCTATGTACGCGTCGGTGCGCGGGTAGCCGGAGTCCACGGTGGCCGAGTCCTCGTCCTCCCAGCCGCCGGCCTGGTCGGCCTCGGTGGAGGCCTCCTGGTCGAGGGAGACGGCCTCGTCGGGGTCGGTCGGGGCGGTCACGAATTGGCCCTCGTGCTCGGCGTCGTCCTTGTCGTCGGACTGGTTCGGGGCGTAGCCCTGGGGGATCTCCTCGTCGCCGACGTGGTCCCCGGGCTCGTCGTCGGAGCGGTCGGCGTGGAAGGTGGCGAAGTCCGCGTCGCGGTCGAGGGAGAGGGACGTGATGGGGACCTCCAGACGTTCCAGATCCGGCCCCCCTTCGTCCCGCTCCACGATGACGTGCGTGACCGTTCCATCGTCGTCCACGACGACCTCGGAGATGCGCCCGAACTCGCCGCCGTCCGCCGTCCGCGCCTCGAGCCCCACCAACCCGCGCTCTTCCACCGTCTTACCTCCCAGTGCCTGAAATCAAGAGACCCTTTCTTACCACGCGATCCACCTCCCTACGCCGCCTCGACCTTCCTTGACCTCTCCGTAGGCGGTAATAAAATATGAGCGTGCCAGACTCAGATTTGAGAAGGACGGGAGGATTTTCCTTATGATATGCGAGAATTGCGGGATACGGCCCGCGAGCGTGCAGGTCTTTCAGCAGCAGGGGGATCAGCGCGCGACGAGCTACCTTTGCACGCAGTGCGCGCGGCAGCTCGGCATGATCGGGGGCGGCGGCGCTTTCGGCGGGGCGAGCCCGTTCGAGATGCTGCAGAACCTCATCCAGCAGCAGGGCGGCCAGGGACCGGGCAACTTCTTCGAGGCCCTGAGCGGCGAGGCCCGGGAGACCGTCATGCGGGCCCGCGAGGCCTCGGCCGGGACGACGCGCACCAACGCCATCGGCACCGACCACCTGCTGGCCGGCATCGTGACCGGCGAGAACGTCGCCTCCGAGGCGCTCCGACGCGCCGGAGCGGACGTCGACGGGATGCGCTCCAGCTTCGGCGAGGGGCGTGGGGACCCCGGCGAGGCGGTCTACACCTTCACGCCGAGCGCCAAGCACGCCTTGCAGCTAGCGTTTCAGGCCGCGCGGCAGATGGGGAGCGCCCAGATCGGCAGCGAGCATTTGCTTCTCGGCCTGCTCGGCGAGGGCGACGGCAACGCGTACCAGATCCTGGCCCGCAACGGCGCGGACGACGCCGAGGCCCTCCGGCGCGAGATCTCGCGCCTCCTCCAGCAGCGCGGCGGCGCGGCCCCCGGTGCCGGTAGCCCCGGCGGCGGCAACTTTGGCGGCGGTGCCGGCGGGTTCGGTTCCGGCGGCGGGAGCTTCGGCGCCCAGGGCGGTCAGGCCGGGCAGCAGAGCTCGACGCCGACCCTGGACCAGGTCACGCGGGATCTCACCCAGGCCGCCCGCGACGGCGAGCTCGACCCGGTGATGGGGCGGGCCGAGGAGATCGCGCGCTCCGTGCGCATCCTCAGCCGCCGCACCAAGAACAACCCCGTGCTCATCGGCGAGCCGGGCGTCGGCAAGACGGCCATCGCGGAAGGGCTCGCCCAGCGCATCGTCTCAGACGACGTGCCCGAGACCCTGAAAGGCAAGCGCATCCTCGCCCTCGACACCGGAGCCTTGGTCGCCGGCACCCGTTTTCGCGGGGACTTCGAGGAGCGGATGAGCCAGATGATCCGGGAGCTCCAGAACGAGGAGAAGAACATCGTCCTCTTCATCGACGAGCTCCACACCATCGTCGGGGCCGGCGGCGCCGAGGGCGCGGTGAACGCCTCGAACATGCTGAAGCCTGCGCTGGCGCGCGGCGAGCTCCAGGTCATCGGCGCGACGACGCTGGATGAGTACCGCAAGCACGTCGAGAAGGACGCAGCTCTTGAGCGGCGCTTCCAGCCCGTGCTGGTGGACGAGCCGACGGTCGACGAGTCGGTGGGCATCCTCTTTGGCCTCAGGGACCGTTACGAGGCGCACCACAGGGTCCGCATCTCCGACGACGCCATCGTCGCCTCAGCACAGCTCGGCGACCGCTACATCACCGACCGCTATCTGCCGGACAAGGCCATCGACCTGCTCGACGAGGCCGCCGCCGAGGTCAGGCTCCGCTCGACGGTGCCGCCGGTTGACGTGCGTCGCATCGAGGAGGAGATCTCCGGTCTCGACCGCGAGAAGGACGACGCCGTCCGCGCCGAGGACTACGAGAAGGCCGCCAACCTCAAGCAGCGCCAGGAGCAGCTCAAGGCCGAGCTGCGCGAGCAGCAGGAGGGCTGGGCCGGCCGGCGCGAGGACAACGCCCCCGAGGTCAACCGCGACGACATCGCCCGTATCCTCGAGGAGTGGACCGGCGTCCCCGCGACCAACATCGTGCAGGAGGAGGCCGAGAGGCTCCTGAACCTCGAAAGCGTGCTCCACGAGCGCGTCGTCGGGCAGGACCGGGCCGTGAAGTCTGTGGCCGAAGCGGTACGGAGGGCCCGAGCCGGCATCAAGGACCCGAACCGTCCGGTGGGCTCCTTCATCTTCCTCGGCCCCACCGGGGTCGGTAAGACCGAGCTTGCGCGGACGCTCGCCGAGTACCTGTTCGGCGAGGAGGACGCCATGATCCGGATAGACATGTCCGAGTTCCAGGAGCGCCACACGGTCTCCAGGCTCGTCGGCGCCCCTCCGGGCTACGTCGGCTACGACGAGGCCGGCCAGCTTACGGAAGCCGTCAGGCGTCGTCCGTACTCGGTCGTCCTGTTCGATGAGATCGAGAAGGCCCACCCGGACGTCTTCAACACGATGCTGCAGTTGCTCGACGACGGCCGGCTCACGGACGCGCAGGGCCGGACGGTGAACTTCCGGAACACGGTCATCATCATGACCTCGAACGTCGGGAGCCAGCACCTCGTCTCTACAAGGCAGTTCGGCTTCACCTCGGGCGACGGCGTGGACTTCAGGGAGACCGAGCGTCGGGCGATGGACGCTTTGGAGCGGTCGTTCAGGCCGGAGTTCATCAACCGGGTCGACGAGATCATCGTCTTCGAGCCGCTGTCCAAAGAGGACGTGCTCGAGATCGTCGGCATCATGCTCGGGCGCCTGAACAAGCACCTCGAAAGCCAGAGCGTCTCCGTCGAGGTCACGGACGCGGCCAAGGAGTTCATCGCCGAAGAAGGCTACGACCCCAAATTCGGGGCGAGGCCGCTGGCGCGGGCGATCCGGCGCCACGTCGAGAACCCGCTCTCCAGCCGCATCATCGGCGGCGAGTTCGACCCCGGCGACACCGTCGTCGTGGACCGCGCGGGCGACGAGCTGACCTTCACCACGAAGGTGGCCGCGACCCAGCGGTAAGACAGGTTTATTGGCTACCATCGGAGGGGCTCCCCGGATCGGGGAGTCCCTTCCGCTTTCAACGGAATCCCAGCCAACTTATACGGTCGATCCACTGCTCTTGAGAGGAGCTTTCGAAGAGTCGCTCCATGCTCCGGATCAGCAACCCTAACCGATTCTTGTCGACCTGATACGAGATCAGTACCAGGCCCGCGTGAGATTCCCCGGCCTGCGCCCACTCGGTGACTTGCTCCATAAAGTCACCGACGTTGGCGGTGATGAGGACCCTGCCCTCCCGTTTCGCGAGACGGAAGAGTTCCGGGTCTTCTAGTTCCCTCAACTCCGTCGACTGGTCGGCCGCGAGGACGTCGTGGCCGTGTCCCCGCAATGCCCCACCAACGACCGGACCGGAGAGGTGGACGTCGAGCAGGAGCCTCAACCGTCGTCAGCGACGCCATGGACCCCGATGTTCAGCCCCGGGTAGAGCCTCTGCCAGTGCTCCGGTGGGCGGTCGTTCTCCCTCAAGATGTCGTCTACTTCCTCGGCGTGCTCCCCGTAGTACGCGAGGGCGAGATCCAACTGCCTGCCCGTGACCGGATGCGCCCGGACCAACGCTTCCCTGCCCTCGGCATCGTGGAGCATCACGATCTCCCACACGTCCAGCCCCGTACCGGCAACCGACGCCCGCCGCCGGTGCTCCGGACCACGGAAGACCAAGCCCGGGAACCGGCGCATTCTAAGGGCCTCCTCGGCGAGCGTCTCCAACATCCGCGTCTTCGGGACACCCGCCCTCCCGGCCTCGAGCTCCAGAAGCTTCTCGAACCCAGGCCGGAGACGGATCGAGATCGGACCACCCTTCTTCGCCACCGTCTTTACTCCTTTTTGCTACCAAGTAATTCAACGTATTACGGAGTTTACCGAATTCTTCAAGGTAGACCGTGGCAAATAGCGTCGTGCCTCCCGACGAACCGCGCCGGTTCACGGCGTCCTTGACCGAAACTCCGGCGGCGACTAGCCTGTCCGGCATGTCCGTCGAGTTCTTGTTGACGTCGCTCGTGGTGGTCCTCATTCCGGGCACCGGGGTGGTCTACACGGTCTCCAGCGCGGTCGGCGGCGGGTGGCGGCGCGGGATGTTCGCGGCGGTTGGCTGCACCCTGGGCATCGTGCCCCACATGCTGGCGGCGATGCTCGGGCTCTCCGGGATCATGCAGGCAGGGTCGTCCGTGTTCGAGGTGGTTCGGTGGGCCGGGGTCGCCTACCTCGTCTTCATGGGCGTGATGATGATCCGCGAGGCCGGCGAGCTCTCGCTCGATGGTGTGGACGCCGGACCTGACCCTATGGGTCCGGTCGTGCGGCGCGGAGTCCTCCTGAACGTCCTGAACCCGAAGCTGACCCTGTTCTTCTTCGCGTTTCTCCCACAGTTTCTCGACGCCTCGCCGGGTCTGTTCGATCCGCGCCTGGTCTGGCTCGGCGCCATCTTCATGATCATGACCCTCGTCGTGTTCGCCCTCTACGCGCTCTTAAGCGCCGCCGCCCGCGACCTCGTGCTCGGAGCCCCCGTCGTCCGGCGCTGGATCGAGCGGGCGCTCGGCGCGTTTCTTATCGGCTTCGCCGCCAAACTCGCGCTCTCGGATCGGTGAGTCAAGCAGGCCTGCTCACGGTCCCCGTACCGGCCACCGCCGTGGTTGCGTCTGAAACACGGAGGCTGATGATACGGGTCAGGCAGGACGGTTGATGCGTAGCAGGGAGCCTTCCGGCGCCGGACGTTCTTCCAGGACTTCGTGTATCAAGAGTGCCTGGCGCTCGAAATTGGGGTCGAAGGTGCAGGCTATTATGCCCGCGTGCCGCTGGCCTTCCTGGTGCAGACGCACGAAATGCTTGCGGTTCAGGGTCAGGAGGACCCGGCCTTCATCGCCGGCGAACGCCAGCACCTCATCGTCCGGGATCGCGCGTCCAGCGTTGCCCGCCTCCCGCACGGTCAGCACGTCGTGCCCGAAGCGTCGGAGCGTCTCGGCCACCGGCAGGGGAAAGTTCTCGTTCGCGTAGAGGCGGGCCACCTACGCTTCTTCGTTCTCCTGGATCTGCGCTTCTATCTCTTCCGGGTGCGCGCGCGCATACGCCCGGGCGTGGACCAGGTCCTCCGCGCCCAGCGACGGGTAGCTGCGAAGCAGGTCCGCCTCGCTGGTGCCCAGGCGGCGGGCCTGCTCCAGTACCCAAACCGGTATGCGGGTCCGGACGACGCGCGGCTCGCCGCCGCAGACGTCGGGGGTGGTCTCGATGCCGGGAAACACGTCGCCCGCGAGCTCGTGGGCGACCCACTGCAACAGCTGCGCCTTCTCCGCGCGCGTCATGGTGGACAGTATCCTTCCGGCCTCCTGGAGTGCGTCCATGCCCCAGCCCTTCTCTAGAACCTTCACAGCAATTCTACTCTTTCGTCGCGGCGCGCTCCGGCGCGGTGCTAAGCTTCCGACCATGGAAAATCTCCCGTCGGGGTTCTCTCACAGACCTCCCACGCTCGACGACGCCGAAGCGGTCGCCGATCTTCTCGCCGCGTGCGTTCGGGCGGACGGAGGCGCCGAGAGCGACAGCGTCGAGCACGTCCTGGACGACTGGCACGGGGTGAACCTTCAGGAGGAAGCCGTGCTCGTGCTCGCCCCGGACGGGACCGTTGCCGGGTACGCCGACGTGGTCAATCGCGCCTTCGTCTCCCTGAGCGTCTACGGCTACGCCCATCCTGGGTACCGCGGCCGGGGCGTCGGGTCCTGGATCGTCGGGTGGGGCGAGGGCTGGATGCGGGACCGGCTCCACCTCGCGCCGGAGGGGGAGCGCGTGACGGTGAGGCACTACGTCATCTCCACCAACGAAGGCGCTAGGCGGCTACTCGAAGACCGCGGCTACGGGGCCACGCGCGGAACCTACGTTATGGAGATAGATCTGGACGAAAGGCCGCCCGAACCGGGCTGGCCAGAAGGGATATCCGCGAGGACCTTCGTCCCCGGCAGGGACGACCGGACGGTCTTCGAGACCGTCGAGGACGCCTTCGTGGACGTGTGGGACCGGCCGCGGGGCACGTTCGAGCGGTTCGCCAAGATGACGGAGAACGCGTACTTCGATCCCTCGCTGTGGTTTCTGGCGACCGTCGGCGGGGAGGTTGCCGGGACGGTCCTGTGCAAGACGGTTGACGGGGAGGGCTGGGTGGAGGTCGTCGGCGTGCGGCGGCCGTGGCGGAGGCGTGGTCTCGGGCTGGCGCTGCTGCGGCACGCTTTCGGGGAGTACCGCCGGCGCGGCGTCCGAAAGGTAGCCCTCAGCGTGGACGCGGAGAGCGTGACGGGGGCGCCGAGGCTCTACGAACGGGCCGGGATGCGGCTTCAGACCGGCTACGTCGTGTACGTGAAGGAGATCCGGCCCGGCCAGAACCCGGGCTAGATCCGGAACGTGAAAAGCAAAAGCTTCTTGAACCCTGGGCTTTTCTTCTCACGTTCCGTCAGGCGAGGTTGGGCCGTCGTCGTTGCGGCGGGTTCTTCGGAAAATACGCGGCG
>CAXUFZ010000056.1:0-14641 GCA_964250345.1 uncultured Rubrobacteraceae bacterium
GGCGCGCGACTCGACGGTCGTCGGCACCGCGATGCCGACTATCATTGGGGAGCTCGGTGGGCTCTCACTCTACCCGTGGGCCTTCGCCTCCTACCTCGTGGCCGCGACCGTGACCGGGCCCGTCTTCGGCAAGCTGTCTGATACCTACGGGCGCAAGCCGGTCTACCTGACCGGGATCTTCCTGTTCCTCCTCGGTAGCGTGCTGTGCGGGGCGGCGCAGGGGATGGGGGCGCTCATCGCCTTCAGGACGCTCCAGGGGCTCGGCGCCGGGGCGGTCCAGCCGGTAGCCATCACCATCGTCGGGGACATCTTCGAGCTCGAACAGCGGGCGCGGGTGCAGGGCCTCTTCGGGCTCGTGTGGGGCGTGTCCGCCGTCGCGGGGCCCGCCGTGGGCGGCATCTTGACCGACCTGATCTCCTGGCGCTGGGTCTTCTACGTGAACCTCCCTTTCGGCATCGTAGCCGCCGTCCTCCTCGCCGCGACCCTGACCGAGACTTTCGAACGGACGGACCGGAAGGTGGATTACCTCGGCACCTCGCTCCTGACCGGCGGCCTGGTGGCCGTACTGCTCGCCCTGCTCGGCGGCGGGCTTCCCGGAGGATTGTTTACTACCGTTACCCTACTGGCCGGTGGCGTCGCGGCGCTCGTGGCATTCGCGTTCGTCGAGCGGCGGGCGGAGGACCCGATCATCCCTCTCGACCTCTTCCGCGAGCGCATCATCGCTGTCTCTTCCCTCGGGAACCTGGCGATGGGCGGCGTCCTGCTCGGCGTCATCGTCTACGTCCCCCTGTTCGTCCAGGGCTCCCTCGGCGGCACGGCGCTCACGGCCGGGGCCGCGGTGGCGACCCTCTCCATCGGATGGCCGGTCGCCTCGTTCGTCGGGGGCCGGATGCTGCTCAAGACCGGCTACCGGGCAACGTTGCTGCTCGGCGCCGTCCTGATCGCCCTGGGTTCGGCGCTCTGCGTGCCGATGGACCGTGGGACGTCGCTGGCCTACGTGGTGGTCGCGGTCGTCGTGATCGGCCTGGGGCTCGGTTTCTCCAGCACGAGCTACCTCGTCAGCGTGCAGAACGCCGTCCCCTGGCGCCGCCGCGGCGTGGCGACGAGCTCCGTGGTCTTCTTCCGCACGGTCGGCGGCTCGCTCGGCGTGGCCGCGATGGGCGCCCTCCTGAACGCCTCTTTGGGCGACCGCTACCGCGCCGCCGCCGAACGCGCCGCGAACGGCGACGCCGGCCTCGGGCGCCTGCTCTCCGACCCGAACACCCTGCTCCAGCCCGCCGTGCGCTCGCGCATCCCGGAGCCCGCCTACGGGGAGCTGGCCGGCGCCCTGGCCGCCTCCCTCTCCCCGGCCTTCTGGGTCCTCCTGGCCTTCGGCGTCTCCACCCTCGCCGCCGCCGTCTTCTTCCCCCGAGGCGCCGCCGAAAGCCTCGTCAGCCGCGAGGAGACGAGTGGCTGAAGCCGAACTGACGCTCGACCGCCTCCCCGGGCCGCCCCTCTACAAGCTGGCCGACCCCGACGGCCGCGACGTCTTCCAGCAGACCGAGGTCGGCGGCGAACGGGCAACCGTCGCGGCCCTCTTCTCCGACCGCGAGCTCGCCGGCGAGTTCTCCGCCGGGGCCGCGGGACACGGCATGGAAGACCTGGCCGGCCTCGACCCGCGGCAGCTTCCAGATTGGGAGACGGTCGAGTCCTACGCGCTCGCCGGGGCGGACTTCGTGCTCGTCGTCTCGGGGGATGGGGTCGGGCTCTTCCACGCCGGCGACGTCGCGCGTAGGGCCTCCGAGCGGGCCGGGGAGACGCCGTTCCCGTTGTACGTCATCTCCGACGAGGGGGGAGAGGCGCCCTTGATCTCCGTCGAAGTAGACGAGGGCGAGGTCCTCGTCGCCACCCTCTTCAGCTCCCCCGAGGCCGCCCGCGCCTTCCGCGAACGCGCAGCCCACCTGGCACTCCCTGACAGCCTCGGCACCATAGAAGACCCCGACGGCCTCCGGCGCCACGCCCTCGTCGCCCGCGAAGCCGGCGCCACCTACGCCGTCATAGACCCCGAATCCGGCCTCACCGAAGCGACGCCGATAGAAGAGCTCATCTAACGCGGAATCAGCGACGTGCGGTTTCGCACGGCGGCTCACGGCCCTCGCTAAGGTCCCTCGGCCCGCCCGCATCCGCTGCCCGAACAGTCTTCCAAGACTTCTAACTGCTCGCGCATCGAGGCCGGGGCGTTTTCGGGGCGGCTCTCCAGTTGGTACGGGTCTTCGGCCAGGTCGTAGTATTCCTTCTCGCCGTTGTCGTACTCGACGTAGACCTCGTCCTCGCGGCGCACGCCGGAGTAGCCGGGCCTCTTCGGGCTGCCGCTCTTGACGCCCTCGATCAGCAGTGAGTCGCGCCAGGACCCCGGGACCGTGCCGTCGAGCAGGGACGCTATGCTCCTCCCGTCCATCCAGCCCGGTGTCCCGATCCCGCCCAGGTCCAGCACCGTCGGGGCGATGTCTATGTTGGCGACGAGCCGCTCGGAGGCCCCCGCCCGCACGCCCGGGCCCCTGACGACGAAGGGGACCTCGTGGGCTTCGGTGTACGGCGTGAACTTGCTGGCGCCGCCTATGCCGTGCAGGCCCATGTGGTAGCCGTTGTCGGAGGTGAAGACCAGGTAGGTGTTCCCGAGCTGGCCCGCGCGCTCCAGCGCCCCCACCACGTCCCTGGACAGGTCTTCGAGGGTGAGCGCGCTCCGCAGGCGCTCGGCCTGGCGTCGGTCGTAGGCCTCCATCAGGCCGGGGCGGATCGGGCGCCCGCCCCGCACCCACGCCGGCTTGTCGGAGACGTCGGCCTCGCCGAAGGAGGGCGGCCTGGGGGCGCGCGCGTCGGGGTACGCCCCCACGTGGCGCGGCGGGACGAAGCGCGGCTCGTGGACGTCCCAGGCGGAGATCTGCATGAAGAACGGCCGCGAGGGGTCCCGCCCCTCCTCGATGAACGCCTCCGCCCTCGCCGCCAGCCAGTCGGTGTAGTGCCCCTCTACGGCGGAGGTCTCCCCGTCCACGTTGGCGTGCAGGGGGCCCAGGTAGGCCTGCCAACCGTCCCAGCCCGGCGGGACGTGCCCGTCGGCGCCCCCGGCAGCCTCGTAGCCGTTGAGGTACTTGCCGCCGAACCAGGTCTCGTAGCCGCCCTCTTGCAGGAGCGTGGCCAGGGTCTCGTCCTCGAGCCCGCTCCCGCGGAAGAACTTGCCGCCCCCGCCCGGCTCGGCGTTGTCGTTGTTGACCAGCTTCGTGTTGTGGGCGTACTGGCCGCGCAGGATCGAGGCCCTCGAGGGGCAGCACAGGGAGGTCGTGGCGAGCGCGTTGGTGAAGTCCACGCCCTCCGGCGACCAGGCCTCGTCGAGCCCCGAGCGTTCGAACACGGAGCGGTCGAGGTCGTCGGCGAGGATCAGGACCACGTTGGGCTTCGTGACCCCGTCCCGGCTGACGCCAGGCCCCGCTTCCCGGTCGGGTGGGGATTCGTTCTCCCCATTCTCCTGCCCGCAGGCGACCAGCAGCACCGCGGCGACGCAGACGAAAACCGCCGCCCGCCGAAGCGCCAACAGCGCGGCGCGGGACACGAAAGTGCCCCACCGTGAGATTTTCCGGCGCGAGACGGCCCGGCCAGACTCAGGATCCACGAAAAAAAGCCGGGGTTTCGAAGGACCCCGGCCCGCGTCGGGTCGGCGGCACGCCTTTACCTGAAGGTGATGAACTCGCAGTCGCCGTTCACGCCGTCCGCCCGGTCGGCGATGACCCTGTCCCTGGTGCCCAGGCCGCAGTTGACGAGGTCCCGGCCGCCGCCGTCGGCGTTGATGGTGTCGTCCTGTCCGCCGCCGGCGAGCTCGTCGGTGTCCGGGCCGCCCGCCAGGACGTCGTCGCCGTCGCCGCCGTAGATCTCGTCGATACCGTCGCCGCCGCGCAGCTCGTCGTTGCCGTCGCCGCCGAGGACGTCGTCGGCGCCGGCGTCGCCGGAGATCGAGTCGCCGCCCCTCTGGCCGTAGAGGTCGTCGCTGCCGCCCCGGCCGTTTATGGTGTCGTCGCCCGCACGGGCGTCGATCTGGTCTGCGCTTGTGGTGCCCCTTATCGTCTCGGACTGAGGCGTGCCATAAATCTCCTTGGCGAAGGCTACGCCGGATGCCACGAGCAGCGCCGTCAGCATGGCGGCGACCACGAGAACCGTTCTCCTCATCCCCAACTCCTCTTCTGTGTGGCGGGCGCGGTCGCGTGCCGGCCCGCTTCGTTTTCGACGCGGGTATCGTACCCTAAGACCCGGGCTCCTGTCTCGACCGATCAGATGATATTTCTCATCCTTTTGGCTATCTGATGGAGGGAGGGCCCGTGCGTCCCGCGCTTGCTGTACCCTGTCGCCAGGCGGTGCGGCGGACACGGAGGAGGCGCGTTGGAGGGCGAAGCGGGGGGCATGAGGCGCGACGCGCCGGGGATGTCCGGTTTTTTCCAGCGGGGGAGCTACGTCTCGGTCTCCGCCCGGACCGGCAACGACCTGCAAGGATACATCTGCGACGCGGGCGAGAACGGCCTGCTGCTCGACGTCAGGGACGCGAGCGGCGACCCCGGCGGCTACGAGTTCCTCCCCTGGCCGAGCATCGAACGGGTGAGCGCCGCGGAATAGGGACCGAAACGACCGGAGATGATCGCCCCCCAAACACCACGTAGAGGCGGGTCGCAAATCCGCCCGCGCCACAAACGTGGCTATACAACGGAGGCGAGCGCCAAACCCGGAGTCTCGCTCACATCACCTCTTCCAGGACGGCGAAGAGCCGTTCGACGTCCTCTTCGGTGTTGTACAGGTGCGGCGAGACGCGAACGCTGCCGGCTCGCACGCTGACGAAGACGTCCCCGGCGGCGAGCCTTTCGGCGAGGTCCGGCGGGGCGTCGGGGCCGAGCCGGAGCCCGATCATGTGCCGCGCCCGTTTCTCACGGGGCACCGCCGCAACGCCGAGCTTCCCGGCCTCCGCCTCGACGAGATCCGTGAGCCCGCCGACCGTCTCCGACACGTTCCCGACGCCCCAATTTAGGATGCGCCGCAGGGCCGCTATGACCATCGGGAGCAGGACGAAGTTGCTTCGTTCGCCGGCGTCGTAGCGGCGGGCGCCGGGCTGGAAGGCGTCCTGGTAGTCCACGAGGCCCGAGAAATTCTCGCTGCCGCGGCGGTTGATCCAGTTGTGCTCCAGCGGCGCCCCCTCCCGATAGGCCTCGCCCACGTAGACGAACCCGAGCCCGTAAGGCCCGAGCAACCACTTGTAGGACGACGCGACCAGAAGATCCGGTCGTACCGCCGAAACGTCAAAAGGATGGACCCCCAACGACTGGATGCCGTCCACGACGAGCGCCGCCCCAACCTCCCGCGCCCGCGCGCCGATGGCGGCCAAATCGAGCAGGGCCCCGTCCGTCCAATGGCAGTTCGGGACCGCCACGACCGCCGTCTGGTCGTCTATTAGATCTAGCACGGCCCCTGTCCAGTCGTGGTCTTCGGGGCGGGGGACGGTGACGACGTTCGCCTTCTCCCTCCGCGCCAGCTCGCGCCACGCGTAGACGTTCGAGGGAAACTGGTCCTCCAGGATCAAGATATTCTGGCCTTCATAGACAGGCACGTTGGCGGCGGCGAGGGCTATCCCGTAGCTGACGGAGGGGACGATGGCGACGCCGTCAACATCGCCGCCGACGAGTTGGGCGAAGAGGACGCGGGCCGTCTCGGCGTCTTCGAAGAAGTCTTGGGATTTTATCTCCCACGGGCGCGACTTGCGCGCGACCGCGGCCTCCCCGATCTCCCGCGCCTCGCGGAGCAGGGGGGACATGTAGGCGCAGTTGAGGTAGGCGACCTTGTCCTCCATCTCGAACAGGTCGCGCTGGCTTCCGAGGTTCACGTCGGGTCCTTCCGTCTCGCCGCAGGCCGCTACTTTCGCAGATAGCCGAGGAGCCTGCCCGCGGAGATCATGGCCCCGCCAAGCACGGCCGGTATCCCCCCGCCGGGATGGACCGACGCCCCGACGCGCCACAGCCACGGCCGAGCCCGGTCGTTGTAGCGCGGCCGGTGCAGCGGCCCGCTCCGCCAGAAGGGCCGCGCCGCGCCGTAGAGCGCTCCGCCCGAACTCCCCCAACCCCCGAAGTACCGCGGGTGTAAGACCATGTGCTCCCCGAAGAGGTCCGTGGCCGGCCTCTCCAGCCCCACGGCCCGCGAGACGCGTTCGACCTCCCTGTTCACGAACGGGTCGTCGAGGTCGTACTCCTTGTCGTTGGCCGGCGCGGTCAGCAGGACCGCGAGCGTCCCGCCGTCGTTCGGGTAGACCTCGCCGGCGCGGTAGTAGTTGACGAAAGCCATCGTCTCCCGCGGCTCTTCGCCCGCCTCCAGGCTCGCGTGCAGGGCGGCAGGGTCGTCCGGCAGCACGACGCTGTGCGCCGGAATGTCGTCCGGCAACTCCTCTTTCAGGGCCGCGTACACCGCCACCCCGGAGCACGAGAGTTGCGATGGGGCTTTGCCATCGCTCCCGACCAGCCGGTCCAATCGCCCGGCGTCGATCCCGCCGACCACCGCGTCGGCCCGGTACTCGCCCCGGTCGGTGGCGACGGTTCCTTGGGAGATCTTGCGCGCCGGCTCGCCGAGGCGCACGTTCGCCCCGGCGCCTCGGGCGAGCCTCTCCAGGGCCCGCACGACCTCGTAGACCCCTCCCTCCGGGGCGAAGACCCCGTCGGTCGCCATGACGGCCGGCATGCTCGCGTAGAGCGCCGGCGTCCGCGTCGGCGCGACGCCCGCGTTGAGCGTGTGGATGGCGATGACCTCCCTGAGCCCGTCCGGCATCCATCGCAGGCCGTCGAGGTACGAGCGCGTCGTGAGCCGCGCCCCGTAGGTCCGCAGTAGCCGGCCGAGCGCCGGCAGGGTCGCCCGGTCGAGCGGGTCCGCCGTCAGCAGCCGCGTCACCTCAGGCCCGAGCCCGCCGTGTATCCGAACGAACCGCTCCCACGCCGGCCGCCACGGATGCCCCTCCTCGACCGGCAGGTTCACGGCCTCGCCCCGGTAGTGGTAGCGTCCGACCTCGGGCATACGCCGCAGCTTCAGGCCCGCGATCTCCGCCGCCTCCCCAGGCTCGTCCCCGAAGGAGTCCCAGCGGCGCAGCAGCTCCTCCCAGACGCCGGGAAACGTGACGAGCGAGGGGCCGGTGTCCATCCGCCGCCCGTCGAGCTCCACGCGCCGGCTCTTCCCGCCGACCCACGAGTTCGCCTCCAGCAGCGTAACCTCGTGGCCCGCCCTACCGAGGAGCGCGGCCGATGCGAGCCCACCCAGTCCGCCGCCAACGACCACGACGCGGCTCACGGGTACGCCCCCAGCGAGAGCGCGGCGACGAGCTGCACGCCGGCCACGGTCCCGGCGACGTAGGGGAAGGCTATGGAGAGGGGGTAGAGGCGATGGCCCGTCCGGGGAGAGGGATTCTTGTGGAGTCCGTAGAGCAGGAAGCCCGCTATCGCGGCGTTCACGAGGGCGACGGGTAGGTTCACGAGCGCGAAGCAGACGGTCGAGACGGTCCACAGCGCCCCGCTCCACACAACGACGCCCTCGGGCCCGAGCCGGACGGCCGTCGTCTCCAGGCCGGCCTCCCGGTCCTCGTCAACGTCCTGCACGGCGTCGAAGGTGTGCTTGGCCGCGCTCCACGCCATGAGACCTATGGCCGCCGGCCAGACCGGGGACTCGCCGAACGCCAGCGGCGTGAAGACCAGCGGGAAGGCGTAGGCCGCGTTGCTCAGGGAGTCGAGGTAGGGTCGGGCCTTGAAGCGGGCGGGGGGGACCGAGTAGCCGACGAAGAGCAGCGCGTAGAGCGCCATCCACAGCGTCGCCCCGACGGGCAAAAAGAGCGCGAAGTACGCGAGGAACGGGAGGTTCGTCGCTATGACGCCGCGCACTATAGAGGGAACCTCTTCGGGGAGGATGCGGGCGCCTTCCAGCGTGCCTTTGCGGGGGTTCTTGGCGTCCGTGTCCTGGTCAAAGACGTCGTTTGTGCCGTAGATCAGGAGGTTGAAGGGCAGCGTGAGCCACAGAAGTATCGGCAACGCCTCCCACCGCCACAGGCTCCCGGAGAGCCACATCCCGACCGTGGCGGGCCCGACGGTGTTCACCCAGAGCACGGGGCGCGAGATGTGGAAGAGCCGGGCTATCACGGGCCTAATATACCAGCGGCCCTATCACGGACTGGGATAGAATACACGGGTGATAACGCCCGTACTCCGCGCCACGCCGAAGCCCCTGCTGCTCGCCTCCGCGATCTTCTTTCTGGCCGCGTTCTTCGCGGTCCGCTTCCCCGACGCGCCGGGTGCTAGCGCGGGGTCTTACGTCTCGACGTTCCTGATCGGGCTCCCCGCCTTCGTAGCCTTGTTCCGCCACCTCGGACCCCGCCGCGCCGTCCTCGCCCTCCTCGCCCTCTCGGCCTTCGCCTACGCCATAGAGACCGTAGGCGTGACGACCGGCCTCCCCTACGGCGTCTTCTCCTACGGAGACGCCCTCGGCCCCAAAGCCCTCGGCCTGGTCCCCTACCTGCTCCCCGTCTCCTACCTCCCGCTCGTCATAGGGGCCGTCGCCGCCGCCTGGGGTCCGCGAGGCCTGCCCACGCGCGTCGCCCTCTCCGCCCTGATCCTGGTCCTCCTAGACGGCGTCCTGGATCCCGGCGCCGTCGCCCTCGGCTTCTGGACCTACCCCGGGGGCGGCTTCTACCTCGGCGTTCCCCTCAGCAACTTCGCCGGATGGCTGCTCTCCGGCGCGATGGCCGCGGCCCTGCTCCTCTCCCTAGGCCGCCGACAAACCCCGCCACCCCCCGGCGCGCTCGACGGCGCCGTCCTGGCCCTCGCGTTCTGGACCGGCGTAGCCACCCTCTCCGGCCTCTTCCTCCCCGCCGCGCTGGGCGCAACCCTTTTCTCCCTCTTCCTGGCGCGCCGAACCAGCCTCCGGGCCTCGATCAAAAAACAATAGGTACAAGAAGCGCCCCCCGATCGCAACGCGCGGCACCAGATATCGCGCCTCTGTAACTTTTGTTTATTTTCGTTAAATTTGATCTTCCATTTATGAATCCGGTGTGCTTACATGCTGCTCGTAAGATGGTCCCGTCTGGAGGTGGAGATGATCCGCGAGCGGTTGGCGCAAGGGGTGGCGGTCCGTCGGGAGACGCCGGCGTACAGGAACGGTTGGGAGGACGGCAGGTTCGGTCCCGCAAAGACGTTCCTCGACAACGCCAACCTGTCCGTCTGGTCGGGGCACGACGACAGGCTCGCGTACTACCGCGGGCACCGCGCCGGGCGCCGGGTCCGCGACATGCTCGTCGGCGGCCACCCCGCCTGATCCACCGACCCAACTAGGGGCCTATCCGCGGTCCCAATCCTCCAGAGAACCCTCCGACGCGCCGGCCTCCCTGGTCGGCGCGTCTTTTCGCTCGTCCAGGCGCTTAGAACCCACCGGGATACACCCCGGGGTCCCCCCGCTGGCAGCCAACGCGGCGCTCCAACGGGGCGCGACAGTGACGCGAGAAGGGGTCTCGCCTCTCGCGGCGTAGGCCCGGCGCGAAGTCCGAAAGCGGCAGGAGCAAACGCAACTTTCTCCAAATAGCCGCGTAACAAAACGAGAGGGCCGGCGGCTCCCCCTCCAAGTTCGCCGCCGGCCCAACGTCATGTTAGCGAAAGTCCGCCGGGATCGCTGCGCGGGCTGAGTCGGGCACAGCCGATCACCACGTCATCAACACCCATTCCCCGCGGGCCTGCCGCTGTCCTCGTCGATGTGGAATTTTTTGCCGGCGCCGCCCGGCGCCTCCATGCAGTAGGAACTTTCGGTGGTGTTGGACCCGAAGCTCACCGGCTGGCCGCCTTGCCTGAAACCGTGCGCGCGCAGGGCTTCAAGCTCCGTAGCGTACTTGCCGGTGGCCGCGTAACTCAGTTGCTGCGCGGTCGCGGCGGTGCGCAGGGCGGTTTCGGCCGCGGTGTCCTTGGCCTTCTCCTGCTGGCCGACGTAGACCGGGATGGCGATGACCGCGAGCACCGCGATGATCGCCACGACCACTAGCAACTCTATAAGCGTAAATCCCCGCTCGTCCCGCCAAACCCTGCCGAACCGTCCCGCCCGCCCGACAAACCAGCGAAGCAACCACCCATCGCCCGACCATCCGTACATGCGCGCTCCGTTTCTCCGAACCTCGACAACTACCTCTTTGGTCGGAGACCAAAGCCCGAAGCTTTAGCGCGGCGCAGATCCTTTATCCTGCCTTACTACTCACTACTTTCTATTCCCTACTCTCCAGGAGGCGCGAAGCGCCGACCTACCCCCCGTACTCCATGGGGGTGTCGAGGTCGGTGAGGATGTCGGCCGGGCGGCCGAGGTCTGCGGCGGTGACCTCGCCCAGGTATACGGTGTGGTCCCCGGCCTCCATCTTGCCCGTGACGACGCACTCGAGGTAGGCGAAGGCCTCGTCGAAGAGTGGGGCCCCCGTCTTGCCGGTCGTGTAGGGAGAGCCGCCGACCTCGCCGTTCTCGGCCTGCAAGGTGCGGGTGAACTTGCGGGCCAGCTCCTCCTGCTCCGTGTCGAGAAAGTTCAAGGAGAAGACGCCGCCCTGCTCGATCAGCTCGTGCGTGTGCTGGTCCTTACGCACCGCGACCACCACCTGCTGGGGATCGAAAGACACCTGCGACACCCAACACGTCGTAAACCCGTTGACCTCCCCACTAGAGCCCACCACCCCCGTGATGTAGAACCCGTAAGGAATCGTCTTCAATATCTCGCTGCGCGTCTGCTCCATGCTCGCTCCTTCGTCGCTCACAGCACGCCGCCTCTGGCGGCTTTCAGCACGTTCCGGCTCCGCCTCCACTTTAAGCACGCTCCAGCCTCCGGCTTCCGCTTTCAGCACGCTACGGCTGACGCCTCCGCTTTCAGCTTTTCGCGTATAGAGCGACGATAGTAGATGAGCTCGCCGCCCGGTGTATTCTCTCAAACGCCAACACCTTCCACCACAAGGGTTTTGGCTGAAAGCAACCGTAGGGAGCGTGCCGAAAGGCCCCGAAGGGGCCGTGCTGAAAGTGGAGCCCGACAGGGCGGAACGTGCTGAAAGCGTAGGCGAAGCCGGAGCGTGCTCGGCCGGTCACAACCGGCCCGAACGAATGATTCCGACGAGGAGAAGCAGCCCCAGGACCGCGGCGAAGACGAACCCGATGAGGCCGAACACGCTTACCCCGAGGAGTTGGAGGCCGCCTTCGACGAAGATGCCCAGCATCGAGGAGCCGATGATGAGGGCGGCGATGAGGAGTGCGAAAACCAGGCGGTTGGCGAGGATGTCTACGCGGCCGATGAGGTCGTCGAGCCCGGCGTGGCGGAAGCGCACCTCGACCTCGCCGTCTTTGAGCTCGTCGAGGAGCGAGTGGACCTGGCGCGGGTAGTCGGCGAAGGTGTCTGGCTGGACGAGCCTGCGGGCCGCCCGCGCGGCCAGGTAGGCCGGGTCCCTGTAACGCGCGACGAGGGCGCCGGCGGCCTCCGCCGCGGCTTTGGTCTCATTGTGCGAGTAAGCCTCGGCCCGGACCAGCGAGTTCGTCATCTGGGCCACCTCGACGTGCAGGGTCGCGCCGCCGCGGCGGATGGCGTCGAGGCCGCGTGCCCGGATGTCGCGCAGCGGGTGCTCGGCCCACAGCGGGCCACCGAGCGAGCCGAGCGCCTCTCGGAGCTCGCGCCGAAGGGCGTCGTCGGCGCGGGGCACGGAGCCGCCGGAGAGGGGCAGGGAGCGGACGATGCCGTCCACGTCCCCGCGCCCGACGGCCGCCAGGACCTCCGCCATCCCGCCGAGCCTCTCAGGGTCCAGCTCGAAGACCTCCGTCGGGTCCGAGACCCAGACCTCGCCCGTGAGGCCGTCCGCGGCAAACCTCTCCGGCGCCGGGTCGGCGAAGAACACGCCCTCGGATAGCGCGAGCCGCACGAGCGCCCCCGCCACCCGCGGGCTCTGCTCCCCGGACAGGGGCAGGGGCTCGGCCGGCGCCTCGAACGTGACGCAGCGGCCCGTGGAGTAGTCGCGGTAGGGCTCGGGTACGCGCAGGCCGAAGCTCTTCATGTCGCGCAGGCGGCGGGCGACCCTGGCGGCGAAGTACATGTCCCGGCGGTGGTTGACGTGGGCGATAAAGTCGGCGACGGCGACGGTCGGGTCGAGCGGGAGGCGGGCGCCGATCCTGCGCCGCGTCAGGTCCGCCACCGGGCGCATCGCCAGGAGGTCCCGGCGCAACCCCGGCCGGTCGACCACCACCAACGCCGGTCGTCCCCCGGGCAGCGTCGCCCGGTGGGCCTGCGTGAAGGGTCCGGCACGCGCCGGCGACGCCTCGAACGAGACGAAGAGGCGTTCCAGGCTGTTGCCGAGTTCGCGCTCCACGAAGGCGCGCGTCTCGGCGAAGGACGTGGGTCTGGCCGATACGACGGTCTGGTCGAGCTCCGACGCCACGTCCGGCGGCAGCAGGTCGCGGCGTGCGGCGAGGAAGCGTCCAAGTTCCGCGAAGGTCGGCCCGATCTCCTCCAGCGAGAGGCGCAGCCGCGTGCCCACCCGTCCCGGCTCTGCCCGCCGGCGGGGCTGCAGGAACCGGCTCCCGAACACGAAACCGAACCCGTAGCGCGCCCCGACCCGCGCGATCCTGGTCGCCCGCCGGGCCGGGCTCTCGGGCAGACCGCCCGTGACCTTCTCCATCCCGCAAGCTTACCAGCCGGCGGTGCGGTGGAGGTCCGCCATCCGGGACGCGAACGCTTAAACTCTGCCCGCTTTCATGCCGCCGGGATTTGACGTATGGTTACCCGGCGCGGACGACGAGGAGAAGAACGGATCTTGAAGAAAAGAAGCACTCGGCTGGAGTTCCTCGGGACCGCCGCCGCGGGCCTGGCGCTTGTCGGGTTCGCCGGGGTGGCGGGCTGGCGCTCGATCAGGCGTGAGCAGGCGGTCGCCGCGCCCACGCCCCGACCGGAGGCGATATGGTCCTTCCGCTCACGCCCGGACCTGCGCCCGCCCGCCGTCTACGTGGAGAGTAGGGGGCGCGGGACCTCCCCCGGGTACATCTTTCTGGCCCCGAAGAAGGGCCCGGACGAGGTGGGACCGGGCCAGGACGGCACGATGATGCTCGATGAAGAAGGCCGGCTGACGTGGTTCCGTCCGGCCCCGCCCGGCCCGCCGGACACGATGAACTTCCGGTCGCAGGTCTACCGGGGAGAGCGCGTGCTCACCTGGTGGGAGGGCGTCCACGGCGGCTACGGGAACGGGGAGTACGTCATCTGCGACGGCTCCTACCGGGAGATAGAGCGGTTCCCGGCGGGCAACGGCCTGAACGGCGATCACCACGAGTTCATCATCACCCCGAGGAACACGGCCCTCGTGGCCGTCTACAACGTGGTCCCCTACGACCTCTCGACCCTCGGTGGACCGGCCGACGGCCGCGTCCTGGAAGGCGTGGCCCAGGAGATAGACGTAGCCTCCGGCGAGGTGCTCTTCGAGTGGCACAGCATCGAGCACGTAGACCCGGGCGAGTCCTACATGACGCCGGTCGACGATCCCGCCAACCGCTTCGACTACTTCCACATCAACTCCATAGAGGAGGACGCGGACGGGAACTGGATCGTCTCCGCCCGCCGAACGTCGGCGATCTACAAGATCGACCGCCAGACCGGGGAGGTGATCTGGCGCCTCGGCGGCAAGAAGAGCGACTTCCGGATGGGGGAGGGCGCGGCGTTCAACTACCAGCACGACGCGCGCCGGCGCCCCGACGGCGCCATCACCCTCTTCGACAACCACAGCTTCTACGAGAACGGCGTCCAGACCGGAAGGTCGCGGGGCCTCGCCCTCGAGGTCGACGAAGGCGCCATGACGGCGAGCCTGGCGCAGGAGTACGTCGGGGGCAGCGAGGATATGGCCGACACCCAGGGCAACATGCAGACGCTCCCGAACGGCAACGTCTTTGTCGGCTGGGGCAGCGAGCCGTACCTCTCCGAGTACGATGGGGAAGGCAACCTCCTCTTCAACGCCAACTTCGACCCCTGGGCCGAGTCCTACCGGGCCTTCCGGCTACCGTGGACCGGCCGACCGGACGACGCCCCCGCCGTGGCGGCCGAGACCGGCGAAGGAGAGAAGGTCACGCTCTACGCGAGCTGGAACGGCGCCACGGAGGTGGCCTCCTGGCGCGTCCTCGCCGGCCCGTCCCCCGACCGGCTGCGGGTCCTGAACACCGTCGCCCGCCGCGGCTTCGAGACGATCATCGCGACGCGCTCCACGGAGCCCTACGTCGGCGTCCAGGCCGAGGATAGCTCCGGGCAGACCCTCGGACCCGAGACGGCGGTCGAGCTGGACAAGAGCCGGATGGTCAGGTCGTGATCCCCCCCGGGAGCAACGACCCGCCGGCCCGCCGGTCGGGGTAGTGGGCGAGCGCCCGTCCCGCCCTCGCCCCTTCGAGGCCGCCGTAGCGCTCTCGGGCGCCGTGGCGTTCGTGGTGGTGCTGCTCCTGCGGGACCTCCTGGCCCCGCTCCCGGGCGTCATGGTGGCCGCCGCGCTGGCGCTCTTCCTGGCGCCCGGCGTCCTGCTGGCCCGCTGGTTCCTCGACGACTACTTCCCCGGCGCCGCCGTGGTGCCGGCGGGGTT
>CAXUFZ010000057.1:0-14605 GCA_964250345.1 uncultured Rubrobacteraceae bacterium
CTTATCCATTGGTTCCGGGAGAACGGGCGGGATCTCCCCTGGCGCCGCACGCGGGACCCGTGGCGGGTCCTCGTCTCCGAGGTGATGCTGCAGCAGATCCAGGTGAAGCGGGCCATCCCGTTCTACGAGCGCTTTCTAGACAGGTTCCCGACGGTGGAGTCTCTTGCCGCGGCGCCGCTGGCCGACGCCATCAGGGTCTGGGGCGACCTGGGACGCTACCGGCGCGTCGTGAACCTGCACCGGACGGCCGGGATCGTGGTAAGAGAGCACGGCGGCAAGATACCTTCCGACCCCGACGTCCTCGTGACGCTCCCCGGCATCGGCCCGTACACCGCGGGAGCGGTCGCCTGCTTCGCCTTCGAGAAGGACGTCCCCTTCTTCGACACCAACATGCACCGGGTCCTCCACCGCGTCTTCTTCGGGCCCGACGTCCCAGAACCCGCCGTAAGACCCAAAGAGCTTCTGACGCTCGCCGCCGACCTCGTGCCGGCCGGCGGCGGCTGGGCCTGGAATCAGGCGGTGATGGAGTTCGGGGCGCTCCGGTGCACCGCCCGCCGACCGCTGTGCGGCGACTGCCCGCTCCAGCACGCCTGCCAAGCGTATCCGGGCGTACTGGAGGCGCTCGCTGGGGCGCCGCGTGCCGCGAGGGGCGGGAAGAGCGCGGGCTACGAGACCTCGAACCGCTACCTGCGGGGCCGTGTCCTCGCCCTGCTCCGTGAAGATCCCTCAGGCGACGGCGTGGGCCTGTCGGACCTCGGGGATCGCCTGCTCGGGGACGCCACCGGGACGGGAATGCTTCGTATGCGCGAAGTAGTAGGAAGTCTGGAGAAAGACGGTCTCGCCCGGGTCCTGAGCCCGCGACGGCCGTCCCCGGGAGTAGGGAAAGCCGAGGCCGTGGCCGAGCAACGGGCCGGTTACGGCGTTGGAGACAGGTCCGAAACGGAGGACGAAGACCTCGCCGGGATGCGGGTCGCGTTGCCGTAGGGGAAGATCGTGCCGGCGCTACAGCGGGGCGAAGAGGTCCGCGGGGTTGCCGTCGGGATCGTGGGCTACGGCGTAGCGTTGGCCCCAGAAAGCGACCCAGGGTTCCCCGTGGCCGAGGGTGGGGCAGAGGAAGGCCAGGGTCATGCGGTGGCCGCCCGAGGGGGCGGTGTGGTTCGGGTAGGATCGATTCATCAGGCCGGCGGTATCCCACGCGACGCGGAGGCCCCCGGGTATGATCGCCTCGACGCGGGCCTCGACCTCCGCGCCCTCGGGGTCTCCAATCCGGGCCGGCGGTAGAACGCGAGCGAGGCGCGCGTGTCGTTCGTCACGATGCCGGCCGGATCCAGCCTGACGTCCAGGGTTGCTCCTTGCATCGCCCCACGAAAGATACGGCGAGGCAGGTCCCTCCCACCGGCCAAATCGCCGGTCGGGGCGTGGTGGAAAGAGCGTGAAAGATTCCGGTAACATGGGTGACGAGAAGGCATGAGGGCGAGTGGTGGCGGGGAGGCGGGGCGCGTGGAGGCATCGCAGGTAAGGCAAGAGGGATCTGGCCATCCGCCGCTCAAGCGCGGGATAGGGCGGGTGCTCTTGCTCTTCTTCGTGGTCGGGGACATCGTGGGGGCCGGCATCTACGCGCTCGTCGGGGAGGTAGGGGCCGCGACGGGCGGCGCCATCTGGACGGCCTTCCTGTCGGCCTTCGTGCTCGCGGCGTTCACGGCCGCCTCCTACGTGGAGCTCGTGACGAAGTACCCGCGGGCCGGCGGGTCGGCGACCTACGCCCACAACGCTTTCAGGGCGCCGTTCGTCAGCTTTATCGTGGCGTTCGCGGTCGCGGCCTCGAGCATCACGTCCGCGTCCGTGCTGACGCTCGCGTTCTCCGGGGACTACCTCAGCCAGTTCGTCAACGTGCCCACGCTCGTGGCGGCGGTGATCTTTCTCTTGGTCGTCTCGTTCATCAACTTTTATGGGATTTCGGAGTCCGTGCGCATAAACGTGGTGCTCACGTGCGTCGAGCTCTTCGGTTTGTTCCTGATCATCCTGATCGGCGTCCTCGCGCTCGGCGGCGGCACGGGCGACGTCGGGCGCGCCTTCACGTTCAACGGGGGCTCGGCGGCGGCGATACCGGCGGTTCTGGCAGGCACGGTGCTCGCGTTCTACGCCCTCATCGGCTTCGACGACTCCGTGAACGTGGCCGAGGAGGTTCAGAGCCCGACCCGCTCGTACCCGTTCGCCATCTTCGGGGGGCTGGCGATCGCCGGCGTGATCTACCTTCTCGTGACCATCACCGCCTCGATGGTCGTGCCGACCGGGGCGCTGGCGGCCTCCGACGGGCCGCTCTTGGAGGTCGTCGAGCGGGGGACGCTGCCGATATCCACCACGTTCTTCGCCGCCATAGCGTTGCTCGCCGTCTCCAACGGCGCGCTCATCAACCTCATCATGGCCTCCCGGGTGGTCTACGGGATGGGGGATCAGGACGTCCTGCCCAGGATCTTCTCTACCGTCCACCCGTCCAGGCGGACGCCCTGGATCTCGATCCTCTTCGTCGGCCTCATCACGCTCGCGCTCATCCTGACCGTCGGCCGCAACGACGACGCCCTGAGCACCCTGAGCTCTACGACCGTGGTCCTCCTCCTCTCGGCGTTCGTCGTCGTGAACGTCTCGGTCCTGGTGCTGCGCCGCGACCCGGTGGACCACGAGCACTTCAAGACGCCGACGGCGCTCCCCATCCTCGGCATAGCGGTCTCGGCGTCGCTCCTGATCTACACCGCGATCACGAACCTCCCCGTCTTCGGCCTCGCCGCCCTGCTGATCGGGGTCGGCATAGTCTTGTACGTGATCAACGTCTTCGCCAAACGCGGCCTCGACAACGAACCGCCCCAGTAGACGGCCGATAACATCCGCCGGCCGCCCTGCCGCGTACTGCTGAGTAACGTGACGGTTCGCGAAGGAGGATCGGTGCCCAGGATCAAGCTCGCACTCGCCATAGCGGCGACGGTCGCCCTGATGTCCGGGATCGCCTCGGCCCAGACCGCAAGCGCCCAGACTTTCCCCCTGCCCGGCGACGAGGTCTACCCCGAAGGCGTCGCCTACCAGCCCGCAACCGGCGACTTCTTCGTCGGCAGCACCGGGAACGGCGCGGTTTTCCGGGGCAACGTCGGGCAGCCGGGAACTGAGGCCGAGACCTTCCTGGAGCCCGGCGCCGACGGCCGCTCGACCGCGATCGGCATGAAGGTAAACGCCGACGGCCTGCTCTTCGTGGCCGGCGGCGACACGGGCCGGATGTTCGTCTACGACACGAATACCGGGGAGCTGGTCGGCCGCTTCCAAAACGACGCGGAGACGACCTTCGTCAACGACGTAACCCTGACGCCGGACGGCTCGGCCTTCTTCACCGACTCGATGAACCCCGAGCTCTACCGGGTCTACCCCGACGGCTCCGGCGGCTACGAGTACGAGTCGTACCTCGACTTCGGGGGGACCCCGGCGGAGTACGAGGAGGGCTTCAACCTCAACGGCATCGCGGCGACCCCGGACGGCCGGTTCCTGATCACGGTCAACTCCACCTCGGGGCGGCTCTTCCGCATAGACACCCGCACCAAGGAAGTTCGGGGGATCGACACCGGCGGCGCCGACCTGACCGCAGGCGACGGCCTGCTGCTCGAAGGCCGCACGCTCTACGTCGTCCGCAACGAGCAAGAGCGGATCGTGCCGGTCGAGATGTCCCCGGACTTCCTCAGCGGCTCGGCCGGGGAAGCGTTCACCGACGAATCTCTAAACTACCCGACCACCATAGCCGCCTACGACGGCGGCCTGCTCGCCGTGAACTCGCAGTTCGGCGCCCGCGATTCCGGCACCGACCCCGAGTTGCCCTTCACCGTCTCCGGCATCCCGATCCCCGGTCAGGCTTCAGCGTCGGCCAGCGCGTCCGCCGTGCCGGTCCCGGATACCGGCGGCCTCCCTCCGGCGCTCCTGTCGCTCGCCGCCCTCCTCGCCGGGGTCGGAGCTCTCGCGGTGGGATACGCGGCTCTGCGGCGCGTCTAGACGGATCCTCTCCGGCCCCCGAATTTTGTACCGGGGGCCATGGACCAGCCGCCACCGGGTCGCGTATGCTAACGCGATGTTTTGTGGGAGGATCAGATGGGACGGGGCACGGGCGTGATCCGCGGCGGTTCGCAGCGGACGGGGCCGACGAACTTCGAGCCAGATTTTTTCAACGAGGTCTTTGAGGGGAACCGTTCGTGTAGGGAACACTACGCGGGCGTTCTGGATGCTGTCGAAGCCTTCGGAACCGGAGAGTTCGGGGGGCGGATCGGACGCGCCCGCGAGCGCTTGAGAGAAGAAGGCGCGACATTCGTCCTGCCCGACGACCCGGACGACACCGGCAGGATCTTCCCCGTCGACTGGGTCCCCCGGATCATACCCGCCGGCCACTGGCGCACGCTCTCCGCCGGCCTCTCCCAGCGGGGCCGGGCCATTAACGCCTGGCTGCGCGAGGTCTACGGCGGCGACCAGGACGTCGTGCCGGACGAGATCGTCCAAAGCAGCGTCTTCTACAAACCGCACGCGTTCCCCGGCGACGCGCCGCCCGTCCACGTCTACGGCCCCGACCTCGTCCACGTCGGTCCCAGCGAATACGTCGTCCTGGAAGACAACGCCAGGGTCCCGAGCGGCGTCGCCTACTCCGACGTGATCCGGCGCATCAGCCAGGAGGTCTTGCCCGAACTCTTCGAGGGATACCGGGTAGCGGACATCTTCTCGTACTACTCCAGGCTGCGGGAGACCCTGATCTCCGCGGCGCCGCCCGGCGTCGAAGACCCGCACGTCGCGGTCGTGACTCGCGGAGAGAAAGACTCGGCGTTCTTCGAGCACGAGCGTATCGCGCGTTCCTGTGGCCTGCCCTTGCTAACCCTGGCGGACTGCGACGTCCGCGACGGCGGGGTCCGCACCCGCCCGGATGGACGCCGTCTCGACGCGATGTACCGCCGCTTCGACGAGGACTACGTGGACAGCGACCTGCCCGGGATGAAGGACGTCTACCTGAACGGCGGGATCGGCTTCGCCAACGCCTTCGGGGTCGGGGTCGCCGACGACAAGGCGGTCTTTCCTTACGTGCCGGCCATGATCGAACACTACCTCGGGGAGAGACCCATCCTCCACAACGCCCCGACCTACTCGCTCGTAGAGGAGGAGACACGTTCGGAGGTCCTGGACCGTCTCCCCGAGCTCGTGCTGAAACCGCGCGAGGGCTACGGCGCCCAGGGGATGCTCATAGGCCCCGAGGCCGGCCGCGAGGACCTCGACGACGCCGTCCGGCGCGTGAAGAAGGACCCGGCGAACTTCGTGGCCCAGGAGTGCCTGGACTTCTCGACGCACCTCATCCACGACGGAAGCGCGGAGACGCGGGAGGCGTTCGTGGACCTGCGGGCCTTCGTCCTTCCGGCCATCGACCACGTCATGGCCGGCGGCCTCACGCGGGTCGCCAAGCCCGGCACCCGCGTCGTCAACTCTAGCGCCGGCGGCAGCTCGAAAGACACCTGGATTCTGGAATAGAACGACGGGCCCGGGCCGTCACGAGCCCCGGCTAGCGCTTCTTGCGCAGGGCGCTCACCACGTCCTGGGGGCCGCGGTACTCGCCTTCCGGGAGCCTCGAACGCAACTGGCTCAAGACGGGGCCCGGGACCCCGTTGCGCTCCAGCCGGCCGAGCAGCTCTTCTTTGCGGGCGGGGAACTGTATGCCTTCCAGGTATCGTCCGACCCCGGTGGGCAAACGCTTCCTCAAAAAATCCATGATCCTACGCCTCCTGCCCGGTTAGCCCAGGCGTCCTCTTAGCTTCATTATGGTAACGCGCCACGCGTTCCCCTGGTTGCCTAACGGTCGGCTGACAGGGAGGCCAGCTCGCGTTCGCCCTGGTCGGTTAGGCGTACCTCGAGGATCTCGCCCGACGTGTCCTCGGTCAGCTCCGTCAAACCCTCCTCGCGCATGTCGCGCAGAAGCGGCGACAGGTCCCGCCTGCTCCAGCCCCAAGGCGAGAGCCACAGCGCGAACTCCCTGAAAGCGACACCGGCGGAGCCCGCCGCCCGCAGGGCGAAACCCAAAACCTTGTCCCTCACGCGCACCGTCCCTTCTCCTGGGCCGAACGATCCTACACCCGGGCCATCAGCGTAGCCCCCTACTACGGGAGCGACGCCGGCGGGTTTCGACGCGGCGCTCGACCCGTCTTGACGGGCGCCCCGAAGCGGCGTAACATACCGTGGAAAATGCATCGAGCAACGATGCATCGAGAGACAGAGCAACTCAGAGGGGTGGTGTCATGGGTGGTGTGGACGCGTCCGGGGAGCGTCCGGGAGATCCGGGGGATCTTCTGCCCCTGACGCCCGTCGCGCTGAATATCTTGTTGGCGCTGGCTGACGCGGAGCGCCACGGGTACGGGATCATGCTGGAGGTTAGGGAGAGGACCGGCGGGAGGGTGCGGTTGGGACCTGGCACGCTCTACGGGGCGATCAAGCGCCTCAAGGAGGGCGGCGTGATCGGGGAGTCCGGGGGGAGGCCCGACCCCGGCGAAGCCCCGGACGACGAGCGGCGCCGCTACTACCGCCTCACCGGCTTCGGCGGCGAGGTCCTGGCGGCCGAGGTCGAGAGGCTCGACGGCCTGGTGCGCGCCGCGCGCCGGAAGGGCGCTTTCCCGGCGCCAAAACCGGGCCCTGAGGTCGCGTGATGGTCCCTCCGAGGGAACCGCGTTCGAGGCGAAACCGGCGAGCCGTGGATCTCTCGGAGCGGGCCTATCGGGCGCTGTTGCGGGCCTACCCGCGTGGGCTTCGGGACGAGTACGGCGACGAGATGGCCCGCTGTTTTCGGGACCTGTGCCGCGAGGAGTTGGAAGACAGCGGCGGTCCGGGTCTGGTGGCGCTGTGGGCCCGCACCTTGCCGGAGTTCTTCTACACCGCGCTCAAGGAAAGGAGCACCATGTTGGCCGGAAGCGCGTACCGATCCGTCGTTGGCGTCGCGCTGGCGACGGCGTTCGTATTGCTCGTACCCTTGTTGGCGGCACCTGGCTGGTCGCTGGCCGATTTCGTCGTCGCCGGTGCACTCATCTTCGGCACCGGTCTCACGTACGTGCTGGCGGCGAGGAGGGCGGGCAACATCGCGTATCGGGGCGCCGTCGGCGTCGCGCTAGCGGCGGGGTTCCTCCTCGTCTGGGTGAACCTTGCCGTCGGCATCATCGGGGAACCGGACGAACTCGCCAACTCGATGTATGCCTGGGTGCTCGCCGTCGGGGTCGTCGGTGTTGTCGTCGCGCGCTTCCGGCCGCACGGAATGGCACGCGCTTTGGTCGCGGTGGCGCTTGCGCAGGCGTCGGTCGCCGGGATCGCGCTGGTCTTCGGGTTGGGTTCGGAGAGTTCGCCGGGGGTCTTGGGGATCTTGCTCCTGAACGGGTTCTTCGTCGCGCTGTTCGCCGGATCCGCGTTGCTGTTCCGATACGCCGCGCGGGGGCATACTCTCGCGGAGGCGGGATCGGAGGGTTGACACCTGGCGGCTGTTGGCCGCGCGTTTTGCGGCGCTGCCGGACTCCCGGTCAGAACCCGTACAGTTCGCCGAACTTTCTTCTGAGGTATTCGAGGTAGGGGGCGGTCTCCAGGGGACGGCCGGTGGCGTTCCGGATCAGGTCTTCCGGATCATACTTCGAGCCGGGGCGGTGGACGTTCTCCCGCATCCAACCGAGCAGGTGTCCGAACTCGCCGCGCTCCATCTCGGCCGGAATCTCCGGGTGCGCTTCCAGGGCCGCTTCGTACAGTTGGACGGATAGCACGTTGCCGATGGTGTAGGTCGGGAAGTAGCCGAAGATGCCGGCGGCCCAGTGGACGTCTTGCAGGACGCCGCGGGCGTCGGTTTCCGGGACGAGGCCGAGGTGCTCCTCCATCTTCGCGTTCCAAACGGCGGGGAGGTCCTCGACGGCGAGGCTGCCCTCTATCAGGGCGACCTCCAGCTCGAAGCGGAGGACTATGTGGAGGTTGTAGGTCAGCTCGTCGGCCTCGACCCGGATCTCCGAACGCCGCGCCGCGTTGATCGCGCGGTAGAACGACTCGACGTCCGCTCCTCCGAGCGCCTCTGGAAAAGCGCCCTGCAACCTCGGGTAGAAATGGTTCCAGAAAGCTTTCGAGCGGCCGACGACGTTCTCCCACAGCCGCGACTGCGATTCGTGGACGCCCAGGGAGGCGCCGCCGGCGAGGGGCGTGCGCGAGTAGGCAGGATCAATGCCCTGTTCGTAGAGGGCGTGGCCGGTCTCGTGCAGGGTGGCGAAGAGGGCGGGGGAGAGCCAGGCAGGGTCGAAGCGGGTGGTGATGCGGACGTCGCCGGGGCCGCCGAAGTTTATGCAGAAGGGGTGCGTCGCCCGGTCCTGCCTCCCACGGTCCCAGTCGTAGCCGAACGCGGTGGCGATGGACTCCCCGCACGTCCTCTGGGTCGCCGCGTCGAAGGCGCCGTGCAGCGGGGCGTCGCGGGGCGTGTCGCGGTCACCGTCGGCGGCGGAGACGGCGCGGACCATGTCGGCGGCGCCGCGCTTGAGCTCGTCGAAGATCGACTCGACGCGGGCCTTCTTGACGCCCGGCTCGTAGCGGTCGATGAGGGCGTCGTAGGGGTGGTCCTCGTAGCCGAGGTGCTCGGCGGTCCGGCGCTGGAGGTCGAGGAGCTTCTCCAGGTGCGGGGCTAGGGCGCCAAAGTCGTCGGCGGCGCGGGCGTCCCTCCAGGCCGGCTCGGCGAGCGCCGTGGCGCGGGAGACGTCGGCGACCAGGTCGGACGGGAGCTTCGTGGCGCGTTCGTGCTCGCGGTGGGCCAGGCGGACGACGGCGGCGGCGTCCGTTCCGGGCTCTGGGTCGCCGGCATCGTCCAGGAGTCGGGCCGTCTCGTCGGAGGCGACGATCTCGTGGGAGAGGCGGGCCAGGGTGGCGAGTTGTTCGGCGCGGCCCGCGGCGCCGCCGGGGGGCATGTTCGTCTGTTGGTCCCAGAGGAGAACCGAGGAGGACGAGTCCAGGTCGCCGGCGGTTGCGAGGTGGTCCACGAGCGGGCGTATACGTTTGTCCAGTTCCATGGGGGTGGACGCTAGATCACAGACGCCGCGCCGTCAAGCGGGATACTTGGCGGGCGGAGTTTCCATTCGGGCCGGGGGGACATTAGTATGTCGGGCATGGGCCGCGTCGTCGACGAGAAGGGTGCGAGATGAGCGTGTGGAATCGGTGGTTCAGGAGAATACTGACCGCCCTGGGCGGGGCGGTGGTCGTGGAGGCGGCGCGCCGGGCGTTGCTCTCCGGTTCCGGGACCAGGTACGAGCCGTGGGAGCGGGCGCCGTACAGGGACTTCCCGAACCGCGTCCTGATCCTCGGCGGCGGCTTCGCCGGCTACCCCCCCCCGGCGACCCGCGGCAAGCTGACCCCTCGCCGGGCCGACGGCGGGGGCATGGTCCTCTCCAGGGAGAACTTCTTCACCTTCTGGCCCATGCTCGCCGGCTGCATCAGCAGCGACATCGACACCAAGAACGTGGCGCAGCCCCTGCGGCGGGCCCTGATCCGTGACGGCGCCAGCTTCCGCCGCGCCGACGTCGAGGGCGTGGACCCGGAGAAAAGGGTCGTCGTCGCCGAGGGCCGGGAGTTCCCTTACGATCACCTGGTCCTGGCGCTCGGGGCCGAGCCGGCGTACTTCGGCATCCCCGGCGTCGAGGAGCACGCCATCAGCATAAAAGGCATCAGGGCCGCCGAAGACATCCGCAACCGCATGATAGAGCGCTACGAAGAGACCACGCTCAACCTCGGGGACGTGCCGGATTCGCGGTTGACGTTCGTCGTGATCGGGGGTGGGGCCACGGGGGTCGAGGTCGCCGCCGAGTTGCACGGGCTCGTGCACGACGTCCTCAGCCCCGATTATCCGAACATCAACCCGCACCGGGTCAAGATCATTTTGGTCGACAGCAACGAGATGATCCTCAAAGAGCTCGACCCGGCGCTCCGGCGCACGGCCCGCAAGAAGCTCGCCGACCTGGAGATCGAGGTCGTCACCAAAGTGAAGGCCAAGGAGATCACGGCGGACAGGGTGATCCTCTCGGACGGCACCGAGATCGCCACGGAGAACGCGATCTGGACGGCCGGCGCCCGCGCGAGCGAGAAGCTGGACAACCTGTCCTTCCCCTCCGACGAGCGCAAGGGGCTGAAGACGGACACGTTCATGCGCGTCGAGGGACACGAGAACGTCTGGGGCATCGGCGACTGCGCCGCCACCATAGATCCCGACGGCAAGCCGGTCCCCCCGAACGCTCAGGCCGCGACGCAAGAGGGCCACGCCGTCGCCCGGAACGTCCTGGCCGTCATCGACGGGCACGAGCCGAGGCCCTTCGACTACAAGCCGCTCGGGCAGCTCGTGGAGATCGGGAGCGACTTCGCCGTCAACCAGGTGATGAACGTGAAGTTCAGCGGCCTCCTGGCCTCCCTGTTCTGGCGGGCGACCTACCTCTACAAGCTCGAAAGCCCTCAGAGCCGCGCCAGGATCGCCGCCGACTGGCTGCTCGACCTGTTCTTCGACCCGAACGTCACCCAGATTCGGGACCGGCAGTAAGGTCGGCGCTTCGCGCCTCCTGGAGAATAGTGAATAGGGAGTAGAGAGTAGTAGGACCCTGACTGTCTAGCCCGGCGACTCCATCGCGAACGGGACCATCACGTTGTTTTGGTAGGCGGGGAGCTTGCTCAGGCGGTCGTGCCACGCCTGTAGGTTCGGCAAGGTGGGGCGGTCTATCTCCAGGTTGAGCCAGCGGTAGACGGTCGGGCCCAGGACGACGTCGCCCATGGTCAGCCGGTCGCCCGCCACGAAACCGTTGCCCTCCAGGTGGGCGTCCAGGACGGTCAGCGTATCGGCCGTCGCTTGCGCGGAGGCGGCTATCGCGTCGGGGTCGCGGTCCTCGGTCGGGGTGCGGACGAGGCCGAGGAGGGCGGCTTTGAAGGCGGGGAAGAGGGTGCCGAGTTGGTAGTCCATCCACTTGTCGGCGAGGGCGCGGTCGGCGGGGTCGTTGGGCCAGAGGGAGCCCGAGCCGTGGCGGGCGGAGAGGTAGCGGACGATGGCGTTCGACTCCCAGAGGTCGAGGTCGCCGTCGGAGATCATGGGCACGAGGCCCGTCGGGTTGCGACCTAGAAAGTCCGGCTCCTTGTTGCCGCCGTAGCGACCGCCGACGTCGTACCGCTCGAACGGGACTTCGAGCTCGTCGAGGCACCACAGCACCTTCTGCACGTTCACCGAGTTCGCCCTGCCGTAGACCTCGATCACCGCCAACCCCTCTCCTCATCGCCAACGCGACCAGTCTAACGACTGGCGCCGCGCGCGGCTGCGCTCAGAGTTGTTTGCGGACGCCGGCCTCGGATTCCACGGGGCCGACCTGTTCGCCGAGGTCGCCTTCGAAGGCGCGGCGGGCCTCGCCGCGGCGTCCGATGGGGAGGACCGGCTTGCCCTGGAGGTCTTCTAGGCCGAGGGCGAGGCCACCGTAGAGGGCGACGGCGGCTATCGCGCAGCCGAGGATGCCGGAGGTGAGCTCGAAGGCCGGGGAGGCGGTGAGCTCGTAGAGGCCGGTCGTGGCGAAGCGGGCGGAGGCGAGGGCTATGACGGCGCCGAGGAGCGGTTTGCCGAGGGCGGCGCTCGCGCTGACGAGAAGCAGGATCGCGGTCAGGGCCAGGGCGAGCAGGCCCTGGGTGGCGTTCGTGGAGGACGGCGGGGTGGTCAGGTCGATCAGGCCGTTGGCGAGCCACGAGAAGGAGATGAGGGCCACGACGGTCGCCCCCAACGTCTCCCGCGCGAGAAACGAGAGGACGGCGCACAACGCGAGCGGCGGGAAGACGAAGGCGGCCTGCACGATGGCGACGCTGCGCGTCTCCGAAGCCGGGATAATGCCCAGTTGCAGCCCGCTCAACATGAGCGACCCGGCGCCGAAGGCGAAGAACGCGAGCGGCAGCGGGCTCGCCAGCGGACGCAGCACGATGCGCGTCACCGCCTCGATCCTCTTCTCGCTGTTTCCCTGGTTCAAAGCTCGGGCTCCCCTTCCGTCGCGGCGGCAGCGATGATAGCACCGCCCAAATCTGTGACCGTGAACGCGTACTCCCATCGGTTAAGATAGCCCCCGGATGAGAGAGCGGACCCCCAGAAGGTTTTCGACCACTCCCGGCGCGCGCGACGTGCTCCCCCCGGAGTCCACGCGGCTTCTGGACGCCGAGGCGCGGGCGCTCGGACGCTTCCGCGCCTACGGTTTCAGGGAGGTCGTGACCCCGGCGCTCGAGTACTCTGAGGTCATAGAAGAGCCGAGGCTCAGGGACTCGGCCTTCAAGCTCTTCGACCGCGAAAACCAGATGGTCCTGCTCCGCCCCGAGGTGACGACGCCGGTCGCCCGCCTCGTGGCCCAGCGCCTCCTCAACAGTCCCCCACCATACAAGCTCTCCTACAGCCTCCCCGTCTACCGCCGCGTCGGCGTCGGACGCGGGCAGAGCGCGGAGTTCCACCAGGCCGGCGTCGAGGCCGTCGGCTCCAAGAGTCCGGCCGAAGACGCCGGGGCCATCGCGCTACTCGTGGACCTCCTCCTGAGCCTCGGCCTACGCGCGCCGGCGGACTTCGCCCTCGTGCTCGGCCAGGCCGCGTTCTACAGAGGATATCTGGCACAGTTCGCGCCGGACGCGGCGGACGGACTGCTCGCCGCGCTCGCGGACAAGGATCTCGTGCGGGTGGACGACCTCTCCCGCGGCCTCCCCGGCGAGGTCGGCGCCGGCGTCAGGGGGATACCGCGGCTCGTCGGGCGGGCGACCGACGGGACCGTGCTGGAGCGAGCGCAGCGATACGCTAGAGGATCGGCGGAGGCTATCGCCGCGCTCGACAACCTGCGGCGGATACTCGGGCATTTGGAGGCCGTCGGGTCGCTCGGCGCGGTGATGTTGGACTTCGGCCTGATCGGTCGCCACGACTACTACACCGGCGCCGTCTACGAGGTCTACGCCTCGGGCCTCGGCTTCACGCTCGCCAACGGAGGGCGCTACGACAACCTGCTCCGCCGCTTCGGCGAAGACCTGCCGGCGACGGGATTCGCCATCTCCCTCGAACGCCTCGTCTCCGTCCTGCCGGAGAGAAGGCCCGAGCCGCTCCTCGTCCTCGTGGGTGCCGACGTCGGGGCGACGCGGACCGCCGGCGAGCTTCGGGCCTCCGGCGTGCCGGTGCTGCACCTCGCGGAGGATGCGGAGCCTTCGAGAGCCGCTGGGTACGCTCGCTCTGTCGAGGCCGGTTGGATCGGCTACCCGGCCGCCGGCGGCTTCAAACTCGCCCGTCTGGGCGAAGATTTCGTTCACCTGAAGATGGACGAGGTCCCCGCCGTCGTGCGCGGACAAGTCTCCCCGGAGGGACAAGCGTGAGGCGGGCGCTGCTCGAGGCCGCGGGCCTCTTCCTGGTCGCTTTGGCGGTGCTTTTGCCGGCGGGCCTAATACTCGGGGAGATGCGGCCGCCCATGCTGGTGTTGGCATTCGTCATGCCCGCCACGTACTACTTTCTGTCCCTGGCGTTTGGCCCCCTCACCGGAAAGAGCGGAAGACTGAGAGGTCTGGGGTGAGTGGGCTGCGGGTGGCGGTGCCGAAGGGGGCCATCTTCGACGACGCGCTGGCGGCTCTGGAGGCCGCCGGGATGCCGGTCGGGGTGCTGCGCGAGGACGGGCGGAGGCTACTGTACCGGGCCGAGGGGGCCGAGTTCATCGTCTGCCGGCCCTCCGACGTGCCCGTGTTCGTCGAGCACGGGGCGGCCGACGTCGGCATCGTCGGGAAGGACGTGCTCGACGAGCAGAGGCCGAACGTCATGGAGCTGCGGGACCTCGGGACCGGCGGATGCCGGATGGTGCTTGCCGCGCCGCGGGAGAAGGTGGATGGGGTGCGGCGGGCCATCTCGCACGCCGAGGTCGTTCGGGTCGGGACGAAGTTCCCCAACGTCGCCAGGCGCTACTTCGAAGGGATGGGGCGGCAGGCCGAGGTTATAGAGTTGCACGGCTCCGTCGAGCTCGCGCCGCTCGTCGGGCTCGCCGAGTGCATCGTGGACCTGACGGCGACGGGAACGACGCTTCGGGAGAACGACCTCGTGGTTCTTGACGAGATCTCCTCCTCCACGGCCCGCCTGATCTCCAACCGCGGCGCCTACCGCCTGCGCCACCCGGAGGTGTCAGCCCTGGCCGAGAACGTGCATAGAAATGGAGACCGCGTTGGTTAAAAGGATAGACGCCCGCGGCAGGGGCCCGCGCGAGGTCCTGGGAGATCTCCGCCAGCCCGAAGGCTTCATGTCCCCCAAATACAGGGACGTCGCCCGCGCCATCGTCGCGGACGTCCGCGAACGCGGCGACAGTGCCCTCCTGGAGTACACCGAACGCTTCAGCGGCGCCAGGCCCGACCCCGTTCGGGTGCCCGAAGAAGACATACGCCGGGCGCGCGAAGCGCTTGCTCCCGACCTCGAGGAGAGCTTCCTCGTCGCGATAGAGAACGTCCGCCGGTTCCACCGCCGCGAGATGGGCCGGGGGTGGGAGTTTCACCGCAACGGGGCCACGGTCGGCCAGCGGTTGCGCCCGTTGCGGTGAAA
>CAXUFZ010000058.1:0-14604 GCA_964250345.1 uncultured Rubrobacteraceae bacterium
TGGCGAGGTCGTAGCCGGCCACGTTCTTGACGACCTTTCCCCCGGCTTTAGCTACGGTCCCGTCCGCAAGGACGACGGTGACGCCGATGATCAGGTCGCGCACCGTGCCGTAGCGCAGGCGCCGCGGCCCGGACGAGTTGGCCGCGACGACGCCGCCGACCGTCGCCCCCGCGCCCCTCTCCGGCGGGTCGAGTGCGAGCATCTGGTCCGCCTCGGCGAGCTTCTCTTGCAGGTCCCGAAGCTTCACGCCGGCCTGGGTGCGGACGACCTGGTCGCCGGGGACGTGCTCGATGATCTCGTCCGTGCGTGCGGTGCTCAGGACGAGGTCGACCGACCGCGGCGGTCCGCCCAGCCCTATCTTGGTGCCGCCGCCGCGCGGGGAGACCGTGAGGCCCTCGCGGTGGGCGAGCTTCATGACCGCGCTGATCTCCTCTACCGACACCGGCTCGACGACGAGCGCCGGTTCGACGCCCCCGACGGCGTCCTCGGCGGTCGCCTCGCGGACGTTGTCCTGTCCGACTATCTCCTGGAAGTCTTCTATGCGGGCCTTCTCCGTCTGCATTAGAAGTTCTCCGCGAGGCCGGCTTTTTGGACCGGGTGCATGTGAAAGGGACCCGGGCGTTCGCCGCAGAGGCGGGGGGTCGGGAATATTTTGCCCGGGTTGCAGATCTGGTGCGGGTCGAAGGCGCACCGCAGGAGCTGCATGACGTTCATGTCGTCCGACGTAAACATCTTGGGCATGTACTTCATCTTGTCCCGCCCGATGCCGTGCTCGCCGGTCAGGGAGCCGCCGTGCTCCAGGCAGACGAAGACGATCTCGCCGGCCAACTCCTCGGCCTTCTCGGCCTCGCCCTCGACGTCGTTGTCGTAGAGGACGAGCGGGTGGAGGTTGCCGTCGCCGGCGTGGAATACGTTGGCGACGCGTAGCCCGTACTCCTGGCCGAGCTCGGAGATCCTTTTTAGGACCGCCCCGAGTTCCGTGCGCGGGACGACGCCGTCCTGGACGTAGTAGTCGTTCGAGATAGAGCCCATCGCCCCGAAGGCGGCCTTGCGGCCCTTCCAGAACAGGGCCCGCTCTTCGTCGTCCTCGGCGATGCGGATCTCCGACGCGCTATTCTCCTCGCACGTTTCGATGACCTTGTCGAACTGGCTCGCGACCTCGGCCTCCGGCCCGTCGAGCTCGACGATGAGGACCGCGCCGGCCTGCGGGAAGCCGGGCGCGACCTGCGTCTCGACGGCCTCGATGGTCAGGGAATCCATCATCTCTATCGCCGCCGGCACGATGCCGCTGCCGATGATGCCCGAGACCGCGCCGCCGGCCTCTTCGGTGTCCGCGAAGGCCGCGAGCAGGGTGCGGACGGACTCCGCCTTGCGTACCAACCGGAGCGTGATCTTGGTGGCTATCCCGAGCGTCCCCTCGGAGCCGACAAAGGCGCCCAGAAGCTCGTAGCCTGGAGCATCTGGAGACTTTCCGCCGCCGATGTGAACCACCGACCCGTCCGCCAGCACGACCTCGGCGCCCATGACGTGGTTGGTGGTGAAGCCGTATTTCAGGCAGTGGACGCCGCCGGAGTTCTCGGCGAGGTTGCCGCCGATGGAGGAGACGATCTGGCTGGCCGGGTCGGGGGCGTAGTAGTAGCCGTCGTCGGCGACCTCCTGGCTGACCCAGATGTTTATGACCCCGGGCTCGACCACGATCCGCTGGTTGGGGATGTCCACCTCGAGGATCTTCCTCATCCGGGCCATCACGATGAGCACGCCCGCCTCGACGGGCAACGCCCCACCAGAAAGCCCGGTGCCGGAGCCCCGCGCCACGAACGGGATGCCCTCGTCGTAGCAGAGCTTGACCGCTTGCTGGACCTGCTCGGCGGACTCGGGGAGGATGACGAGGTCGGGGATGACGCGGTAGTTCATCAGGCCGTCGCACTCGTAGGTGCGCAGTTGCTCGCGCTCGGAGATGACGCCGTCGGGGCCCAAGATCTCCTGCATCGCCCCGATGAGCCGGCTGCGTTCCATACGTGCCTCCTCTGCCGGGGGCTAGGAGCCCCCGTTCCCTATCTCGTGTCCCGACGAGTCTTCTATGAGGGTGAGGAGCGCCGAGTGGTCCCGGTCGCCCCTGCCCTTCGCTTTCAGAGCCTCTAGCATCTGATCCACGACAGCCGTAACCGGGAGGCTTACCCCGTACTCCCTGCCCGCCGCGAGCGCTATCCCCAAATCCTTGTGGTGCAATTCTATCCGAAAACCCGGATCAAAGGAATGATGAAGTAGCTTCTCCCGCTTGGCCTCCATGACCTTGTTCCCCGCGAGCCCGCCGCCGAGAACGTCCAGTATCTTCGCCGGCTCCACCCCGGCCTTCGACCCGAGCACCAGCGCCTCCGAGACCGCCTCTATCGTCAGCGCCACCACGATCTGGTTCGCCGCCTTAACCACCTGCCCGGCCCCGCTCTCCCCGACGTGCGTGATGGTCCCCCCCATCACCTCGAAGAGCGGCCTCGCCCGCTCGAAGTCTTCCTCACTCCCGCCGACCATGATAGAGAGCGTCCCCCCAATCGCCCCGACGTCCCCACCGGAGACCGGCGCGTCGAGCATCGAGGCGCCGCGCTCTTCGGCCTTCGCCGCGAGTTCCTTCGTCACGACGGGCGAGATGGTGCTCATGTCCACGATCAGGGCGCCCTCGTTCACCCCTGCGAGCACGCCGTCGTTCCCCGTCAGCACCTCCTCGACCTGCGGCGAGTCGGGGAGCATCGTGATGACGACGTCGGACTGTTCGGCGACCTCTCTCGGCCTGCCCGCTACCGTCGTGTTGTCCCCCGCCAGGTCCTCGGCCTTCTCGCGGGTGCGGTTGTACAGGACCAGTTCGTGGCCCGCCTCGATGAGGTTCTCCGCCATCGGTTTGCCCATGATCCCAAGCCCTATAAAGCCCACCTTTTCGGCCATCACGTCCCCCTATGTTCGATCGCTGAATTTTCGGCCACGCGTTCGATGAATCCCCTCAATACCGAAGCCAAACCTTCCGGGTCCTCCACCCAGGGCATATGCCCGACGCCCGGCAACGCATAACGCTCGGCGCGGGGCAGCGCCTCCTCCATGCCATCCAGCGCCCAGGCCGGACGCGGGTCTTCGGCCCCGTCAACCATCAGGACCGGAAGGTCGAGGGCGCGGCACCGGGCGAGGACGTCGGTCTCGTCGGACGCGTCGGTCTCGGCGTTCAAAGCGGCGTTACACCCGTAGTTGATGGGGAACCGGGTTTCGGCGGCCTCTCTCTCGGCCCACTCGAGAGCCCTCGCACGGTCGCCGTAGTCCGGCGCCCAGCTCAGCGTCCTGTACTCGATCTCCTCGGCCTCGTCGCGCTCGCGGTCTTTGAGGGCCCGCCTCCGGCGGTGCTGCTCGGCCGTCAGGCGCCGCTCGCGCTCGGCCCGGTAGGCGTCCTTCCACGCCGTTCCCGCCCCCGTGCCGGAGAGGTACAGCAGGGCCGCGACCCGTTCGGGGTGGGTGAACGCGTAGCGCAGGGCGAGCGTCGCGCCCCACGAGTGGCCGCCGACGATCCAGCGGGTATGCCCGAAGTGCCTGCGTATAGCTTCGAGGTCGGCGACGAACCGCGCGACGGTGTACGGCCCCGAAGCGGTGGAGCGCCCGCAGCCTCGCTGGTCCCAGCGATACACGGTCACGAGGTCTTCGACCATCTCCGCCACGGGCCCCTGGTCGTCCCAGAGCCCGGGTCCGCCGTGGCAGAGGACGAGCGGCGGACCGCTCCCGCCCGTGGCGGTCCACAGGCGGACGCCGTCGTCGGTCTCGACATAGACCTCGGTATACTCGCCGCCCAAACCGGCCGCCTACAGGCTCAGGTCCGACACGGCCACATCTTTTCCCCGCAGTTCCTTCGGTATCCAACCGAAGCTCTCCTCTGCGGTCTCCGTCGTGGGGTTGTACTCCAGGCCGACGTAACCCTCGTAGCCGAGGCTCTCCAGCTCGGCGAGGACGAAGGGGTAGTGGATCTCCCCCGTCCCCGGCTCGCCGCGGCCCGGCGAGTCCGCGACCTGTATGTGCCCTACGTGATCGAAGTGCTCGCGCAGGTTCGCGACCAGGTTCCCTTCCATGCGCTGCATGTGGTAGAGGTCGTGCTGGATCTGAACGTTAGACCTCTCCACGCTCGTCACGAACTCCACGGCCTGCGCCGTCGTCCGCAGCAGATACGGCCCGTTCTCGAAGGTGTTGACCGCCTCGACGACGATACCGATGCCGTGTCCCGCCGCCGCGTCCGCCGCGAAGCGCACGTTCTTTCGGGCAAGGGACAACTGTTCCTCCCGCGCCAGCCCTTCGATCTCGTGTCCCGCCAAAACGTTCAGCCTGGGACAGCCTAGAGACCGCGCGAGCCTCAACGCTACGGGCACGTTCTCCCGGAACCGTTCCTGTCTTTCGGGGTCGGAGGCGAGCCCGCGGTCCCCGGCCGGCATGTCCCCGGCGTCGAAGTTGAAGAGCGCCACTTCGAGGCCCGCGTCCTTGACGGCCCGCTCGACGTCCCCGAGGTCCGCTTCGTGTCCGGGCCACCAGAACTCCACGACCGCAAAACCGGCCCCCGCCGCCCGAGCGAAACGTTCCAGCAGCGGAACCTCCTTGAACAAGATAGACAGGTTCGCGGAGAACCTCACCCTCGCTCCTCTCCTGGCCGTCGGCCTCTACCTCTCCAGAAGCCGTCCTTAGCATAGCCACACGGCCAGGCAAACGCCATTGTCCGCGTCGTGAAGATGCCGGGTCACGCCGGGTCGGGGGTTCGGAGGGGGAGGCGGCGCTCCCCTTCGGATCTGGACGATGGCCCGGAACCGGGCCGAACGGGGGTTCTCGGGTTCCCCGGGGCGATCCTCGACCCCGTGCGGCCTTGCGCCGCCGCCCCTCCGTCGAGAAGATGTGCGGATGGGACGGAGGGCGAGAGAGGGCGGTGGGCGCGGGACGCTGTTCTCCGGGCCCGTGGCGCTGCTGGCGCTGGCGACCCTCGCGAACATCGCCGGCTTCCAGTTGCTGCTCTCGGTCGTGCCGCTCTACGCCGAGGCGTCGGGGGGCGGGGCGTCGGGCGCCGGGCTGGCGACCGCCGCCTTCATGCTCTCGACGGTGCTCGCGCAGGTCACGATGCCGACGGTGCTGGGGAGGTTCGGGTACAGGAAGGTGCTGGTGACCGGCGTGGCGTTTCTAGGGTTGCCGGCGTTCCTGTATCCGCTCGCGGGCGGCGTCGTCGGGATCGTCGGGGTCTCGCTGGTTCGCGGCGTGGGGTTCGGCATCGTGACGGTGGTGTTCGTCGCCCTGATCGTGGCCCTCGCGCCGCCAGGGCGCAGGGGCGAGGCGTTCGGCGTCCTCGGGGTTGCCATGACCCTGCCGACGATCTTCTGCAACCCCCTGGGGCTGTGGCTGGTGGACGCCTCGGGGTACGACGCGGTCTTCTTCCTCGGCGGCCTCTCCCCCCTGCTCGGCCTCCCCGCCCTCGCCCGCGTCGAGATGGGCCCGTTCGACCGCCCGGAGGGGGGCGCGGGGTTTCTGGACGGCCTCCGGCGGGGGCCGCTGCTCCGGCTGCTCTTGATCTTCGCCACCGCGACATCGGCCTCGGGGGTCATGGTGACGTTCCTGCCCCTGGCGATCCCGCCAGCGGGCGTCTTCTCGTCCGCTTCGGCCCTGCTCCTCTTCGGCGTAGCGAGCACCCTCAGCCGCCTGTGGGCCGGCCGCTTCGGGGATCGCCGGGACCCCCACATCCTGCTCGCGCCCGCGCTCGTCGTCGCGGCCTGCGGCGTGGCGGCGCTCCCGCAGGGCGGTCTCGCGACGCTCGGCGGGGCGCTCCTCTTCGGCGTCGGGTCCGGCCTCTTACAGAACGCGACGCTCGTGCTCACCATGAACCGGGTCGCCGCCGCCGAGCGAGGCCTGGGCAGCACCCTCTGGAACGTCTCCTTCGACGCCGGCACGGGGATCGGAGCCTTCTCCTTCGGCCTCGTCGTCGGCGCGGGCGGCTACGCCTTCGCCTTCTACCTCTCGGCCCTCATCCTGCTGGCGGCCCTCGTTCTCGTGGCCGTGGACCGCCGCCCGGAGAAGCCCGATCCTGTACCCGATCTATGACACATCGCCGACGCCTGCCGGCTCCCTGGACCCCGGCCCTTCTAGGGGAGTGCCCGGGTCCCGAACTGTGGCCCGCGGGCCGATTGACCGGGCGGGCCGGGGACTGTAGTCTCCTGCAGAGTTTGGAGGCTCGCGGAGAGGCGGCAGGTGCGGTTCTTTCGACCAGAGAGTTGGCGGGAAGCATTGGAGATCCAGGCCGAGTTTCCCGACGCCCGACCCATCTCCGGCGGCACGGACGTCATGGTCGACCTGAACTTCGACCGCGCGCGGCCGGACGTGGTGGTCGACCTGACCCGGGTTCCCGAACTCCGCCAGTGGCACGAAGAAGACGGGTGGCTGAACGTCGGGGCCAACGTCACGTACTCCAGGATCATCGCCGATCTCGGCGGCCATTTGCCCGGCCTGGCGATGGCATCGAGGACGGTGGGTTCGCCCCAGATCCGGAACCGCGGAACCGTCGGCGGCAACCTCGCCACCGCCTCCCCCGCCGGCGACGGCCTGCCCCCACTCTACGCCTCCGACGCCGAGGTGGAGGTCGCGTCCGTGAGCGGCGGCCGAAGGATACCCGTCGCCGAGTTCGTCACGGGCCCGAAGAGGAACGCCTTGGTGCCTGGTGAGCTGATCTCATCTTTCCGCATACCGAAAACCGCGGGCCCCCAACAGTACGCCAAGGTCGGGACCCGCAACGCCATGGTCATAGCGGTCTGCTCCTTCGGCCTGGACCTGCGCCCGGAGGAGGGAACGGTCGGCGCCTGCGTCGGCTCCGCCGCCCCCACCCCGCTCCGGGCGACGGAGGCGGAGCATTTTATCCGGGAGGTCTTGGAGGAAGAGAATCTGTGGAACTCCCGGTTGGCGATTGGCGAGCCTGCCCTGCGAAGGTTCGGGGAGTTGGCGGCGGAGGCGTGCCGGCCCATCGGGGACGTGCGCGGGACGGCGGCCTACCGGACGCACGCGGTCGGGGTGCTCGCCCGAAGGACGCTCGGCTGGGCCTGGGACGAGTACCGGCGGACCGCCTGATGCGCCTGGGCTTCACGGTAAACGGCGAGGCACACGAGGCGGACGGCGTCTGGGAGGGCGAGAGCCTGCTCTACGTGCTGCGGGAGCGGATGGGCCTGCCCGGTTCCAAGAACGCCTGCGAACAGGGCGAATGCGGGTCCTGCTCGGCCTACCTCGACGGGGTCCTCGTCTGCTCCTGCCTCGTGCTCGCGGGTCAGGCCGAAGGAAGCGAGGTCATCACGGTCGAGGGCATCTCACGCGGCGGCGAACTGCACCCGGTTCAGGAGGCATTCGTCGAGGCCGGGGCGGTCCAGTGCGGCTTCTGCACGCCCGGGCTCGTCGTGGCGACCCACGACCTCCTCGACCGCAACCCGAACCCGACGGGTGCCGAGGTCCGCGAAGCCCTGGCCGGCAACCTCTGCCGGTGCACAGGCTACGAGAAGATCCTCGACGCCGTCCACCTAACCGCGAAGCGTCTCGACCCACCGGAGACGGCATAGGTTGAAGCCCACCACAAGAAACCGCGCCCCCGCAACCCCGAACACCCCAACCCGCAACGCGAACCCTAAAATCTGTGTAGGGGCGGGTTTCAAACCCGCCCGCGCGCGGCCGCCCGGCGGAGGAACGTGACGAACGTCCAACAAACGGTCCCCGCGACCCCGACCCGCGCCCGGCCAAAGGGCCCGGTGCAACGGCCCGGTAAGATCGGAGAGGAGAGCCGGCGGGTAGACGGTGTGCCGAAGGTGCGCGGGGAGTTCGAGTACTCGTCGGACCTGCACGCGGACGGGGTATTGTGGGGGGCGACGCTCCGGAGTCCGCACCCGCACGCGAACATCTGGTCCATCGACACGTCGGAGGCGGAGGCGATGCCCGGGGTGTTCGCGGTGCTCACGCACGAGGACGTGCCGGGGAGGAAGGTCTACGGGATGGAGGTCCCGGACCAGCCGGTGCTCGCGTGGGAGCGGGTCCGTTACCAGGGCGAGGCCGTGGCCCTCGTCGCCGCCGACCACCCCGAGACCGCGCGGCGGGCGCTAGAGAGGATCTCCGTCGAGTACGAAGTTCTGGAGCCCGTAACCGACGCCGAGGCGGCGATGGCAGACGACGCCCCGAGGCTCCACCTCTCGGGCAACGTGCTGCGGCGGGTGGACGTGCGCCACGGAGACCCGGAGGCGACCGCCGATGTCGTCGTGACCGGGGAGTACGAGGTCGGGATGCAGGACCAAGCCTTTCTGGGGCCCGAGTCCGGTATGGCGGTGCCCGACGGCGAGGGTGGCGTGGACCTGTACGTCTCGACTCAGTGGCTGCATTTGGACCGGGATCAGGTCGCGGAGTCTCTGGACCTGGAGCCGGATCAGGTTCGGCTCACGCTCTCGGGCGTGGGCGGCGCGTTCGGGGGCCGCGAAGACCTCTCGATGCAGGTCCACGCGTGCATGTTGGCGCTGCACACGGGCCGGCCCGTCAAGATCGTCTACGACCGCGAGGAGTCTTTCTTCGGCCACGTCCACCGCCACCCCTGCAAGATGGTCTTCGAACACGGCGCGACCGCGGACGGCAAACTCGTCTACGTCAGGGCGCGGCTCGTCTTCGACGGCGGCGCCTACGCTTCCAGCTCCAATGCCGTCTGCCTCAACGCCGCCACCTTCGCCTGCGGACCCTACGATGTGCCGAACGCGGAGATCACGAGCCACATGCTCTACACCAACAACCCGCCCTGCGGCGCCATGCGCGGCTTCGGCGCCGTCCAGGCCTGCTTCGCCCACGAGGCCCAAATGGACAAGCTCGCGAAGAAGCTTGGGATCGACCCGGTCGAGTTCCGCCTCAAGAACGCCATGAAACCGGGGATAAAGTTCCCGTTCGGGCAAACGGTCCCGGAGCCCGCGCCGGTACGCGAGACCCTGGAGCGCGTCCGCTCCATCCCGATGCCGGACGAGGAAGAAGTTGTAGGCCGTGACGCGCGGGAGCTCCCGGGCGGCGTCTCGAACGTGACGCGCGGGGAAGGCGTCCATCGGGGCGTCGGTTACGCGGTCGGGTTCAAGAACGTCGGGTTCTCGGCGGGCTTCGACGACTACTCGACGGCGCGGGTGACGCTATCGGTGGAAAACGGCGAGCCGTTGGTTCGGGTTCACACGGCGGCGGCGGAGGTCGGTCAGGGGCTCGTGACGTTGCAGGCCCAGATCGCGCGCACCGAGCTCGGCGTAGGGAACGTCGCCGTCGAGCCGGCCGACACGCGCGTGGGCTCCGCCGGCTCGACCTCGGCCTCGCGCCAATCCTACGTCACCGGCGCCGCCGTCAAGCGGGCGTGTGAGGCCGTGCGGGAGCGCGTGTTCGAGATGGTGCGCGGAGAGATCGGTGAGGAGCCGGGCCTGGCCATAGAGGACGGGGACGTGGTCTCGGACGGGCGTGCGGTTATCTCCCTGGAAGAGCTTCTGGGCGACGAGTTCATCGAGGAGACCGTCGAGTTCCATCACAAGGAGACGGTCCCGCTCGACGAAGACGGGCAGGGGGACGTGCACTTCCAGTACGCGTTCGCGGCGCACCGGGCCGTGGTAGAGGTCGACGTCGAGCTCGGGCTGGTGCGGGTGGTGGAGATTGCGACGGCCCAGGACGTCGGGAAGGTCATGAACCCGCAAGCCCTGGAAGGGCAGATCGAGGGCGGCATAGCGCAAGGGCTCGGCCTCGCGCTGATGGAGGAGATCCGGCTGAAAGGGGGCAAGGTCCAGAACGCCTCCTTCACGGACTACCTCATCCCAACCATCCTCGACATGCCACCCGTGAAGATGGAGATCCTCGAACTGGCCGACCCCGACGCCCCCTACGGCCTCAAGGGCGTCGGCGAACCCCCAACCATAGCCTCGACCCCGGCCATAGTAGCGGCCCTCCGAGACGCCACGGGCAAAGACCTCACCCGCATCCCGGTCCGCCCGGAACACATCGTCGGCCTCCCGGACGATGCCCCGAAGCGATCGCCGCAACCCGGCGCCGGCTACGCGGACATCGGTCGCCTGGAAGACCGGCCGGAGACCTGACGTGCCGGGCTACGAGCGCGCGGAACTGACCGCCGAGCTGAGGGTAAACCCTTCCCCGAAAGCGGAGAGGCCACCCACAGAACAGGTCGAAGCGGCCCGACGCTCCGCCGGCGAGACCGGCCTGGCCCGCGAGGCCGGCCCGGAGGCGCTCATGCTCGCCGGGGAGCGCAAAGAGGTGCTCGAAGCCGTCACGAAGACTGTCGAAGCGGCGCTGGACGCCGGGGCGCTCGGCGTGGACGTCAAGGTCGAGATCCAGGCGGACGCCCCGAGGTTCGATCGAAGCTAGGATGTCTGTGCGATGGCGACGACCCGGCTAACCGACCCGGACCCCGTCCTGACCGACGGGACCGTGGTGCTGCGTCGCTGGACCGTGGCCGACCTCGGGTGCGTCGAGGCCGCCAGCGGGGAGGTCCGTATCCACGAGGCCACCTCCGTACCGGAGCGGTTCACCGAGACGAACGGGAGGGCCTGGATCCGGCGCCAGCAAGAACGCGCCCGCTCCGGTCAGGGCTGGTCGTTAACCATCTCTGATGGACGGACCTCCGAGGCTTTCGGCTGCATCGTGTTGATGCTCCGGCCGCAGGCGGGGGTCGCCGGCGTGGGGTACTGGCTCATCTCGGGAGCCCGCAATCGTGGTTACGCGACCAGGGCCGTGGAATCGTTGACGACTTGGGGTCTCGAAGTACGAGGACTGGACAGGACCGAAGCGTGGGTAGAGCCCGGCAACGATGCCTCCGCTCGGGTTCTGTCGAAGTGCGGGTTCGAGTACGAAGGCCGGTTGCGCTCCTTCCTCCAATTCCCCACACGGCGTGCGGACGCCCTGGTGTTTTCCCGTATCCGGGAGTTACGCACGCCAGGATCGCCGGCTCCTGGCCGCGAGACATGGTAGAAGACCCCGGAGAGCAACGTTCGGCCGCGAGGACGGGGAGGGAGCCTTGCCCGGGAAGATCTCCATAAAACAGGCGAACGAGATGGATCGCGACGGGTTCGTGACCGCGTTCGGCCCCGTCTACGAGGGCTCGCCCTGGATCGCCGAGACGGCCCTGGAGTCTCGCCCGTTCTCGGACCTGGACGATTTGCGCGGCGCGATGGCGCGGTCGGTAAGCGCGGCGACGGAGGACCTCAAGATGGGCCTGATCCTGGCGCACCCAGACCTCGCGGGCAAGGCGGCCATGTCAGGAGATCTCACGGCGGAGTCGGCGGGCGAGCAGTCCTCGGCCGGCCTCGACACCCTCACGCCGAAGGAGTACGACGACTTCGTCCGGATGAACCGCGCCTACCGCGAGAGGTTCGGGATGCCCATGATCGTGTGCGTCAGGGAGCACGCGGGCAAGGAGTCCATCCTGCGGGCGGCGGAGGAGCGTCTGGACAACTCCCACGAGGAAGAGTTCCGGGCGGCGCTGGGCGAGGTCCACAAGATAGCCCGCCTGCGCCTGGAAGACCTCGTCGAAGGCCGGGGAGGCGGATCTTGACACCGACGGAGCCTGACGGCGGGATGCTCCTCGGACAGAACAACTACGGCAAGTCGGGGATCCGGCTGGTCAAGGTCAAACGCGACACCGAACGCCACGAGCTCTGGGACATCCACGTCCGCGTCGCCCTCGAAGGCGACTTCGACGCCGCCCACTACGGCGGCGATAACACCCAACTTCTCGCCACCGACACCATGCGAAACACGGTCTACGCGCTCGCCAAAGACGGCCTGACGAACAGCATCGAGGAATTCGGGCTCGTGCTGGTGGACCACTTCCTCGAAGCGGGACCCACCGTCACCTCCTGCCGGATCGAGCTCACCCAGTTCCCCTGGAGCCGCATCGAAGTAGACGGTGCGGGCCACAACCACTCCTTCGTCCGGGGCCGCGGCGAGCGCAAGGCCGAAGTGTGGGGCGACGAGACGGGCCCCCGACGCATCGAAGCCGGGATGGACGACGTCTACGTCATGAAGACGACCGAGTCTGGCTGGGAAGGGTTCCACAGAGACCCGTACACGACGCTCCCTGAAACGGACGACCGCATCCTCGCCACCGTTATCACCGCCAGATGGTGGTACTCGACAACGGATGCGGACTTTGACAAGCTCTACGACGCGGTGATGGACCGGACGCTCGAGACCTTTACCGACCATTACAGCCCCTCGGCCCAGCACACGCTCTACCGCATGGGCGAGGCCGTGTTGAAGGCGGTTCCGGAGGTCGAGAAGATCTGGTACTCTCTCCCCAACGTCCACCACATCGCCTACGACCTCGAACGTTTTGGAATAGCGAACGACGGCGAGATCTTCCACGCCACCCAAGACCCTTACGGCCAGATCGAAGGCCACGTAGAAAGAAGAGCGTAACGGACATATGTCCGGTAAGCTAACCACCCACGTCCTCGACACGGCAAACGGACGTCCCGCCGCGGGCGTTGGGATCGAGCTGTTCCGCCTGGAGAACGGGGACCCGGTCCTCCTCGCGACGGCCCACACCAACGCCGACGGCCGCACCGACGCGCCGCTATTCGAAGGCGACGCGTTCGTCCCGGGCGTCTACGAGCTCGTCTTCGCCGTCGGCGGCTATTTTGGGGTTGAGGACGTACCGGACCAGCCCTTCCTCGACCGGGTGCCCATCCGCTTCGGCGTCGCCGACCCAGGCGCGCACTACCACGTGCCGCTCCTAGTCTCGCCGTGGGCGTACAGCACGTACCGGGGGAGTTAGTCGCTCCGCTTCCGGGATTCGGAAGACCCCGCAGTTGCCCTTCCCGACTCCCGACTCCCGAAGCGGGCGGAGGCGAAGCCGCGGCGAGCGCCTCCCGACTCCCGGGGTTTGGGCGTGCGCCGGTTCGTCGCGGCCTTTACTATTCGTTCCTGTGAAAGACCACCTTTACGAGATACTGGAGGCCGGCCTGGCCGCGGCCGATCCGGTGGAGGCCGTGCGGCGCTCCGTCCGGGTGGAGGGCGACGCGCTGGTCTCGGGGGGACGGCGGTTTGGCGCCGGGCGGGTCTTCGTGCTTTCGGCGGGGAAGGCGGCGGGCGCGATGGCGGAGGCCGCCGAGGCGTTGCTGGGGGAGCGGCTGGCTGGTGGTTTGATCGTCGCCAAGGAGGGCGGCGAGGCGTCTTCCGGGAAACTGGAGGTCGTGTTCGCCTCCCACCCGGAACCCGACGAGCGTGGCGTGGACGCGGCGCGCCGGGCGCAGGAGCTCGCGGAGTCTCTCTGCGAAGGAGACTTGCTGCTCGCGCTCATCTCGGGCGGGGCTTCGGCGCTCTTGGCGGACCCCGCGCCGCCCATCGAGTTGGCGGACCTGAAGGCGCTTACGCAGGATCTGCTGAGGAGCGGGGCGGATATATCGGAGATCAACACCGTCAGGAAGCACGTCTCCGTCCTCAAGGGCGGCGGCCTGGCCCGCCTCGCCGCTCCCGCCGGCGTGCTCGCCCTCCTGCTCTCCGACGTGGTCGGGGACGAGCCCTCGTCCATCGCCAGCGGCCCCGCCGCCCCGGACACGACGACGCTCGACGGGGCCAGGTCCGTCCTGAAGCGCTACGGCATAGAGCCTCCAGGGAAGATCTCCGACCACCTAGAGACGGCAGAGGAGAACCCGAAGCCAGGAGATCCCGTCTTCGACAACGTCGCCAACGTCGTCTGCGGCGGCGGCCGGCACGCCGTCGAGGCCGCGGCGGCGAAGGCCCGCGAGCTCGGCTACGAACCGCTCGTCCTCTCGACCACCCTCACCGGCGACGCCGGGGCGTCGGCCTCGGTGTACGCGGCGGTGGTGCGGGAGGTCCTGGAGGGCGGCAACCCAGTCCGGCCGCCCTGCGCCATCATCTCGGGCGGGGAGGCGACCGTGACCGTGCGCGGCGATGGCACGGGAGGCCCCAATCAGGAGTTCGCCCTGGCGCTGTCCGTCGAACTCGCCGGCGTGGAGGGATGGGCGGCCTTCGCCGCGGACACCGACGGCAACGACGGCCCGACGGACGCGGCGGGCGGCATGGTGGACGGCCGGACGGCGGAGGACGTAAGGGAGAACGGTGTGGACCCCGCCGGGGCCCTGGCGGAGAACGACGCCTATCCGGCCCTGGAGGCGGGTAGCGCGCTGCTCGTCACCGGCCCGACCGGCACCAACGTCAACGACCTGCGGGTGGTCCTGGTCTCGGGTTAGGTCTTCGCCCGCGGGCGTCTGGCATTGTCTTCCGGGGTCGGCCTCGCGGCTTCGCACGGCTCTCTAGAACGGGAGCAGCCCGGCCCTGGCCAGCCCGGAGAATGTCAGGACGAGCATCGCGATCAGCAGTCACCCGATGGGCGCGAACGCGCGGCGACCGTGGCTGTTGCCGTGTCTCCAGGGAAGCATCCGTCCTCCGCCCACGCCGTCTCTTCGGGCGCTCTGTCTTGCGTTCGACGTAAAAGTCCGTACCCGGCGGCCGGTTGTTGCTTCGGGTATTTGCGCGGGGGCGCGGAGGATGCCATGCTGCGCGTGGGTCGGCCGGGGTCGCGGCCGGGGGATGGGTTACCAG
>CAXUFZ010000059.1:0-14584 GCA_964250345.1 uncultured Rubrobacteraceae bacterium
GCCGCGCGCTCGAGTGCGCCCACAAGGGTGGGGGCACGTCGGTCATCATCGGGGTGGCGGGGACGGGGGAGGAGATCTCCACGCGCCCCTTCCAGCTCGTCACGGGCCGGACGTGGAAGGGATCGGCCTTCGGCGGTGCCAGGGGCCGGACCGACGTGCCCAAGATCGTGGACTGGTACATGGAGGGCAAGATCGAGGTCGACTCCATGATCACGCACACCATGCCCCTGGAGGAGATCAACACCGCCTTCGACCTGATGCACCGCGGCGAATCCATCCGCAGCGTCGTGACGTTCTAACCGCATGACCATAAAAACCTTCAGCGAGCACGCGAACTTTGGCGGCCGGACCGGCTTCTACGGCCATCACTCGGAGGCCTGCAATGGCGAGATGCGTTTCGCCGTCTACACGCCGCCCCAGGCCGTGGACGGTCCGGTCCCGATCCTCTACTATCTGGCCGGCCTGACGTGCACGGAAGAGACCTTCATGATCAAGGCCGGCGCCCAACGCCACGCCGCCGAACACGGCCTGATGCTCGTCTCACCCGACACCAGCCCCCGCGACGCCGACATCCCCGGCGAGGACGAAGACTACGACTTCGGCACCGGCGCCGGCTTCTACGTGGACGCCACCGAAGAACCCTGGTCGGAGCGCTACAACATGTACTCCTACGTCACGCAGGAACTGCCGACGCTCATCGAAGAAAACTTCCCCGTCGGCCCCGCCGCCGGCATCTTCGGCCACTCGATGGGCGGCCACGGCGCCCTGGTCTGCGCCCTCAAGAACCCGGACCGCTTCCGTTCCGTCTCGGCCCTCGCCCCGATCTCGGCCCCGACCCGCGTCCCCTGGGGCAAGAAGGCCTTCGCCGGCTACCTCGGCAACGACAGGGAAGCGTGGAAGTCCTACGACGCGAGCGAGCTGGTGAGCGAAAGTTCCTTCCCGGACGGGCGCGAGATCCTCGTGGACCAGGGCCTCTCCGACCAGTTCCTCGAAGAACAACTCCTCCCGGAAGCCCTGGAAGAAACCTGCGCCACGTCGGGCCAACCCCTGACCCTCAATCGCCACGAAGGCTACGACCACTCCTACTACTTCATCTCGACCTTCGTAGAGGACCACATCCGCCACCACGCCACGGCCCTCAAGACCTGAAAGCTGAAAGGCGCGGAGCGCCGTGCTGAAAGCAGCCGAAGGCTGCGTGCTGAAAGCGCAGGCGAAGCCGGAGCGTGCTGACAAGGCGCCGTCAGGCGCCGTGCGGGCTAACAGCCAGGCTGTTAGCCCTTGAAGATCCTGCGCACGATGATCGAGGCGAGGATGGTCGAGGTGGCGGTCGTGGCGCCCTTGAGGACGGCTTCAAGGGCGTCGTCCTTTATGCCGCGCTGCTCCGGGATATCTATGAAGCGGTTGGTCACCGCCGAGCTTATGAGGTAGGCGATACCGGCCGCCGCTATCGTGATCATGCGCTGCTGCGTCGCGTCGTTCACTGCGTCTCCCCTGCTCGCTTTCCCGTCCCGAAGAATGATACCGAAGCCCGGCCGCCTTTACCCGAAGCCCCCGAGCAGCCGAACGCAAACCCCGTGGGCAACTTCCCTGTCCAACTCCCCAACGTTCCCCGGCGCGTCCGTCGCAAGTTCCACGGCCGCGGGCCCCGGCTTCTCCCCTTCGACCACGGCCAGCGCGCAGCCACCGAGGACGAGGTTCTCCGCCGGAGTCCCGGTCAACGCGGCGAGGCTATTCGCCGCTTCGCGTGGGTCGGGGGCGGAGAGTTCCAGCCGGACGATGCCGGTGGCGCCGTTGGGATGCTCGGCCGCGGGTCCGCCGGGCACGCGTCTCTCCCGCGGGGTTGCGTCTTCTATCAGGAACGGCATTAGCCTGCCGGCCTGACAGATCCTGGCGCTGCGCCACCGTATCTCCGAACCGTCCGGGAGCCGGCGCCCGCCCTCGTCAGGCCCTTCGACGCCGAAGCCCAGGCCTTCGAGCATCCGCGACTCGGCCGCCAGGTCGTCGGAGGCGGCGCAGTAGTCTATGAGGCCGCCTCTCGGGAGGAACTCGCGCCAGCCCCAGACGTTGTCCCGGCCGTCGCCGGGGTTCAGGAAGGAGACGAGCTCGAGGTACGCGCCGTCGCCGAACGGGACGAGCGCGTTGCGCGTCAGGCCGTCGGCGTGCTCGCCGCCCGGCGTCACCCGGAAGCCCAAATGTTCGTAGCCCTCTACGGCCGCGTCCAGGTCGCGGACGAGTATCACGAGGTGGTCCAACCGGCTCGGCATCTGGTGTCCTTCCGCTGTGCTTGATCTCCCAACCCGGTGATACCATCTCCGCGTCCCCGTCGGCCACCCGGAGCGGCGCGAGCGTTGAATCCCGAAATCCGTCTGAAGAAGCTCACGCCCGACGAGGTCCTCGGGCCTTACATGGCCGCGATCTCCTCGGTCTGGACCGGCGCGGACGAGCGACGCCTGCGCGAGTTCCTCCCGCGCCACACCGAACGCGAAGCCTTCCGCTTCCTGGCCGCGGAATCCGGTGAAGGCCAACTGGCTGGCTTCTCCTACGGCCACGTCGGCGCCCCCGGCCAGTGGTGGCACGACATCGTCTCGAAAGAGATGGACGATGGGGCCCGGCGGCGCTGGCTCCCCGAGGGCCACTTCGAGCTCACGGAGCTGCACGTCCACCCGGACTTTCGCCGCCAAGGCGTCGGAGGCCGCCTCCACGACGCGCTCCTCGACGGCCTCGCGGGCCCGACTGCCGTCCTGACCACCCAGACAGACAACGTCCCCGCGCTGATCCTCTACAAAGGTCGCGGCTGGAAGGTCGTCGTCCCCGAATTCTCCTTCCCCACGAACCCCAACCAACCGTTCTGCGTTATGGGCAGGGACCTCGGGTGAACGCTCCCCGCCAAGACGCGGAGGACGACCGGGTCCTCGCCTATCTGGGTCAACTGGGCGAGGAGACGATGCGGGCGGCGTGGGGCGGGGAGGCGTCCGCGGTGGACCGGCGCCGGATCGTGGCGGCGGCCACCATCTTCGGCCGCCAGTTCGAGGAGCGCGCGTCCGGGGGACCCGTCGGGGAGGATGAAGCACGCCGGCTTCTCATGGACCTGATGAACGCCGTGATCCGCGAGTTCGCCGCCCGAGAGGGCATGACGGTGGACGAGGCGGCCGAATTCCTCGGAGAGGTCGGCGTCAGGGACCGCGTGCTGGAGTTCAGCGAGGTGCTGGACGCCCACGAGGCGTCGGGCGAACCGCTGGACGACTTGTTGAGGCAAGCGGTGGAGGACCGCCGGGACAAAGCCTTCCGGTCGAGGTGACCCGGCCGGCGGGGGAACCCTAGCCGGCGCGGTCGGAGGCGTCGGGGCCGTTCTCGGCGGCCCGCCGGCTCTCCGAGTGCTCCATGGTGCGCGCGGGGAGGTAGATGATGCAAAGCCACAACAGCGCGGCGACGAGGAACCCGCCGAGCACCACCGCAAACTGCCACAACTCTGCTACCAATCCGACCTCTCTCTGTTCTCGTGAGCCAACATATTATCGCGCATTCGACGCCCGCCGGAAGTTAAGCCGTTAACCCGCGTCGGACCTCAGGAACTTGTCCACGAAGCGTCCCAGGCTCAGGCCGACGAGGCCGGCGGTGCCGTCCGAGAGCATGGCGGGCAGGGGATCTAGGACGACGCTCTCCACGTCCGCGCCCTCCCCGAGGAGGAGCGCGTACAGGTCGCCGGCCCCGCACGCCCCGCTCGACCAACCGTTGTCCAGCCCGCCCAGCGAGAGGAACAGCTCCGCCTCCTCCCTGAAGCCGAACACAGGCAGGGTCCTCCCGAGCCCGTCGAGGTCCAGCCTCAGCACGCCCGAGGGCCCGTTTGATATCAACCAGTACGTCGCCCCCGCCAAAGCGCCTGGGCCGGCATCCTTTTCCCTCACCGTCACGCTCTTCCCACCTCTCCGTCTCTCTAGCTATCCCGCCGACAGCGGCGTGACGCGGCTGAGGGAGAGGCCCGCCTCGGAGAGCCAGATCGTCCCCGCATGCGCCGCGTGCGCCCGGCGCCGCTCATCGGCGGGCCAGTCGTCCGCCACCTCCTCGAGCAAGGCGGTCTTGATCACGAGCTGGTTGGCGTCGGCGAACTCCGTCAACGCCTCCTGCTGCTCCAGCGCCTCGCCCGGGTCCGTCTCCTGAGTCCAGTTGAAGGTGGCCCAAATGGTCCTGCCGCTGCCGGCCTCCTGCTCGATGAGCTCCCGCAGGGCGTCGACCCTCGGGGCCGTCGGGTCCTTCTCGGCCACGAAGATGAACCGTCCCTGCCCCTCCAACCGGGACACGGCGAGCCCGGCGCGCTCCAACTCGTCGCGCAACTCGTCCTCGGTGGACGTCGGCTCCCCGCCGTGGAACTTGACCAGAAGCCCGCCCCGCGCCTCCGCCACCTGCAAGAAGGCGGCGTCGAGCTGGTGCAGCAACTCGGTCGTCTGGGCGATCCCGATCACGCTGTCCGGCACAGCCAGGTAAGCCCGCAACTGCCCCACGAGCGTGGTCGGCCGCTCCCCCCGACTCAGGAAATCCTCCAGCGCCTCGCGCCGGATGCGCCAGGACTTCCCGATCTTCAGACACGGCAAGCGACCGTCGCGACACCAGCGGTAGACCGTCACCGACCCCACCCCCAGGTACTCGGCCCCCTCCGCCACGTCCAGCAGATCCCTCTTCCCCCCGGAAACCTCGCCCACCTCTTCCCGATCTCTCCTCACCGACATCCCAATAACAACAAGTCTTTTACTGTATTTTCGCGAACATTGTCTTGCTTTGCACTATTTTGGTGTGATCTTATGGACGTTACCGTATTCGGTATTACGGAGTCGACCGGGCGCGGCGCGGCTGTGAGAGACTTCTCCCGTCGAGGAGGTCGGACGGGGAGGGAAGGATGGTCGGGGCCGAAGCCCGTCCGATGGACCAGGCGCAGAGGGTCACGTTCGCGATCGCCTGGCTGTTGTGCTTCACCTTCCTGGGTCGCATCTCTTACGTGGTCCTGGGGATAGCGGCCGCGTTGGTCCTCCTCCTGGTGTTCCGCGAGAGCCGACGCGCCAGGGAGCACGCCGCCTGGCTCGCCTTCCTCAACCTGTGGTTGCAGACGCCGCTGCTCTCGTTGGGCTTCGGGTTATTCGACTTCCTGGCCCAACCACAGGAATCGCTGGGCTGGCTGCCCGGGGGGACGGGTTTGTGGTTCGGATTGATCATTTTGACCGTAATACTCTGGGGCTTCGACGCGTTCTTCACCTTTATTGCCAACGCGGCGCTCGCCGCCTACGGCTACAGACCCTTCAGGGGGATCGTGCCCTCCGCCGTCCTCCGGCTCACGCGGGGGAGGCGAAAGCCGGTCCAACCCGGCCCGGGCGCATAGGAAGTCGCCTAACGTGACCCGAGACACGATCGCGCGAAGCCCGCGCTGAGCGAGACTCGTCAGCAACACGCATGATCCGGCGGCCCGTGCCGTAGGACGGAGGGACGGAGCATCCCCCGCCGTTCGCAACCAGCGAGGGTCCGCGAGTCCGGAGGTGGCCGGGGCGCTCGGATCGCGAAAAGCACGCCCCATCCTTCTTGGCGTCGTGACAGCCACGCGTCGCAGGGTTCACGAGTCGATCTGGGACGGATCGTGTTCGGTCCCACCCCCTTTCGCGGTTGCCGTTGCCGGGGATCCGGGCGCACGAAGAAGGGCCGGACGTCGCGTCCGGCCCTCGGAAGGGTGGCTGGGTTGTTTGTTAGATCTAGCTGACGAACTTCTCGCAGGAGACGAAGCGGTCGAGGTTGGAATCGGGGCCCTTCTGGACCGTGTCGGTGCCGGCGCCGCAGTCCACGATGTCCCCGGCCTTGTCGCCGACGGAGACGATGGTGTCGTTGCCCGGACCGCCGTAGAGGGCGTCCTCGCCGCCTTCGCCGTAGAGGGTATCGTCGCCGGAGCCGCCGTGGACCTTGCGCTCATCGGCGCGGTCGTCGCCGGAGCCGCCGTGGATCGTGTCGTCGCCGGAGCCGCCGAAGAGGCTGTCGCTGCCGGAGTCGCCGTGAAGCTTGTCGGCGCCGGAGAGGCCGTAGAGGCTGTCGCTGCCGCCGAAGCCGCGGAGCACGTCGGACTTCGAGGAGCCCTTGAGCGTGTTGCCCGCGGAGGTGCCCTCCAGGTTGGCCGCGAAGGCCGCGCCGGAGAGGGCCACCGTCATCGCCGCCACCGTCAGAAAAAGAATCGCCGTCCGCCTCATGTCGTGCCCCTTCCGGTCCTGTGCTCCCGGCCTCCCCGGTCGCTGTAAAAAGAACTCTAAAGGGGCCGGGTAACGTCCCGGCCACGGGGGCGCAACGGTTCGGGGCCAGTTCGGCTACGTTTCGGTAACGCCCGCCCGGGTGTTCTCTGCCACAGCCGCCGCTCTACCGGGCGGGGCACAATATTCCGCGTCGGCCTTTTCAACAGCGAGGAGAAAACATGGCAAACAACGGCATCGGGGGAGCCCTCGACGGGACTTTGGACTCCCTGCGCGGGGGGATCGTGCGCCTGGGCATCGAGGCGGCGGTGCCGGAGATCTCGTCCTGGGAAGAGAGGCTCGCGGCCTCGGGCGACCCGGGCCTGGAGGCGGTCGCCGGGACCCTCACGGAGCTCAAGCGCCAGCTAGACCCGGACGGCTTCGACCCCGTGACCATCGGCGCGCTCTTGATGTCCCTGGGGGATCAGGTCGAGCAGGTCGCGGGCGCCGGGGTGGCCGAACCCGTCCGCGACAGGCTGTCCGAGCTCGGCAAGTTGCTGGGAGAGGAAGGCACCTCGCTCACCGACCGGCTGACGAAGATCCAGGGCTAACAGAGGAGTGCCGGAGATGCAGGAGTACGAGCAGAGCCAGGCCGTCGCGGCCCCCGCGAACGAGGTGTTCGCCTGGGTCTCCGACGTCGAGAACCTCCCCAAATACCTGCCGCCCGTGAAGAACGCCCGCACCGAGGGCCCTTCGGAGGGCGACAACCCCGGGGAGAAGATCAAGACGCACGTCGGGATCCCCGACCGCGGCGAGTTCGAGAGCGAGGGCTACCTCGACGTGGACGCCGACGCCCGCACCATGCGCTGGGGCTCCGAGACCGACCGGGACTACTCCGGCAGGCTGGAGGTCACCGAGGCCGGCGAAGGCCGGAGCGAGGTCACCGTCCACCTCTCCTTCGGACCGCGCTCGGTGGAGGGCGAGATCCAGGACCAATCCAGCGACGACCGAAACCCGCTCGAAGAGTCGCTCGCCCGCACCCTGGAGTCCATCCGGCGCCAGATCGAAGAGGGCTCCGGCAAGCTCGAAACGCCGCCGCAGGCGGACTAGAACCGCCGGCTAGGAGCCGCGGAACTCTTTCAGGACCTTCTCGTTGGCCGCCCCGTCGGGCACGAGCACCTGTTGCCCGTCCGGCAGGGTTTCCGGGGTCCCTTCGAGGCGGGCTGAGGCGACGCCCGCGTCCTGGCTGGCGAGGGCACGGGCGAGGGAGATGGTCTCCAACAAGCCCAGGTTCGTCTCGACGTTCTCGTTCATCACCCGTATGAGGCCGGGCAGCTCGGTGACGGTGCTCCAGCTCAGGGCCTCGCCGCGTAGGGCGCTCACGAGGCGCTGCTGGCGTTGGATCCTCCCGAGGTCCGCCGTGGGCGTGCCCCTGTAACGAGCGTAGAAGAGGGCCTGCTCCCCGTTCAAGATTTGCGGGCCGTCCTTTATTTTGTATTTGGGTGGGATCTCGTCCTCCACGTCCACCTCCACCCCTCCCATGGCGTCCACGACGTCCTCGAAGCCCGCGAAGTCCACCACCGCGTACCGGTCCACGGTCACGCCGGTAAGGCTCTCGATGGCCGTCCTGGCCTGCTCCACGCCGCCGTAGGCGTACGCCGAGTTGATCTTCCCCTCCACCCCCGGCTCGATCTCGACCAGGAGATCCCGCGGCACCGACAGCGTCCTGACCTCCCCCGTATCCGGCGCGGTCCGAACGACCATCATCGTGTCCGACCGCGTCCCATCCACCTGGGCCTCCTTGCTATCCGGCGGCCTCTTGTCCACGCCCAACACCAGCACGTCGAGGACCTCCTCCGCGACCGCCCCGGCGTCGGTCCCGGGAGCGGCCTCCGGCGCGCCCATCCCCGAGTTCTCCGTCCGCGACCCCTCCGAGACGGCCGCAACGCGTGTGGTCGCCGGGTCCTCCCGCGTCAGGGTGAAGACGCCGACAAGCACCGACGCCAGCGCGACCAGAAGCGTCAGGCGCCGCCGCCGGTACTGGGCCCGCCGGCGCAGGTACGCGGCGCGCCGGCGGTGGCGGGCCCGACGGAGCTCATCGGCGGACTTCCGGGGAGGTTTGGCGGCGACCCCGTTCGCCGGTCGCTCCCGTCTGGCCGTCCGTAAGCCGACGTTGTGCCGGTCTACGGCCCTGTTCCCCGACCGCTCATTTTGGCGCGCGCGACCCATCTTGGTTGGCAGGCTAGACGATCCCCCCGCGCCGGTACACGGCGGAGGCCCGGCAACCTCGCCGGGGCACAACATGTTGGGTGATGATGGGCCGGGTTGCGGAACGGTTTAGCGTGGATATCCGGACAGGGCCGGGTCCTCTCCTTAGAGCCGCCAGGCGTCGTTCAGCAGGAGGCCGGCCCACCGCTCCGCGTAAGGCTCCCACATCATCGTGTAGTGGGTCGCGCCGGGTAGGACCATCTCCGAGCGCAGGTCGAGCGCTTCGGCCATGACGTCGCGCGTCGCGTCGGGGATCAGGGGTCGGCTGCCGGGGAAGAAGCCCTCGCCTGCCCGGACCAGCGCGACGGGGCACCGGATGTTTCGCAGTTCCCCGGCCGTCGGGCTGGTACGCGTCACGTCCGGCGAGTCTTGCTTCGCGGCCTCCGGCGAGCACTTGGGGTTGTAGCCGTCCTCCACTTCTCGCAGGTCGTAGCGGTAGTAGTCGGCAAGGTCGGGCGGGAGGTCGTCCATCGCGAGACCCTGATCCGGGAACCAGAAGTCCAGGTAGTCGTCCGGCGTCTCGAAGACCATGTCGAGGCGGGAGAAAGCGCGGGCGAGGCCTTCGCGGATCGCCTCCGCTTCCCGCTTCTGCTCTTCGGTCATCTCTTCATCCGATGGCGTCTCGACGCGGGGCCAGCCGCCGTCGAGGAGGACGAGGGCGCGGACGCGGTCCGGGTGCATCAGCGCGGTCTTGAGGGCGACGAAGGCGCCCATGGAGTGGCCCGCCACGACCGCGTCTTCCATTTCGAGGTGATCCAGGACCCGGACCACGTCCCCCGCGTGGGCTTCGAGGCCGTAGCCCGACTCGGGCTTGTCCGAGTCTCCCCGGCCGCGGAGGTCCACGCCGACGAGGCCACGGACGAGACCGACGTGCCTGGCGGCGGCGGTGAAGGCGCGGTGTTGGGCGGTGATGCCGTGCAGGCAGACGACGGGGTCCGGGCCTTCTCCGGCGCGGCCCACGGAGATGCCGACCTCGCCGGAGACGCGTTCGCTCTTCCAAGGGCTCCCTTCCATGGTGGGGGATTATATGCGAGGGGCCGGCGCTCATGCGAAACCGCGGTGGTACATTACCGGCATGGAGACGCAGAGGATGGAATTCTACGAGAACGTGCTAGAAGTCGTGGGAAACACGCCGCTGGTGCGGCTCGGACGCGTGGCGCGGGACGAGGGCATAGGCGCCACCCTGCTGGCGAAGGTCGAGTACATAAACCCCGGCGGCTCGGTCAAGGATAGGCCGGCCCTGAAGATGCTGGAGGTGGCCGAGGAGCAGGGGCTCCTCAAACCCGGCGGGACCGTCGTCGAGCCGACGAGCGGGAACACGGGGGCGGGGCTCGCGCTCGCGGCGGCGGTCAAGGGCTACAGGTGCATCTGCGTGATGCCCGAGAAGGCCAGCAAGGAGAAGCAGGACCTGCTGAGAGCCCTCGGCGCCGAGGTCGTCGTCACGCCGAGCGCGCCGCCCGAGGACCCGGAGAGCTACTACGCGGTCGCCACGCGGCTGGCCGACGAGATCCCCGGCGGCTTCAAGCCAGGCCAGTACGAGAACCCGGCCAACCCGCTCGCCCACTACGAGACCACGGGCCCCGAGCTCTGGCGCCAGACCGCCGGCCGCATCACCCACTTCGTCGCCGGCATGGGAACCTGCGGAACCATCACCGGCACGGGCAGGTTCCTCAAAGAGCAGAACCCGGACGTCAGGATCGTCGGCGTCGACCCCGAAGGTTCCATCTTCTCCGACCCCGACAACGTCCACTCCTACGCCGTCGAAGGCGTCGGCGAGGACTTCTACCCCGAGAACCATGACGGAATGGTGGTGGACGAGGTCATACAGGTGGACGACCGCGAGTCGTTCCTGATGACCCGACGCCTGATGGCCGAGGAGGGCCTCTTCGTCGGCGGCTCGTGCGGGATGGCCGCCGTCGGCGCGGTCCGGGCGGCGAAGGAACTGCCCGAGGACGCCGTCGTCGTCGTGCTGCTGCCGGACACCGGCCGCAACTACGTCTCCAAGGTCTTCGACGACGACTGGGTGCTCGCCAACTCTTCCGTCACGCCGGAGGAGCTAGAGAAGCCGTACCGCGTCTTCGGGGAGGACGCGTGAGCTCCATGGACGAAGGGTTCTCCACGAGGGCCATCCACGTCGGGCAGGAGCCGGACCAGGCGACCGGGGCGACCATCGTCCCGATCTACCAGACCTCCACCTACACGCAACAGGCCCCCGGCCAGAACAAGGGCTACGAGTACAGCCGCTCCGGCAACCCGACCCGCACCGCCCTCGAAGCGTGCGTCGCCGCCCTCGAAGGCGCCGACCACGGCCTCGCGTTCGCCTCGGGCCTCGCGGCGACGACGGCGGTGATGAGCCTCCTCTCCCCCGGCGACCACGTCGTCGCCGGCGACGCCCTCTACGGCGGCTCTTACCGCCTCTTCGACAAGGTCCTGCAGAAGAGCAACGGCCTCGACTTCACCTTCGTGGATACGACGGACCCCGGGGGCGTAGAAAAAGTCCTCCGACCCGAGACGAAGCTGCTCTGGATCGAGACGCCAACCAACCCCATGCTCACCCTCTCGGACATAGGGGCCTTATCAGAGATGGCTCACGCCCGCGGCGCGACCGTCGCGGTGGACAACACCTTCGCCTCGCCGTACTTCCAGAGGCCGCTCGCCCTCGGCGCGGACATCGTCGTCCACTCGACGACCAAGTACATGGGCGGCCACTCGGACGTCGTCGGCGGCACGGCCGTGACCTCCGACCCCGACCTGCACGAGCGGATGGCCTTCTACCAGAACGCCGCCGGCGCCGTGCCCGGTCCGTTCGACTCCTGGATCGTGCTCCGGGGCCTCAAGACCCTCGCCGTCCGCATGCGCCAGCACGAACAGAACGCCCTCGCGGTCGCCCACTTCCTCCAGGAACACCCCGAGGTCGCAACCGTCAACTACCCGGGCCTCCCGAGCCACCCCCAGCACGACCTCGCCAAAAAGCAGATGAGCGGCTTCTCCGGCATGGTCTCCTTCACCTTGAAAGGCGGCGCCGAAGCGGCCTACGCCGCGGTGCAGAAGACGGAGGTCTTCCACTTCGCCGAGAGCCTCGGCGGCGTCGAGTCGCTGATAACCCATCCTGCCAGCATGACCCACGCGGCCATACCGAAAGAGCAGCGCGAAGCCCGCGGCGTGACCGACGGCCTGCTCCGCCTCTCGGTCGGCATCGAGGACGCGGACGACCTGGTCGCTGATCTGGAGCGGGCTATCGGCTGAAGGCGCGTCCGGTGGACGGGTTCGGCTTCTGTTAGCGTTGAGGGATGGAGCCCGTTCAGCCGCGGATTCGACCTTTGGAAGACCGGGACATCGAGGCGGTGGTCGACCTCTCGCTACGTACGTGGGCGCCGGTCTTCGCGTCTATCGAGCGGGAGTTGGGTTCGGACATCTTCGGGCGGTTGCATCCAGACTGGCGGGAGGACCAGCGGCGGGCGGTGAGAGAGGTCTGCGCCGCGAAGAAGGGCCGGGTGTGGGTCGCGGAGGTGGACGGGGCCGTCGTCGGCTTCGTGGCGACCGAGGTCTTCGACGCCGAGAGGAGCATGGGCGAGACCTCCATGCTGGCCGTCGACCCCGACTACCAGGGCGGCGGCATCGGGACCGTCCTGACGGAGTTCGCGCTGGACAGGCTCAGGGACGCCGGGATGCAAGTAGCGATGGTCGAGACGGGGGGCGACCCCGGGCACGCCGCGGCGCGTCGCACGTACGAGAAGGCCGGCTACGTCCTCTCGCCCGTGGCCCGGTATTTCAAGAACCTGTAGCTCCCGCCTTCGGTAATCTGTCAGCCCGTCCCTTGTCGGGGCGAGGTCAGGAGACCAAATTTGGTTGAGCGGCGCTTCGCGGTCCTCGCCAGGGCCGGAAGGAGGATGCCGGGGCGCAGGAGTTTAGCCGGGGGTGACATCAGGTTCTTCACCTCGAGCAGCGTCCCGGCGACGTCCTCCCGCTCCCCGGCGAGCCGCATGACCTCCTCGGAGACGCGGTACAGCGCCCGGCGCGCGAGCCCGAGCTCCCCGACACCGCCCGCGGCCCACTGGGCGTCGCTGTTCGTCGTGGCGGTCCAGCACGGCGCTACGGCCTTTCGCTGGCGGCGCTGGAAGCGGCGGGACAGGCCCGTCGCGCCAGAGCCGAGGCTTTCGCGGAGGGCAAGGGCGGAGAGGGCGGCGGCGGTCATGCCCTGGCCGTAGGAGGGGTTGAGGACGCAGGCGGCGTCGCCGGCGCCGCGGAAGTTATCGGGCAGGCGCGGCTTCTCGGAGTTGCGGAGGCGGGTGGCGGGGCGGCGGGAGCCGGAGACGGGCGAGGCGGGCTCGGCGTCTTTTATGGCTTCGTGGATGGCCGGGCTGTGCAAAGTGGCGGCGAACCGCAGGAAAGCGTCGGGATCGGTGGGCGGGTAGTCTCCTCCGGTCCCGATCAGGACGGCCGTCCAGAGCCCTCCCTCGACCCGCCGCAGCGTCCCCCCGCGCGTGCTCTCGGGCCATCCCGGCAACACGGCGACGCCCGTCCAATCCCCCGTGAAGTCTTCCGGCACCCTGTACCAACGGGTCGCGTACCCGAGGCGGGCATCGACGACCGTCTCGCGGGGCGCCTCATAGCCGAGCTTTTCGAGCCAACGGGGGGCCCGGGAGCCGGCGCCGCTCGCGTCCACCACCAGGGCGGCCGGCAAGTCCTCCGCGAAGCCGTCGGAGCGCGAGCGCAGTTTGACGCCGGAGACGCTGTTCTCCCGACCCGGGATGAGCCCCACGGTCTCGCGGCCCGGCAGGAACTCTACTCTCGGGTCGCTCTCCAGGCGGGCGCGGATGCGCCTCTCGACGATCGCCCGGCTCGCGGCGCGCATGGTTATGCCGGACCGGAAGCGCGGCAGGGGCCCGGTGTGCAGCTCGGTCACGGCGTCGGCGGCCTGGTCGAGGAGCGGGCAGCCGGCGGCGGCGAGCTCCGCGTCGAAGCCGGGGAAAAGATGTTCCAGGATCTCCGACCCCCGCGTCGCGAGGCTGTGGAGGTGGCGGGCCTGGGGCACGCCCCTCCGGGAGACGGGCTCGTCGGGCAGCGCGTCGCGCTCGACGATTGTTACGCGGTCGAAGCTACCGCTGGCGGCGAGCACGCGGGCGCACAGGAGGCCCGAGGTTCCGGCCCCGACCACCACCGCTCCGCCGCGCGGCTCGGGTGTCTTTCTCGCAGGCACGGCGTCTATTTTAGGCCCCCGCGCGCGGACGGGTGGCGAAGCGGCTCACGGGCGGCGCTTGATCGAGCCCATAGCAAGCTGTATGTTTGTCGTCTCGCCAGGGATCGTGGGGGATAGGAAGAAGGTCAGTTCTGCAACCGGGCAACCAGAGAGGACTCGCGGAAGACCTCAAGCGGCGGGCGCTCTTCGCGCTCTCGATGCTGAGGAACCCGCGGACGGTGGGCGCGGTCTGGCCGACCTCGCGCCGCGCCGTGGACGACCTGCTCGACATGGCCGACCTGGGCCGCGCCGGGCTGGTCGTCGAGTTCGGCGCCGGCACGGGCGTCTACACCGAGGGCGTCCTGCGCCGCCTCCCCCCCGACGCCCGTTTCCTCTCCTACGAGGTGGACCCGGCCCTCGCCTCGGCCGTCTCCCGCCGGCTCCCGGACGCGCGCCTGGAGGTGGTCAACGAGTCGGCCGAGAACGTCGTCGAACGCCTCGAAGCGCTCGGCAGGAAGGCCGACGTCGTGGTCTCCAGCCTGCCGTTCTCGACGCTCCCCAAACCCGTCAGCCGGCGCATCCTGGACGCCGCCCGCGGGTCGCTGGCCCCGGACGGGGTCTTTCTCGTGCTCCAGTATTCGAAGACGATCCTGCCCGAGTTGGAGAGCCGATTTCCCGGGATCCGGCGCCGGTTCTCGCCGCTCAACGTCCCCCCGGCCTTGCTCTTCGCCTGCGAGGGATCGTGACCCGCCGCGGGTGGGAGGCGGCGCGGCCTTACGTGCTCGTTCCCCTCGTGGTTGGGATTTTGTCGTTGCTCGCCGGGCGGCGGGTCGGGTGGCTCGGGGTTCTGGCGGCGGGCGGGATGCTCGCTTTCTTCAGGGACCCGGAGCGGGAGACGGATTATCGCCCCGACGTGCTGTACGCCGCGGCGGACGGGCTGGTG
>CAXUFZ010000060.1:0-14545 GCA_964250345.1 uncultured Rubrobacteraceae bacterium
TGCCGCACCCGATCCCGGTCCCTATCTTCACGAACAGAAAATGCTCGGACTCCGGCCAGTTCACCCGGTGCTCACCGAAGGCCATGATGTTGACGTCGTTGTCCACCAGAACCGGCACGTCCCCGAAGTGCTCCCTGAAGTAGTCCGGTATCGAGAAACTGTCCCAGCCCGGCATGATGGGCGGGCTGACGGCCTTTCCGGTGGCGAAATCCACCGGCCCGGGCACCCCGACGCCCACGCCCCACACGTCGGCCTTGGTACGCCCGGCCTCCATCAAGAGCTCCGCGAACCTTCCCTCCACCCAGCCCAACACGGCCTCGGGGCCGAGGGAGATGTCCTGTTCGGCGACGGTCTCTTTCATGGGGACCCCGCCGAGATCCGCGACCGCCAGCCTGCAATGCGTGGCCCCGAAATCGGCGGCCAGCACCACCCCCGCGTCCCTGTTGAAGGCCAGAACGGTCGGCGGACGTCCGCCGGTGGAGACGCCCTCCCCCGTCTCGTAGACCAGGTCCCTGCCGACCAACGCGTCCACCCGCTGCGAGACCGTCGCCCGGGTCAGGCCCGTGATCTCGGCAAGCTGCGTGCGGGTCCTCGCCCGCCCCGTGCGGACGAGTTCCAGGATCTTGCCCGCCGACCCGTTGAACGCCACCTTAAAGTGCCGGGGCTCGCTCATGCTGTCACATCGTTCATCTCAAATGATTAAAACATGACAGGTATGCGTGGTCAATGTAAGAAATGTACCCTCTTCGCCGCCCTCCCCACTTCGATGAGGGACACTTCGGGGGCGATCCTGCCAGAACCACGGCGCACGCGGGCAACGAGCTCTCCGCCTCGGTCGAGGTCGGGCGATACCCTATCGTCCCTGCACCTTGAAGCGCCACGTCCTCGCGGTCGTGTTGCCCGCGGCGTCGGTGGCGGTCACCCTGACCGTGTGGGAGCCGGCGGAGAGAGCGCTACCGGGGGAGTGACGGAGCAGGTCCGTCTCCGGGTCGTAGGCGAAGGCGCCGACGCTTCGGCCGTCCAGGTAGAGCTTGAGGTCATCCCTGGCGAGGTCCGTCTGCGAGTCCCTGACCGTCGCCCCGATCCTGGGCGTGCGGTCGCGCACAGACGAGCCGGCCGATGGGATCAGGCCGCCGACGTACGGCTTGCCGGTGTCCACGGTCCAGGTGCGGGAGGCCGGGCTACCGTCCCGATTGCCTGAGGCGTCCACGGCGCTCACCCGAAAGGTGTGCTCCCCGCTCGACAGGCCCTCGTAGCCCTGGGGGGATACGCAGGTCGAGAAACCCGCCCCGTCCAGGGAGCACTCGAAGCGGGAGCCTTCTCCCGGCTCGGAGGAGAGGAACCAGAAGGAGGCCGACGGGTACTTCGTCACGCCGGAGGGACCAGCGGTGATCTCGGTGTCCGGAGGGGAGTCGGTGCTCTGGCTGACCGTGACCTCCACGGTGTCCGTGCCCGTGTTACCGCCCGGGTCCCGCGCCGTCACGGTCGCGGTGTAGGTGCCGGGCTGCGTGTACTGGTAGAAGACCCTGTTGCCCGTGGCCTTATCCGCCTCCGTGCCGGGATCACCGAAGTCCCACGAGAAGGTCAACGCGTCGCCCTGAGGGTCCTGCCCGTTCGCCATGAAGGTGACCGAGAGCGGCGCGGTGCCCGTGGTCGGGTTCGCGTTGCCGTTCGCGGTCGGTGCCTGGGTATTGGAACCGGTGACCGTGATCGGGAACGTCCGGTTGTACTCGCCGCCCTTGCCGTCCGACACCTTGAGGGTGGCGGCGTAGGTGCCCGGGACCGTGTAGTTGTGGTGGGCGTGATCCGCCGTGGAGACCGGGGAGCCGTCGCCGAAGTCCCAGCGGTAGGTAAGCGGGTCACCCTCCGGGTCCGAAGCCCGCGCCTCGAAGTGCACGTAGAGCGGGGCCGGGCCGTCCTTCGGGTCCACCAACGGATCTGCCGTCGGCGCCCCGTTGGCGGGGGCGTCGGGTACGACGTTGACGATGCCGGTCATCCCGTTGTGCAGGGTGCAGGTATACCTGTACTCGCCCACCTTGGTGAACGTGTACTCCACGGCCGCCCCGCCGGGGTCGCGATACTGGCTGATACTCCAGTTGGGGCTGTTGTTGGTGACGTTGTGGCCCATCATGGCCTGGTCGAACTCCCACCGCGCCGTGTCGCCCACCTCGACCGTGATCTCGGACGTACCGTTGTCCGCCGATACCCAGCGGCTCCCGCCGGCGTCCACCGCGTCCACGACGTAAGTCCTCGTGGCCTGCTGGGCGGAGGCCCCGACCGGCAGCAAAGCCAGCACGACCATCCCGGCCAGCGCCGCCGCAAACAACGCGGCCTTAAACCCGTTCACGAAACCCGTCTCCTTCCGGACCGCCCAAACCCCGCTTCTCCGGGGCGTCTTTCGGCGAAAAGATCCGTCGTAGTGGTCCCTTCAGATGGGCAAGAGGGGACGCGGGTAGCTACGCCCGCGTCCCCTTCCGACCTTTGCGATCTCCGTGGCGCTATCCCCCTCTCACCACCCTGAAGCTCCAGGACTCGGCCGCGCGGTTGCCCGCTTCGTCGGTCACGACCACCCGCACCGTGTGCCGGCCGTAGTCCATCTGCCTGCCCGGCGTCCAGGCCATCCGGTCGGAGACGCGGAAGTAGTCGAAGGCGTAGACCCTCTCCCCGTCCACGTAGAGCTGCATGTCGGCCTTCTCGAGGTCGGTGACGCCGTCCCTGACGAGGGCGCCGATGCGCGGGGTACGGTCGCGGGTGGTGGAGCTGTCCTTCGGGCTCAGGTCCCTCACGACGGGGGCCGCCGCGTCGCCCGGTTCAGCCTCCGTGACGCCGACCTCGACGGTATCGGAGGCCTCGGCACCCCTGGCGTCCGTCACCGTGACGGTGGCGGTGTAGGTCCCGGCCTCCTCGTAGGCGTAGGTGGGGTTGGCCGTGTCGGCTGTGTCGGCGTCCGTACCGGAGACACCGAAGTCCCACTCGTAGGTGAGGTCGTCGCCGTCGGGGTCTTGCCCGTCGGCTGAGAAGTCAACCGGAAGCGGGGCCTCGCCCGAGGTCGGTTCGGCCGAAGCCGTCACCGTCGGCGGGGTGTTGGGCGGCGGGTCGTCCCGCTCCACGGCCACGGTCACGTCGGCCGTGTCGGTCCCCCCTCTACCGTCGGAGACGGTGTAGGAGAAGGAATCCTCCCCGTTGAAGCCGGGGTCGGGCGCGTAGCGGACCGTGCCGTCCGAGTTGGTGGAGGCCGACCCATTGGCCGGGTCGGCAGTGTTCTCCACGGAGAGGGCGTCGCCGTCGGGGTCGGAGTCGTTGTCGAGGACGGCTATGTCCACGGGCTCGCCCTCGCTCGTGGTAGCCGCGTCGTCGCCGGCCTCGGGCGGGGCGTTGGGCGCCGGGTCGTCCCCGTCGACCTTGAAGTAGTCGAAGCCCACGACGTCACCGCCCTGCATAACGCCGGCGGTGTAGACGCCGAACCTGGGGCTGCCCATGGGATTGGAGACCGTGGCGTTCATCGCCTGCCAGGTCTGGCCGTCGAAGGAGACCTCGCCCTTGTAGGTGTTGCCCGTCTTCGTCAGCCGGAGCCAGATCGGGTTGCGGGCCTGCTCGGCCGTGACCTCGATGTCGGGGCCGTTGGCGACCGTGTCGCCGACCTCGGAGCGGAGCTCGATCCTGTTGACCCGCTGGAAGCCGGTCCAGTCGTCCGCTATCGGGGACAGCTTCACGTAGTTGGCGTCGCTGCCGTAGGCCATGAGGCCGGCCTGGCTGTAGCCGCCGTCGAGCTTGGAGACGTCTACCTTCGTTTCGAGCACGAAGTCGTTGCCCGCGTGGTCGGGGGACTGGAGGATCAGGTTGCTCTTGTCGGTGTTGGCCTGGTAGATCTCACCGGGCGCGGTCGTGATGTCGAGCCTGCCGCCCGCGACGGAGTACCTGGAGGGGTCCTCGGCCACTATGGCGTTCCAACGGCACTTGTCGAGGCCGTTGCCGTCGAACTGGTCGTCCGCCGTGCGCGGCGTGCCGCATTGCGGGTCCTCGACCGTGACGGTCACGTAGCCCGTGTCGGTGTTGCCGTTGCCGTCGGAGATCGTGTACTCGAAGGTGTCGATGCCCACGAACCCGGCGTCGGGGGTGTACCTGATGGTGTCGTCGGCGTTCTTCGTCGCCGTGCCGTTCGCAGGGTCGGTCACGTTGCCGAGCGTGATGGGATCATTCTCGGGGTCGGTGTCGCCCTGGAGGACGTTGACGTCGACGGGCTGTCCCCGCGGGGTCTTCACGGCCTCGTCGTCGGCGACGGGCGGCTGGTTGGCCGGCGGCCCGTCGAGCGCCGAGGCGCGGAAGTACTCGAAGTTAATGACCCTATCCGGCTGGTTGACGCCCACGGTGAACAGGCCGAAGGACATCTCAGGCGTGGCGTTGGAGACCGTGCCTATCGTCTGCCAGTCGCCGCCGTCGAAGGCCACCTCGCCCGTGTAATCCGTGCCGTCCTTGGTGAGGCGTAACCTGTAGCTGGAGACGTTGGCCGGGGCCACGATCTCGGGCTGCGGGTTCTGTATGACCGTGCCCACCTCGGAGCGCAGCTCTATGCGGTTGATCCTACCCGCGTTCGTGTCCGAGATGGCGTCGAGCTTGACGTAGTTGTCGTCGTCACCGTAGACCAGGAGGCCGCCCTGCGCGTAGCCGTCGTTTATGGTGCCCGAGAGCCGGGTCTCGAGGACGTAGTTGTTCGCGGGCGCCCGGTCGGCGGTCTGGAGGATGAAGTTGCTCTTCGTCCCGCCGTTGTTGCCCGTGTAGATGTCGCCGTCGGTCGTGGTGACGCTGAGGGCGCCGTTCTCCAGCTTGTACTTGCTCGGGTCCTCGCGGACGATGTTGTTCCAGCGGCACTTGTCGAGCGTCGCGCCGTCGAACTCGTCGCTGACCGCGGGGCCGGAGCCGCCGCCGGAGTCCGGGTCTATGCGGACCCAGTCGAAGTTCGCCATCGGCGTCGAGGCGGCCCCGCCGGAGACGGTGGCCGGCCCGATCCGCGGCTCCGCGAAGGAGCTCATCGGGGCCGGGCGTCCGACCGGCAGGAAGGTCACGCCGTCCGCCGAGTACGAGGCCCTGACGTCCGTGCCGTCGGAGGTGAGCCTGACGTAGTAGGTGTTCGGGAAGTCGGCCGGCACGCCGCCGATCTTGTCCTCGGCGTTGTTGCGCGCGTTGCCGCTGTTCTCGTAGATGAACTCTATGTCGCGCTGCCCGTTGGCCGAGATCATGTGCACCGAGGCCCAGTTATCGTCGTCGCTGTAGAGACGCAGGCCGGCCTGATGGTAGTTCTCGCTCGGCGTGGCGGTCACTTTGGTCGTCGCCGTCCACTCGCCGTTCGGGGTGTCCTGGACTATTACGTTGTCGGCGTTGCCGCCGGGGCCGTAGATGCTGCCGCGGCCTATGGGCAGGTTGAGCTGGCCCTCAGAGACGTTGTAGGTTCCGTCGTCCCGGATCACGCTCCACCGCGTGGGATCGAGCGCGTTGCCGTCGAACTCGTCGGAGCGCCCGACGTCGCAGGCGGCGCGGGCCAAGATCCTGACCGTCGCGGACCGCGCGTTGCCGCTCGGGTCCGTGGCCGTCAGCCTGGCGTTGTAGGCGCCGGGCTTGTCGTAGGTGTGCGTGGCGTCGAGCGTTCTCGCGTCGGTCGTGCCGTCGCCGTCGAAGTCCCACGCGTAGGTGAGCTCGTCGCCGTCGGGGTCGCTCGCGGTGCCGTCGAAGGCCACCTCGAGCGGGGCCTCGCCCTGCGTCGGCGTGGCCGTGGCCTCTACCTCGGGCCTAGCGTTCTCGGCGACGCCCCTACCGTTGAACTTTATCCAGTTCAGATTAACAAGGCCGCCGGCGCCGCCGCGGAACACGACGAACAGCTCGTGCGTGCCGCCTGGGGCCTCGGCCGCCGCCGCGAGGCGCTGGGCGCCCGCGCCGTCTATCGGCAGGTTGACGTTGTTGTAGACCTGCCAGTTGCCGGTCGGCGCGATGTTCTCCGTCTCGGCGACCAGCGGGCCGTCGGGGGCGTCGAGGCGCACCTGGATGGTGGCGGGCACCGCCGGGTCGCGGCCCGAGGCCACGCGGAAGGTCATGGAGTTAATGTTGAGCAGGTTCGTCGGGTTGTAGGAGACGTAGTCCCCGTTCTCGGTGTAGCCAACGTTCTGGCCGCCGCCCTGGGAATCGGAGGTGTTCTCCCGGACGACACCGGGGTCGCCGCCGGGGCCGCCGTTGGGGGCGCGTCCGGTCGAGGTAAAGAACTCGGCCTGCTTGAGCCTGGGCTGCAAGATGACCTCGTCCTCGCCGCTGAGGGCGCCGGCGCCCGTTCCCCCGCCGTCGGTGTAGCTGGCGTTAATGACGCCGAAGATGTTGGCGCTGTCGCCGTGGCCCTCGTCCGCGAGCGTCTGGATCGTGCCCTCGCAGCCGGTCGCGCCGCTCAAGGGGTGGCCGTGGTTGTCGTGACCGAGGACGTAGTTGATCTCGACCTTCGAGCAGTCGATGTTCGACCCGTCCTCGGGGTCGGCGACCGTCACCTTGTACGGGACCTTGTCGCCGAACTCGAAGAAGCCGCCGTTGGGCGGGAGCTCTATTTTCACCGTGGGCCTGGTGTTGCCCACCGTAATCCTGACGTTGGCGGTGCCCCTCTTGCCCGTCTCGTCTGTGACCGTGAGCCTCGCCGTGTAGTCGCCGTTGTTCTCGTAGGTGAACGTCGGGTTGGCCTCGGTTGAGGTGTCCGCGTCCGTGCCGGGGACGCCGAAGTCCCACTCGTAGGTGATGGGGGTCCCGTCCGGGTCCCGCGAGCCCTGGCTGGAGAACCGGACCGTCAGCGGGGACGAGCCGGAGCTCGGGTCGCCGCTGGCCTGGGCTATCGGGGAGCGGTCGCCGGCGACGTAGTTGATCTTGTACAGGGCGGAGTTCTCGTTGCCGGTGAAGTACCCGCCGTTGCCGTAGTCGAGCAGGTAGAACGAACCGTCGGGCCCGAACTCCATGTCCATCGGCGCGTAGACGGTGGCGGCGTCGAAGAACGGGTTGATGGACGTCGGCTGCCCCGCGTTGTTCAGCGGGATGTCCTTGATCCAACCGCGCGTCCAGTCCCCGGCGAAGAAGTTGTCGTCGAAGTACTCGGGGAACTTGTTGTCGGACCGGAGATCGGGGTCGAAGTTGTAGACGGGGCCGGCCATCGGGCCCTGGCCGCCGCTACCGAACTCGTTGGTCGTCCTGCCGTTGTAGGTGACCTCGTCGCCGTCGTAGTGGATCCAGGCCCGCTCGACCGGCGGAAGCTCCGTGAGGCCCGTATTGCGCGGCGAATCGTTTACCGGCTGATCGCAGTTGAACTTCGGCCCCGATGTGTTGGTGGCGAAGTTGTAGTCGTTGAAGGGGATGTTCGGTCCGACGCAGTACGGCCAGCCGTAGTTGCCGGGCTTCCGGATCTGGTTGAACTCCACGAGCGCCGCGGGGCCGCGGTTGGGGTTGGCCTCCCCGGCGTCCGGCCCGTACTCGCCGACGTAGACGTATCCGGTTTCCTTGTCGACGGTCATCCTGAACGGGTTGCGGAAGCCCATCGCGTAGATCTCCGGGCGCGTCTGGTTCCCGGTGTCGGCGGACTCGTCGAAGAGGTTGCCCGCCGGGACGGTGTAGTCCGCCTGCGCGGGGTCGGGCTTGATGCGGATGATCTTGCCCCGGAGGTCGTTGGTGTTGGCCGACGACCTCTGCGCGTCGTAGGCGGGGTTCCTGTTCGGCCGCTCGTCGAGCGGCGCGTAGCCGGTGGAGGCGAACGGGTTGGAGTCGTCGCCGGTGGAGAGGTACAGGTTACCGTCGGCGTCGAAGTCTATGGCGCCGCCGGCGTGGCAGCAGATGCCGCGGTCGGCCTCGACCTCGAGGAGCTTCTGCTCGGTCGAGAGATCCAGCGTGTCCCCAACCATCTTGACCCGCGAGAGCTGGTTGTAGCCCTTCCAGGCCTCGAACGTGGCGGCGCTGCCCTCGTTGGGCGCGTCGCCGCCCGGGGTGTTCAATCGCGGGGCGTAGTACAAGTAGACCCAGTTGTTCTGGGCGAAGTTCGGGTCGACGGCCACGTTCTGCAGGCCGTCCTCGTCGTGGCTGTAGACGGGGACCTGCGCTGCCAGCGACGTCGTGCCGTCGGCCTTGGTCAGGAAGATCCTGCCGTCCCTGGAGTTGTGCAGCGCGTCGCCATTGGGCAGCACGCTGAGCGAGATGGGCTCGCCCACGTCGGGCACGCCCTTGGCGAGCGTGACCTGCTCGAAGTCGTTGTCCGAAGGCGGGTACTGCGTCGGGCGGAGCTCGCGCTCCTGGCCGCAGTTGGCCTCGGCCTCCCCGCCGGCGTAGCGGATGCCGCCGAGCAGGTGCCTGGTGAAGTTCTCCTCGGTGAAGGAGGCCTGCGTGTGGCCGCCGCCCGTGTAGAAGGCGCGCCCGCCGCCGGTGAAGGTCGAGCACCACGCGATCGGGTGGTCGTCGGCCTCCGCCGAGTCGTCCTGCTCGTTGTAGGTGCCCTCGTCGACGTTGGCGAGCACGTGCACGGGGGTGTTGCGCGGGCTGTAGTCCGGGATGTTCGGCTGGTTGCCGTTCACGACCGGATCCACCGGCCTCTGGAAGTTGTACCACTCGTCCGTGCGCTGCCAGTTGTCCGGCAGGTGAGACGTCGAGGGGTGGGTCTTGTCCTCGACCCTGACGGTGGCTTGCGGCGTCCCGGGCGGGTGGCTCTTGAAGTAGCCGCCGATGAGCTGGCCGTACCAGCCCCAGGTGTACTCGGTGTCGGAGGCCGCGTGGACGCCCACGTAGCCGCCCCCGCCGTCGATGTACCGCTCGAACGCCGCCTGCTGCTGGTTGTCGAGCACGTCGCCGGTCGTGGAGAGCCAGATCACCGCGTCGTAGCGCGCCAGGTTCTGGTCGTTGAACTGAGACGCATCCTCGGTGGCGTCCACCGCGAAGTTGTTCTCGGCGCCGAGCCTCTGTATCCCGGCGATGCCGGCGGGGATCGAGTCGTGGCGGAAGCCGGCGGTCTTGGAGAAGACGAGGACCCTCTCGGTCGGCGCGGTCTGCGCCCCGGCCTCACGCGCGGGTGACGCAAGAAGCACCGCAGCGCCCGCGAGCGCCGCAAAGAGCAGCGCTGCTATGAAAGGCCGAAACATTACGACAACCCACGCCCGCGAAGATCCTTGCATACGTCCCTGTCTCCTTTGTTCCCCCGGCTCGACGACCGCTCTCGCGCCCTCTCCCCTAACCCGGCTCATCCCTTGCCTGACGGCCCGCTAAAGCGTAACGCCACCTCTTTCGTCAAATTCTAGTCGTACTCCCTTTCCAACCCGGCACTATATTGGCAACCGCACGACCCGTCAACCTCTAAGAGACGACTTTCTCGATTTGTTGCATTTTTAAACCTTAGTTGCGTCAAATTATTGAATAAAGATTGCCAACTTACACCTCTTGACGTCGCGCGGCACGAGCCACGTCCCCGGCGGGCGCGATGCCTCTCGTTTGCCGGGGACGTCTGCCGGTTGGTGGCGCCGCCCTCCTACGGCCTCACCACCCTGAAGGTCCAGGCTTTCGAGGCGCGGTTGCCGGAGAGATCCTCCGCCACGACCCTTACCGTGTGCCGCCCGTAGTCCATCCCCCTCCCCGGCGTCCACCTGAGTCGGTCGCTACCTCGGAGGTAGTCGAAGGCCGCTATCCTCCTGCCGTCCACGTAGAGCTCTACGTTCTCCTTGCCGAGGTCGTCCACCCGGTCCGTCACGGTCGCGCCTATGCGCGGGGTACGGTCGCGGACCCTGTCCCCGTCCTGCGGGACGAGCTCCTTGACGACGGGAGCGTCGGTGTCGGGCGGCGCGTCTACGCCGTCCACCGTGAAGTAGTCGAACGAGACGGTGTCGCCCTCTTGCTGGCCGCCGGAGGCGTAGAGCCCGAAGCGCGGCTGGGTCATCGGGTTGGAGACGGTCGAGGCCATCTCCCGCCAGGTCTGGCCGTCGAAGGAGTATTCGCCCTTGTAGGTGGTGCCCGTCTTGGTGAGCTTGAGCCAGATCGGGCCCGCGGCCTGTTCGGCCGTCAGGTCGTTCACATCCGCGCCGTCCTGGGGCTGGTCGTCTATCTCGGAGCGGAGCTCGATCCTGTTGACCCGTCCGGCGTTGTCGGCGTCGGAGATCGGGTCGAGCTTGACGTAGTTGCCGTCGTTCTCGTAGACGAGGATGCCGCCCTGGCTGTAGCCGCCGTCAAGCCTGGAGGCGTCGACCTTGGTCTCCAGCACGAAGTCTCCGCTGGCGTCCGCGTGGTCGGGGGACTGGAGGATCAGGTTGCTCTTGCGGTTGTCGCCCGCGTAGAGCTCGCCCGGGGTCGTGGTCAGGTCGAGCTGGCCGTCGGCCACCGAGTACCCGGAGGTATCCTCGGCCACGATCCCGTCCCAGCGGCACTTGTCGAGCCCCGTCCCCTCGAACTGGTCGTCGGGGGTGGCGAACTGGCCGGCGCACGGGTCAGGCGCTTCCTTGACCCGGACGTTGCGGAAGTACACGTCGTCGGGGTTATCGGGGCCGCTGGAGCCGTGGTTCTGGAGGCCTACAAAGCCGCTCGTGAGGTCCACGTTCGGGTCGTCGTCGACCCACTCGTTGATCTTGGTGCCGTTGAGGAAGACGAGGATGCGGTCGGTCTCGACCCTTATCTCGTACTCCTGCCACTGGCCGTTGCTGGCGTTGCCGTCGTAGACCTGGGCGCGGGCGGCCTCGTCCGGCGTCTGCTCCAGGTAGACCGCGCCCGTCGTCTGGGCCGGGTTGTCGGAGTCGTCTATCTGGATCTCCTCACCCTCCCGAACCGCGTTGAACGGGTCGTTGCCGGGATCGGAGAAGCCGACGAAGACGCCGGCGTTGTCGTCGCCGGGCTTCATCCACTCGAGCTTGAGCGAGTACGGGGCCTTGAACTCCTTGCCGCCGTTGGTGAACCAGTAGAGCCCGAGCCCGCCGTAGGACTTGATGGCGCAGCCGTCGTGCTCAAAGCCGCCGGGGCCGCTCATCTTCCAATCTTGCAGGGATCGAGCCGTGCCGTCGAAGAGGCTGCGGTAGCCCGCCTCCGGCTCGGAGGGCGTGGCGCACGGTCCCTTCACCCTCACGTCCACGCTGCTGCTGGAGGTGCTGCCTGCAGCGTCGGTGGCCGTGAGCGTCGCTTTGTAGGTGCCGGGCTCGGTGTACCTGTACGTCGCGTTCTGGGTCGTCGCGGTGTCCGCGCCGGTGCCGGGGACCCCGAAGTCCCACTTGTAGGCGTACGGGCCCCGGCCGCCGGTCGCGTTGCCCGTGAAGGCCACGTCGAGCGGGGACTGGCCCGAGACCGGGTCGGCCTTCGCCGTCGTCTGGAGGGCTATCTTCGAGCTCGAGCGGAAGAAGTCGAAGCTGGCCTCGTTCCCGCCGCCGTTGCCGTTAAAGGTCGCGAGGCCGACGTGCGGGTCCGGGATGCCGGCCAACGGCGCCCGACCGAGGTCAGTCCAACGCTCGCCGTCCACGCTCCAGGCCGATCTCAGTTCGGTCCCATCGCTGGCGATCTTGAGGAACACCGTGTTCGGGACGTCCGCGCCGAGTACCGGCGTGCGGTCCTGGACACTTCCGTCCTCTGGTCCGCCGTTTTGCTGCCGGACGAACTCTATCTTGCGGCCCTCGGGCATCATGATGTACGAGAGCTTCACCCACTCCCGGTCGCTGCCGTAGACCATCATGCCGGCCTGCTCGTAGACCTTCTTGAAGTCGAGTTTCACTTTGGTCGTCGCCTCCCAGGCGCGACCCGGCTGGGGCTGGAGGACGAGGTTCTCGGCGTTCGTGTTGCCGCCGTACATGTCCGTGCCGTTGCCCGTGTCGATCTTGAGGGCGCCGTCGGCCACGCGGTAGCCGGCCGGGTCCTCCCGCACGACCTTGGACCAGCGGCACTTCATCAGCCCGGCGCCGTCGAACTCGTCGTCGGGCGTCGCGAGCGTGAACCGCTCGAAGGCGCCCCGGAAAGACTGGTCCGTTCCGGGGTTCATGGCGAACATGCCGACCCCGGGCTCGGCGCCCAGGTGGTCGAGGCCGGCGGGACGACCCACCGGCGTCCAGTTCACGCCGTCGATGGAGTACGCGCCGGTGAGGTTGGTACCGTCGCTGCGGACCTCGAGGAACACGGTGTCCGGAAAGTCCTCCGGCAGGTTCGCCGTGCTGTCGGCCGCGTCGTTGCGCGGGCTACCGTTCGCCTGGCGGACGAACTCGAACTTGCGGTCGCCGCCACCGAGGTTCAGGAACGACAGCTTCACGAAGTTCCGGTCGTCACCGTAGACCATGAGGCCGGCCTGCTGGTAGCTCGTGACCGTGTCCGCCGTCACCTCGGTCCTCGCCACCCACGCCCCATCCGGCGCGGTCTGCAGGATCAGGTTGTTGGCGGTGGTGTCGTTGCCGTACATGTCGCCGCGGGTCGTGTTGATGTTCAACGCGCCGCCGTCGACGGAGTACTTGCTCGCGTCTTCGCGAACGATGGTGCTCCACAGGCTCTTGTCGAGGCTCGTGCCCCCGAACTCGTCGGACTGCGGCGTGTCACACGGGGCGTTCGGCGCCAGGGCGTTTATCTTGAAGATCCGCGAGTCCGAGCGGCCTCCGGGGTCGGTCGCCGTCAGGGTCGCCGTGTAGGCGCCCGGCTGCTCGTAGGTGTAGGTGGCGTTCGGGGTGGTGGCGGTGTCCGCGTCCGTGCCCGGCACGCCGAAGTCCCAGCGGTAGGAGATCTGCTCCCCCTCGGGCTCGGTGGCGCCGCCGGCGAAGTCCACCGTCAGCGGCGCGACGCCACGCTGGGGCGTGGCGGTAGCGGCGTCGATCTCGGGGGCGCCGTTGGCGTCAACGCCCCTGCCGACCATCCTGACGCTGTCCACGTCGAAGAGGGCGTCGCCGCTGGTGGACCCGGCCGGCTTCTTGAACACGAAGAACATCTCGCGCGTGCCACCAGGATCGGTGACCGCCGTCGGCTGGGTCGCGATGAAGTCGTCCCAGTTGCCGTTGCTCGTGACCCGCGTACTCGCCACCAGGGTCCCGGCGGGCGAGCCGGCCCGCATCTCGATGGTCCCTCCCTGACCGCCCGAGGTCGCGCGGTAGACGACGGACTGGATGTTGGTCAGGTTCATGGGACCGTAGGAGATCCAATCACCGTCCTCGATGCTGCCGACGCCCTTGCCGCCCTGGGCCGTCACCTTGTCGTGGACGCCGACGTCCTTCTGGCCGGTGTAGTGCTCAGCCTGGACGGTCTTGGGCTGCAGGACGTGCTGCGCGGTCGTGGTCAGGGGCGCGCCGCCGTTCGGGCCGCCGCCGTCGGTATAGGAGGCGTTGACCAGGTAGAAGCTCTTCTGCGTCTGGTCCTCCCAGGGGGGCGGGATCGTGACCGACCCCTCGCAACCGTTGAAGTTCTGGTCGCCGTGCGTGTGCTCGTTGTGGCCGAGCGCCGTGTCCACCTTGACCTTCGAGCAGTCGACCTGACCGTCCTCGGGGTCGGTGACGGTGACCCTGATGTTTATGGTGCTGCGGTAGCTGTAGAAGCCGCCGTTGGCCGGCGTCTCGACGGCGACCGTCGGACGCGTGTTGCCGACCGTGATGGTCTCGGTGCTGGTGCCGGTCTTGCCGGTGGTGTCGGTGACCGTGAGCCTCGCCGTGTAGTCGCCGTTCTGGGAGTAGGTGAACGTCGGGTTCGCTTCGGTCGAGTCGACCGTCCCGTCGTCCTGGAAGTCCCACTCGTACTTGGCGATGCCGTCGCCCTCGTCAGGATCGCCCGAGCCCTCGCTGGAGAACCGCACCGTCAGCGGGGAAGGTCCGGAGTTCGGCGCGACGCCTAACTCGGCCGTCGGGGCACGGTTGCCCGCGACGTAGTCTATGCGGTAGAGCGCCGAGTTGGCGTCGCCGTTGAAGAAGCCGGTGCCGTAGTCGAGGACGTAGAGCGAACCCTCGGGTCCGAACTCCAGGTTCATCACCTGGGTGCGCGTCATGGAGTCGAAGAAGGGCTGTATCTCGCCGCGCGAGCCGTCGGGGTTCTCCGTGACCGTCTTGATCCAACGCCGTCCCCACTCGTAGATAAACTTCTTGCCGTCGTAGTACTCGGGGAACTTGGTCTCCGACTGAAGGCCCTCGTCGAAGCGGTAGGTCGGGCCGCCCATCGGAGACTCCTGGCCGCACCCGAACTCGGGCACGGAGCAACCGTCGTAGGCGATCCAGGCGGACCGGGCCGGCGGGAGGTTGGTGAGCCCCGTGTTGTTGGGGCTGTTGTTGACGGGGTTCTGGCAGTTGAACCTGGGCCCTGACTGCCCCGTGGCGAAGTCGTAGTCGTAGTAGGTCTCGGCGGCGGTGTTCTTGCCCGTGCAGTAGGGCCAGCCGTAGTTGCCGGCATCCCGGATCAGGTTGAACTCGACCTGCCCGCCGGGGCCGCGGGTCGCGCTGGGACCGCCGGCGTCCGGGCCGTAGTCGCCGAGCAGGACGTCGCCCGTCTGCGGGTCCACGTCGAACCGGAACGGGTTGCGGAAACCCATCGCGTAGATCTCGGGCCGCGTCTTGCCCTGGGTGTCCTG
>CAXUFZ010000061.1:0-14533 GCA_964250345.1 uncultured Rubrobacteraceae bacterium
TCATTCGGTCGCTCGCTTTTGGATGGGGTTGGCGGGTGGGTTGCATGGATTTTTGTTCCGGCGGGAGAGGTGTAAGCCGGAAGAGGCGCAACCCTGGGTAGCAGGCTACAAGAGGAGAAGGCTACGGAGAACAGAGAACGGGGACAGGACCCGATCATCCGGGTGGACCACTGCTCGATCGTCTTCGGACGGCGGGCCCAGCAGGCGCTAGAGATGCGGCGCCAGGGGAAGAGCAAGGCCGAGGTGGAGCGGGCGACGGGCTCGACCATCGGCGCCTACGATGCCACATTCGACGTGTACCCGGGCGAGATCTTCGTGATCATCGGCCTCTCGGGCAGCGGGAAGTCCACGATCCTGCGCGGCATAAACGGCCTCAACGACTTGACCGAGGGCGACGTCTACATCGGCGGAGACCACATAAACGGCATGCCGTCCAAGCAGCTCCGGCAGGTCCGGCGCAGAAAGATCGGGATGGTCTTTCAGCATTTCGGGCTGCTACCCAACAAGACCGTCCGCGACAACATCGCCTTCGGGCTCGAGATCCAGGGCATGTCCGCCAACGAGCGCCGGCAGAAGGCCGACGAGGCCATCCCGGCGGTCGGCCTCGACGGGCAGGGCGACAAGCTCATCACGGAGCTCTCCGGCGGCATGAAGCAGCGGGTCGGGCTCGCCCGCGCGCTCGCCACGGAGCAGGAGATACTGCTCATGGACGAGCCTTTCAGCGCGCTCGATCCCCTGATCCGGCGCGACATGCAGAACCTCTTCCTCTCCATCCAGGGCGAGGCCAAGCGGACGGTCGTTTTCGTGACGCACGACCTGGACGAGGCCCTCACGCTCGGGCACCGGGTGGCGATCATGAAGGACGGTGAGATCGTGCAACTCGGCACGCCCGAGCAGATCCTGCGCGAGCCCGCCGACGAGTACGTGGAACGCTTCGTCGAGGACGTCGACTACGCCAAGGTCCGCACCGCCGAGAGCGTCATGGTCCGGCCCAGAGAAGTGGCGTACCTCAGCGAGGGGCCCACGGTCGTCCTGAGGCGCATGAGGCAGGCCGGCCTCTCCCACATCTTCGTGGTGGACGAAGAGCGGCGCCTGCTGGGTCTCTGCGAGGCCGAGGAGGTCGCCCGGCTCGCCGAGCGCGACGAGCGCGAGCTCCGGCCCGCGGTCGAAGATGGCCTGCCGACGGTGAACCGCCGGACGCCGCTCCGCGAGGTGCTGCCGCTCTTCGTGGAAGACGCCGACGCACCCGTGGCCGTCGTGGACGAGGGGGACCATCTTGAAGGCGTCGTCGTGCGCGGCGCGCTCATCGCTGGCCTCACCACCCACGCCGAGCCCCAGGATGAGGACGACCCTTACGAGCCGGAGGCCCGCGAAGACGGTGACAGGGTTCGGGTCCATAGGGTGGGGGAGTAAAAGATGACGGACTGGATACCGCGCATACCCCTCGCCGACTGGACCAACATCTTTGTCGGCTGGATCACCGAGACCTTTGAGGGTCCTTTCGACCTTCTCACCGCCCTGATCGAGGGCATGATAGACGGGCTCGCCGGTATTTTCTCTTATCCGCCGGAGCTGGTCGTCATCGCTGTACTGGCCGTTCTGGCGTTTCTGATGGCAGGCTGGCGGGTTGCGCTGCTCACGGCGGTGGGCTTTGTGCTCATCATCAGTTTGGAGCTTTGGGAGTACGCGATGATCACCCTCGCGCTCGTCTTGGCCTCCGCGGTCACGGCCCTCATCATCGCCATCCCTATCGGGATAGTCGCGGCCAAGTTCCGCACGGTCGAGACCATCCTGAGGCCCGTGTTGGACACGATGCAGACGATGCCGGCCTTCGTCTACCTGGTCCCCGTGGTGATCATCTTCAGCCTCGGCAACTCGCCGGCGCTCATCGCCACGGTCATCTTCGCCATGCCGCCCGCCGTCAGGCTGACGATGCTGGGCATCCAGCAGGTGCCGAAGGAGACCGTCGAGGCGGCGCACGCCTTCGGGTCCACGCCGTGGCAGACGCTGGCGAAGGTGGAGCTCCCGCTCTCGGTACGGTCCATCATGGCCGGGGTCAACCAGACCATCATGCTCTCGCTCTCGATGGTGGTCATAGCCGCGCTGGTCGGCGCGGGCGGACTCGGGGAGCCGGTCATCGTGGGCCTGGGCAACCTCGACGTCGGGGCCAGCCTCGTCGGCGGCGTCGGCATCGTGATCCTGGCCGTCATCCTCGATCGTATGACGCGCGGCCTGGAGAGGGGCGACGGGGGAAGCTTCTCCAAGCTCATCTCGCGCGGAAAGGCCAACCAAACGGCGAGGGCGGCCCCTGCCGACGGGGGTTTCGACGGGGGCTCTGGAGGAGCATGAGAGACGTCTGACAGATACATCCGGGAAGACGCAAGGAGCGTAGAAAGTATCCAAGCGCAACAGGACATGCGGTCCAGACGGAAGGTAGGGACATGAAGGGCAAGTTGACCAGGAAAGAGATGCTGAGGTTGAGCGGCGGCACGCTGGCGGGCGCCGGCCTTCTCGGGCTCGCGGGTTGCGGCAGCGGCGGCGGTTCGGGTTCCTCCAGCAGCGGCAACACCACCCTGAACCTCGGGAGCATCGGGTGGACGGAGAACATCGCCGTCGCGAACCTGACGAAGCTGATCTTCGAGGAGCAGTTCGACTACAGCGAGGTGAACATAGAAGGGCCGCTGGAGCTCGGCCTGCTCTTCCAGGGTGTGGCCGAGGGTGACCTGCACGCCTTCCAGGACGTCTGGCTGCCCAACCACATGACGTTCATCAACAAGCCCCAGCTCAAGAACGACTTGGAGCTGCTCGACCCGTGGTACGGGGGACAGACCGCCTACGGCCTCACGGCGCCGACCTACATGGGCATCCAGAGCATCGCGGACCTCGCCAACGCGGGCACGAACGAGATCATCGGCATCGAGCCGAGCGCGACGTTTATGCCCCAGATCCGCAACGAGGTCATCCCCGCCTACAACCTGGACATGGAGCTGGTCACCTCCTCCACGGCCGGGATGCTCTCCGAGCTGGACAAGGCCTACGGCAACGAGGAGCCCATCGTGTTCACGGGCTGGTCGCCGCACTGGATGAACGAGGAGTACGACTTCGTCTACCTCGAGGATCCCAAGAACGCCCAGGCCGACTGGGACGACCCCGCCAGGGTCACCGCCGTCGTCAACGCCGACCTCCAGGACGACGACCCCCGGGCCTACGCCTTCTTCAACGCCCTCTCGCTCGACGAGGCGCAAATCAACCAGATGGGCTTGGAGATGCGGGACGCGGGCACGGGCAACGAGCTCGAAGGCATCCGCAACTGGTACAACCAGAACAAGGCCGCCGTGCAGAACGCGGTGGACGCCGCCAGGCAGGCCTAGCGGGACGAAAAACCATACGCGACGCGGCCCCGGTCCCGACTTCGGGCCGGGGCCGGCGCGGTTGACATATCCGCGACCCAGACCGGGAACGTGAGTAGAACCAGGGGTTTTAGAGTCTCACTGTCCGTCGTAGTCCTCGGGGCCCTGCTCTCCCTGCCGGTGGGTTGCGGGTTCGGCGGGGGGGAGCAGGTTACGCTCGGGTATCTGGAGTGGGACGAGAACGTGGCGAACTCCACCCTGATCAAGGTCCTCCTCGAAGACGAGTTCGGCTACGAGAACGTGGAGATGAAGGTCTCGGACACGGTCCCCAAGGTCTTCGACGGCGTGGCGAGCGGGGAGACGGACGTCTTTATGGACGCCTGGATGCCGAACCACCAGGGCTACGTGGAGGGCGCCGGCGAGAGCGTCGAGATGTCCCGAAAGCCCTGGTACGCGGGTGAGACGGAGTTCGGGATCGCCGTCCCGCACTACATGGCGGGCGTGCAGGGCATCGGGGACCTCAAGTCCTCCGACGCGGGCATGATCACGGGCATAGAACCCGGCGCCACCTTGATGGAGAAGATCGGCACGAACGTCCGCCCGGAGTACGGCCTGAACTTCAGCCTGGTCGAGGCCAGCACCCCCGCGATGCTCGACGAACTCCGCAAGGCCTACGTCATGGAGGAGCCCTTCGTGTTCGTCGCCTGGTCGCCGCATTGGATGGCCGAGGAATACGACTTCCGCTACCTCGAAGATCCCAAAGACGCCCTCGGCACCGCGGACAACCCCCAGAAGCTCTACTCCGTCGCCCGCCGGGACTTCGCCGAAGACGACCCCGTGGCCCACGCCCTGATCGGCGCGATGAAACTCGACGAGACCCAGGTGGGCAAGCTGGAAGTCGCCATAAACACGGCCGTGGACTCCGGAAAAGAAGCCGAGGCGGGCGTCCGCGACTGGCTGGAGGAATCCGAGAACCGCAGCGCGGTGGAGCCCTGGATCCAAGCCGCCCACCAAGCCGAAGAGGGATAGGAGGCGGATGCAAGACGGAGAAAGACAGAGGCACCCCGACGTGGTCGAGGAAGCCCGCCGCGTAGCCGGCATAGCGGAAGAACAGAACGTGGCCGCGCGGCTCATCGGCGGCATCGCCATTAACGTCCGCGCCTCGAACGGCCTGGAGCCGGCCTTCCGCCGCGACTACGCCGACCTCGACTGGATCGTCCCCAAGGGCCGCTCCGCCGACGCCCAGAAGTTCTTCGAGTCCATCGGCTACACGCCCCAGACCCGCTTCAACACCCTCTACGGCCGCGAGCGGCTCCTGTTCTTCGACGACGACCACGGCCGGCAGGTCGACGTCCTCGTCGGGACTTTCAGGATGTGCCACGAGGTCCCCATCGGCGACCGCCTCGCCGCCGAGCCGCTCACCATCCCGCTCGCCGAGCTCCTCCTGACGAAGCTCCAGATCATCGAGCTCAATGAAAAGGATGTCCGCGACGCCCTCGCCCTCCTCCACGACCACCCCGTCAAAGAAGAGGACGGCGACGCCATAAACGCCGCCCGCATCGCCCAACTCTGCGCCGCCGACTGGGGCCTCTGGCGCACCTTCACCGCGAACCTCGACTCTCTAAAGGGCCACCTCGACCGCTACGACCTGTCCGCCGGGAGCAAGGAGCGCATCGAGGGACGCGTGCAAGAACTGCAGGAGCGGATAGAGGCGGAGCCCAAACCGTTCGCGTGGAGGATGCGGGCGAAGATCGGGGACAGAAAGCGTTGGTACGACCTTCCAGAGGAGGTAGAGGGGGGACCATGATCTCAAGGCTCTTTTCGAGGGGACCGGACACGCGCATCTTCTTCGCCACGGACATCCACGGCTCGGAGACGTGCTGGAGAAAGTTCCTGAACGCCGGCAAACACTACGAAGCTAAAGTCGTCGTCCTCGGCGGCGACATGACCGGCAAGGCCCTCGTCCCGGTAGTCAAATCCGGCGAGGGCAAATGGCACGCCACCCTCCTGGAAAACCGCCGCGACTTCGAGAGCGAAGACGACGTCAAAGAGTTCGAAGACTCCGTCCGCCGGCGCGGCTACTACCCGTTCCGCACCGACCCGGACGAGATGTCTGAGCTCGAGGCCGACGAGAAGCTGCGCGACAAGTACTTCCACAACGAGATGCTCGGCACCGTCGAGCGCTGGATGCGGATGGCCGACGAGAAGTTCGGCGGCACCGGCATCGAGTGCTTCGTCAGCCCCGGCAACGACGACCAGTTCGAGGTGGACGAGATCATCTCGAATGCGAAGGGCGTGCGCCTCGCCGAGGGGCAGGTCATAGAATTCGGCGACTTCCAGATGGCCTCGACCGGCTGGGCCAACCGTACCCCCTGGGACACGTACCGCGAGGAGGACGAGCCCGACCTGAAAGAGCGCCTCGAAAAGATGACTTCTCAGGTGACGGCCCCACCCGAAAAGACCGTCTACAACTTCCACTGCCCGCCGCACGGCTCCGGTCTCGACGACGCGCCGGAGATAGACGCCGACATGCGCCCGAAAGACGCGGGCCGCTCCACGGTCCCCGTCGGTTCGACGGCCGTGCGGGAGGTCATAGAGGAGGGCGAGCCGGCGCTCGCGCTGCACGGGCACATCCACGAGGCGCGGGGAAACACCAGGATCGGAAGAACTTTGTGCATCAACCCGGGGAGCTCTTACGAGCAGGGGCAGCTTCTGGGGGCCGTCGTTGATCTCGACGGCGGCAAGAAGGTCAAGCGGTTCATACTCACTAGCGGCTAGACAAAAGGGGAGATAGATGGCGAGCAATCCGGCGGCCGGCGGTAGTACGGGCTCGGGCGACCTGTTCCAGAGGAAGGCGACCGGGCTGTTGCGGGGGTGGTCCGTGTGGGACGCGTTTATCTACGCGACGTTCTCGATCAACCTGATCACGCTCGGGCTCTTCATCCTCTCCTACGCGCCTTTCGTCCCGGACGGGGCGCTGATCCCGGCCGTGATCCTGGCCGGGCTCTACCTGGTCTTCCAGGCCGTCACCTACGCCGCCCTGATAGCCGTGATGCCCCGGGCCGGCGGCGATTACGTGTGGATGAGCCGGATCCTCGGGGGCGGGATAGGCTTCGTCCTGGCGGTGACGGGATGGTGGTTCATCCTGTGGCACTGGGTCCCGATCTACGCGGACATCCTCGTCAAAGAGGTCTTCGTCCCCCTGTCCGCCATCATGGGCTTCGACGGGGCCGTCGCCTTCTTCGGCCAGTCCTCCGGCCTGTTTACCGCCTGCGTAATAGTGGCGCTTCTGGCCTCCGGCCTGATCTCGCTCGGGATGCGTTCCTACGCCCGCGTCCAGAAGTTCTGCTTCTACGGCGGCCTCGCCGGGCTCGCCGTCATGCTGATAATCCTCCTCGTCAGCTCGCGCTCCGACTTCGTCGCGGCCTTCAACACCGAGGCGAGCAGCATGCTCGGCGCGGGCGGCAACGCCTACCAGCAGACGATCCAGGCCGGCGAGCAGGCCGGCGGCCTTCCGACGGACTCGGCGGCCTTCCCGACGCTGCTCCTGATCCCCTTCCTGGCCTTCTTCAACCTGTTCTCCAACTGGGGCGCCACACTCTACGGCGAGGTCCGGGGCGCCTCGGACTTCCGCAGGAACATCTACGCGATGGGCGGGGCGCTGGTCCTGACCTCCGTGACGGTCGTCGTCATGCTCCTCCTCTTCGCCAAGACCTTCGGGTGGGACTTCTACTACGCCGCCAACGCCGCCTTCTGGGCCGGCGAGGGACCGATCTCCGCCTGGCCCTACCCGGCCCTGCTGGCCTCGTTCCTGCTCGGAAACCCGATCCTGCAGGTCATCTTCATAGCCCTGATGTCCCTCTGGTTCTTCGGGTGGGTCGGCTCGGTCTTCATGTCCTCCACCCGCGTCGTGTTCGCCACGGCCTTCGACCGGGTGCTCCCCGAGGCCGTCGCCAAGACCACGCGCAGCGGCGTCCCCTACGTGGCGCTTCTGCTCATGCTCATACCTTCCATCCCGATCAGCTACCTCTACGCGTTCGGGGAGGACTTCGCCTCCTGGACGCTCAACGCCACCCTCGTCATCGCGATGACGTTCTTCGGCTCGACGGTCGCGGCGGCCATCCTGCCGTGGCGCAAACCCGAGATCTACAACGCCTCGCCCATAGCCCGCTACAACCTCCTCGGCATCCCCCTCATAACGGTCGCCGCCACCGCCTTCGGCCTCTTCCTGGCCTTCTGCGTCTACCAGTGGGTCACCAACGACGTCTACGGCATCAACGACCCCCAATCCTTCATCTACCTCGGCGCCATGTACCTCCTGGCCCTCCTGATCTACGTCGCCTCCCGCCTGGTCCGCCGCGCCCAGGGCATGGACCTCAAGATGGTCTACGACGAGATCCCGGAGGATTAGAAAAGAGACACGCCGGCCGCGTCCCGCTGCGGCCAACAAAACGGCGAACCTCCCAAAACGCCGCGCAACCCCATTGACCATGTAGGGGCGGGTTTCAAACCCGCCCGCGCCCCGGATACCGTAGACGCGACCAGCCAACACCCCCACGGCACGGGGCCAAAAACGCAACCCCAAAAACCACGCCTCGCCGACAAACGAAGGCGACATCCCTGGCGTACTCCGCCACCCAGCACATTTTCTTGTGGATTTATAAACTTTGCCTAGTATTTTTGTGAAGTATGTTGTAGGGTATCGCGTCGTTGGACGTAAAAACGGTAGGCATTGGGAGGAAACAGAGGATGGATCGACCGAACGTCGTGGTGATCGTGGCGGACACGTTCCGGCGGGACCACCTGGGGGCCTACGGGAACCCCTACATAAAGACCCCTTACCTGGACGCCTTCGCGCGCCAGTCCGCCGTGTTTGACCACCACGTCGCCTCGTCGTTCCCGACGATGCCGGCGCGGGCGGACATCCTGACCGGCACCTTCTCCTACACGCACATGGGATGGGAGCCGCTGCCGACGCGCCTGACGACGCTGCCGCAGGCTCTCTCGGCGGCCGGGTATCACACGATGGGCATTGTTGACACGCCGTTCTACGTCAGGAACGGCTTCGGCTACGACCGGGGCTTCGACGACTTCGTGTGGGTGCGGGGTCAGGGCGACGACACCAGGCCGCATGAGCGGGCCGACGCGCGTTCGTGCTGGACCAGGGAAGAAGACCGGCTGGTGGCGCGGACCATGACCGAGGCCGAGCGGTGGCTGGAGCGGCACCACGACGAGCAGTTCTTTCTCTACGTAGACACGTGGGACCCGCACGAGCCCTGGGACGCCCCCGACTACTACACCAAGCAGTACAGGGACAGTTTCGACGGGGGGCAGATCTACCCGGCCTACGGCAACTGGCGGGAGGCGGGGCTTACCGAGGACGACGTGGAGCTCGCGCACGCGACGTACTGCGGCGAGGTCACGATGGTGGACTTCTGGATCGGGCGCCTCCTCGGCAAGCTCGACGCGCTGAACCTCACGGACAACACCGTCGTCATCTTCACCACCGACCACGGTTTCTACTTCGGCGAGCACGACTACTTCGGCAAGGCCGAGTGGGTCCACGAGCCCGAGGCCGTCGTCTCAGAAGGCTCCAACGTCCCCTCCTGGCTCTCCGAGTCGTGGCTGCTCACGGTGCAGTGGTCCCCGCTCTACAACGAGCTCAGCCGCCTCCCGCTCATGGCCCGCGGCCCCGGCCTCACCCCGGGACACCGCCAGGCCCTCACCACCGCCCCAGACATCGCGCCGACCGTGCTCGACCTCACCGGCGTCGGGCGCCCCGCGACGATGAAGGGCGAGTCCTTCGGCGGCGTGCTCTCGGGGCAGAAGAGCGAGCACCGGCCGTTCGTCGTGAGTTCCTGGCCGCTGTACATGGCGGAGGGCGAGATCACGACCGCCGTAGACTCCACCCCCCGCAAGGTCGCCAGCTACATGCCTATAACCGTGACCACGCGCGACCGATCCGCGATCCTCGGCGGCCCGAACGACCAGCCGGAGCTCTACGACCTCCGCACCGACCCGGGCGAGACCACCAACGTCTGGCGCAGCCGCCCCGGCGAGGGAGAGGCCCTCTGCGAGGAGGCCATCTCCTTCCTCGAAGACCAGGGCACGCCGGAGACGCACCTGACCCCCCGCCGCGAGGCGCTCGACGGCTGGCGCAACCCGGTCGAGATGACCGGCTAACCGGCCAGTACCGGAGCCGCTTCGTTCGGAGCCCGCGGTCTCGTACCGCGGGCTCCGCGTCGTTCGGCGGTCCGCGGCGGGTCGTGTATCCTGGGGCCAACGTCGCACACGTCGCGCCGCTCTCCGGCAGGGGGTCGCCATGATCGTCGAGCACGACCCGAACGACGTCTTAAGTCGCTTGATCCAATGGGCCGAGGGCAGGGACCCGGTGCGCGCGATGCTACTCACCAGCACCCGCGCGAGGCCGGGCTACCCGGTGGACAGGCTCTCCGACTACGACGTGGTGCTCGTGGTCGAGGACATCCGGCCGTTCTTCGAAGACCGATCCTGGCTCGAAGACTTCGGCGAGGTGCTCGTCACGTACTGGGACCCCATCGAACCCGAGCCCGATTTTGGCGTCGAGCAGACGGGCAACGTCGTGCAATACGCCGACAGTTTGAAGATCGACTTCAGGGTCTGGCCCGTCGGCCTGCTGCGAAGGATCACCGCCGCGCCGACGCTGACGGACGAGCTCGACGCCGGCTACGCCGTGCTTCTCGACAAGGACGACCTCACCGCCGGATTAAACCCGCCGACATACAGAGCCTACGTCCCGGACCGGCCCGAGGAGGAAGCTTTCCTGACATGGGTCAACGACTTCTTCGAGGGCGCGACCTACGCGGCGAAGTTTCTGTGGCGCGAGGAGCTCATGCCGGCAAAGTTGGTGCTCGAAACCGACATGAAGCACAAATATCTGCGCCGGATGCTGGAGTGGAGGATAGAGCTCGACCGCGGCTGGTCGATCCCGATGGACTGGCTCGGGAAAGGGCTGAAGAAGCGCCTCCCGCCGGAGATCTGGGAAGAGCTCGAAAGCACCTACGCTGGCGCTGACGTCGCGGACAATTGGGAAGCCCTCTTCCGCACGATAGCGCTCTTCCGCCGGATTGGGATCGGTGTGGCCGACGGCCTCGGGTACGATTACCCGCTCGACCTCGATGAGCGCGTCACCGCCTATGTGCGGGCCACAAAGGACCTGCCGCGCGGGACCAGACCGGACGCCTGACGTCACCAGCGAACGTCACCGATCGGACAGAGCGCGTATGGCGTACGGTATATTGCTTTTGAGATGATGGAGAAGACGACCGTATACCTACCTCCTGAGATGCGCCGGGCTCTCAAAGATGCCGCGCGGATGGAGAAGAAGCCGCAGGCCGACGTTTTGCGGAGGGCCCTCGAAGAGTACCTGGGGCGTCAGGAGCGTCCGCAGCCCAGGTCCATCGGGATCGGCGAGGACAAAGAACTGTCCGGTGCGGATTCAGAAGACTGGCTGTTCGATCAATGGAGCAAGGCCTGATCACGCTCGACACTTCGGGACCTTTTACTCTGCTTAATCGCGCAGGCATAGCTCACGAGCCGGTCGGAACAGCTCTCTTTGAGGACCGGGGCCCGTACTTGGTGCCTGCCGGCGTCCTGGCACAGATCGCCTGCGTGATCGAAGAGCGGCTGCGGAGCGCTCGAAAACTTGCCACTGGACACCGAATCCGGCGGGTACATAGTGGACCGCAGCGAAGAGGATTTCGGTTGCATCGGGAGCTCGTGAGCCGCTACGACGATTTGCCGCTGGGTTTCGCGGACGCGAGTATGATCTCTTGCGCCGAGCGCAATGGCGGCAGAGTTCTCACGCTGGACCGGCGTCACTTCGGCGTCGTGGCCGCGGAAGGACACATCTCTCTGCTGCCCTGAAAATTCGCCTTTCGCAATACGGGGGGTTGGCCGGCTGGCGTCGGGGATACAATAGCCTTCGGAAACTACCTCGGAGGCATCTTGAACCTGCTAACCCTTGCCCAGATCGCCGCGCCCATCTTGCAGACCATTTTTATCGTGGTGATCGGGTTCGGGTACTACTTCTCGATCCGCACCACACAAGAGATGGTCGAGGAGATGCGTACCGAGCACTCCGCGGGCGGCGGGAGGCCTCTGATCACGGTCTCCGAGGACTACGCCAACCTGCCGAACATGAACATCATCGTCCAGAACGTCGGCCAGGGCCCGGCCAAGGACATCACCTTCGATTTCTCCGCCCCCGTCCAGAGCTCCGACGGGCAGATCCTGAGCGACCTCCCCTTCTTCGAGGAGGGGCTCACCTCGCTCGCCCCCGGCGCCAAGATCGCCTGCTATTGGGACACCCTGGACAACCTCCTGCCGGCCATCAAGCGCGGCGAGATCGCCTCGGATATTACGGTAACCGTCCGCTACAAGGACCTGAACCTCAAACCCCTGGAGCACGAGTGGGACATAAACCCCAGGCTCTACGAGGGCATCCGCAACGTGGACTACAACGGCATGACCGACCTCGTCGACACCCTGGAGCGTAAGATAGACAACGGCGCGATCCGGGGCGCCGCGGAGGGGTGAGGGAAGCTCCACCTAGCCTTCGTACCTGGCTTCCCAGTCGTACATGATCTTGCGGCGCAGCGCCCGGAAGTTCATCACTTCCAGCCGAATCCCATCCGGGTCTTCGAAGAAAGTCGCGTAGTAATCCGGCCCGTACTCCGGGTAGTAACGAGGCTGTGTAGCTTCGACGCCGACCCCAGCCAGTTCGTTTGCCGCCCGGTCCACGGCCTCTTCGTCCACCACCCTGAAGCATAGGTGGTGCAGTCCCGGCGCGTAAGGGTCGTGGTCCGCGGTGCCCGCCCTCGCGGGCCTGAGCACGTACACCATCTGGCGGCCGTAGTAGACGACATGGGAATCCCCGCCGATCTCCGCATCGCCCCGCCTGAAGCCCAGAATGGGCATGACACGGTCGTAGAACGCTTCGGAGGTCTTCATGTCCCGGACTGCCACGAAGACGTGGTCGAGCCCGATCACCTCTACAGGCAAGAAGCGCCTCCTTTAACCCGAAATAAGGCTCTTCAATCTGTCCCGCACCGAATCGATCGGCACACGCTCCTGCTCCAGCGTGTCTCGGTCCCTGATAGTGACCTGTTTGTCCTCGATGGTGTCGAAGTCCACCGTGACGCAGAAGGGGGTCCCGGCCTCGTCCTGCCGCCTGTAGCGGCGGCCGATGGAGCCGCCGTCGTCGTAGAAGATGCGGTAGTCGCCCTTGAGGTCGTCGTAGAGTTCGCGCGCGATGGTCGAGACGGGCTCTTTCTTTGAGAGCGGGAAGACGGCGGCCTTTGTCGGCGCCACTCTTGGATGGAGTTTCAGGACGGTGCGCTCTTCGCCGTTTACCTCTTCTTCGGTGTAGGCGTCCATGAGGAGGGCGAGCATTATTCTGTCGGGGCCCACGGCGGGCTCTATGACGTAGGGGACGTAGCGGTTGTTGGTGGCCTGGTCTATGTACTCCAGGTTCTCGCCGGAGTGCGCCGCGTGCTGCTTGAGGTCGTAATCCGTGCGGTTGGCGACGCCTTCGAGCTCGGACCAGCCGGCGAAGGGGTAGTTGTACTCGATGTCCACGGTTCGCTTGGAGTAGTGGGAGAGTTTCTCCTGGGGGTGCTCGTAGCGGCGGAGGTTCTCCTCCCGGATGCCGAGACCGAGGTACCAGTTCCAGCGCTGCTCGATCCAGTACTCGTGCCACTCCTCGTCCGTGCCCGGCTCGCAGAAGAACTCCATCTCCATCTGCTCGAACTCGCGGGTGCGGAAGATGAAGTTGCCCGGCGTGATCTCGTTCCTGAAGGACTTGCCCTGCTGCGCGATCCCGAACGGAACCTTGACCCGACTCGTCTGCAACACGTTTTTGAAGTTGACGAAGATCCCCTGCGCCGTCTCCGGCCTGAGATAGGCCACGTTCTCGGCACTCTTGACCGGCCCGAGATGCGTCTCGAACATCAGGTTGAAAGGCCGCACCGGCGCGAAGTCCCTCCCCCCGTTTACGGGATCCTTGATCCGGTCGTCTTCCTGGATGATCTTCGTGAGTTCCTCGGCGCTCATGCCTTCGGCGTCGATGCCGGTGGCGTCCTCGATGAGGTGGTCGGCCCGGTAGCGGCGCTTGCTGGTCCGGCTCTCGACGAGCATGTCGTTGAAGGTCTCGGTGTGCCCGGAGGCCTCCCACACCTTCGGGTGCATGATGATCGCCGCGTCGAGCCCCACCACGTCGTCGCGCGTGTGCACGAGGCTCCGCCACCACTCCTCTTTGATGTTCCGCTTCATCTCGACACCGAGCGGTCCGTAATCGTAGGAGGAGCGCAGTCCGCCGTAGATCTCCGAGCTCTGGTACACAAAGCCCCGGCGCTTGCAAAAGGCGACTATCTTCTCCATCGTCACGGCCTGCGACACGTCTGAAACCCTCCGGCCCTCGTCAAACACGGCGTAAAGCCCAGCGAGTATAGCTCAGAGGGAAGAGGGCTTGCGGGATCTCGCCGGCATCAACGCCGGCCGAAAAAGAGCCGCGCAAAGGACGATACCAGCCTGCTGAAGCCCAGCACCTCGACGAACGCGCACGCGGCCAGTACGGCCAGGGCTACGACGAGAGCCACCGCGTGCAGAGGTTCCAAGGTCGCCGCCTTTCGTCGAAGTAACCAACGTATCATAACACCGGGAATCGGACCGGGCGGTTGCAAGACCGGGCGAAGCCCCGACCCCGTCCGGGTATAATGCCGGCGTGGAGACTCTTCTCGCCATAGGTATCGGCGTCGGGCTCGCCTCCGTTGCTGGGGTGAGGGCTTTTTTGCCGCTGCTTCTGGCTTTTGCCTTCGTGACCCTCGGCCTTTTCGCGTTGTCTGACGTCGCCGGTGGGCTGGAGACGCGTCTGGCGATCGTGCTGGGTGTCCTGGCGGTTTTGTCGGTCTTGGAGATCGTGCTGGACAAGGTTAAGGGAGCGGAACGCGGGTTCAACCTCGCCATGATCCCGGTGCGGGCGGTCGCGGGGGCGTTTTTGGCCGCGGCTGCCCCCCCGGCGGCGGGGGTTGGGGGGGTTTTTGTTTTGGGGGGGGGGGGGGGGGGGGGCGGGGGGGGGCTCCCGGCGCCCCGCCCGCAGCGGCGCCGCCGCCGAGCGGGCGCTGGAGGGCTACCCGGTGCAGATG
>CAXUFZ010000062.1:0-14532 GCA_964250345.1 uncultured Rubrobacteraceae bacterium
GTCTTAGCCACGGCCCGCACCCGGGCCAAGCTCGACGACCTGGCCGCCCGCGTCGACGACCCGGATCTCCTCGCCCGTCCCCCCGACGTTGTGAGCGATGATCTCGAAAAGGATGTCGGGGAGCTGGTCGACGAGCACGGCCCCCTCGACGGCGTCGCGGTCTCTATCCCCGACCGGGGGGCGCAGGGTCGCAAGGACCTGCTCGACCACACCGACGACGAATGGGAAGCGCTCGTCGCGGCCAACCAGACGAGCATCTTCAGGGCCTACCGCGCCCTGGTACCCGCCGTCAAGCCGTCGGGGGTGATCTCGCAGCTCAACTGGTTCAGCGCCGACATCCCGTTTCCCGGGGCCGGCGGCGTCGCTGCCGCCGCCACGAAGTCGATGATCCGCACGATCGCAGAGGAGGTCGGCGGTCGCGGTCCCCGCGTCTACGAGGTGATCCTGGGCGTTATCCGCACCCGACCCCGTCAACTCGCCGGCGTCGACAACTCTGGCTGGATCCCGGCCACCGACGTCGGCTTTCACGTCGCGCCGCTCGTCACGTAGGCGCACGAACGAGGCCTTCCGGGCGCGGATGCCCGGAAGGCCCCCGCTCGCTGGCTTTCACCCGACAAGAAAGGACTAGAGAACGATGAACACGTTTTTGTGGGTCGCGCAGGCGTTACTGGCCGTCGTCTTTCTGGCGCACGGTCTGCTGTTCTTCTTCCCTCCGAAGGCCGTGCGCGAGATGGGGGAGCAGGTGCCTTTCCCGGCCGGGTTGATGCGGCCCGTCTTCGCGGCGGAGGTCCTCGCCGCGTTCGGGCTCATCCTTCCGGGGTTGACCGGGGTGCTGCCCTGGCTGACCCCGCTGGCGGCGGCCGGGCTGGTGCCCATCATGATCGGCGCGGTGGTCCTGCACGCCTCGCGCAAAGAGGTTCCGCCCACCGTTGTCACCGCCGTCCTGCTCGTCCTCGCGGTCCTCGTGGCCGGCGGGCGCTGGTTGGTGATCCCCCTCTGAACTTACGGAAATTACGGGGTCCAACCAGTGATGTCCCACCCCGAACGAAGCGCGCCCCACACAACCACCTAGCTTTGGTAGTGGCGCCTATCCGAAGCGTCTACCACCCCAACATCTCGATAGCGAGGCGACGGGGGCTCCGCAAGTGCCCGCAACTGTTTCCGACAACGGTACACGATACGCCACCGCCGATGTTTATCGCTCGTTTTCGTTCGAGCAGTACTCGGCCCCTGGGGCGGCTGATACCAATCCACGGGCAGCAACGGAACAGGGTCCCCCGTCAGGCGCCGGCCGCCAGTCTCGCCGCCGCCTTCTGCCTCTTGAGGATCCCGCCGACCGCCGTCCCCGAGTTGCCCAACTTTCCGGTATCCGTACCGCGGAGAGGACCATCAGCCAACACAAACGTTGGTGTTGGTATATACTGTGCGTCGTGGTCAGAGACGTCGAGACAACGAAGCGTCGGATCCGGGAGGCGGCGGTCGCCGAGTTCGCCGAGCACGGCCGGCACGGCACCACGATCGACCGCGTCGCGGCGCGCGCGGGCGTGAACCGGGAGCGGGTCTACCACTACTTCGGAGACAAGGCGGCGCTGTTCGGCGCCGTGGTGCGCGAGGAGGCCGAGAAGGTCGCCGCGGCGGTGCCGCCGAGGATCGAGCGGGTGGAGGATTTCGGGGAGATCGCGGGTCGGACCTTCGACTACCAGCAGTCACACCCCGAACTCGCCCGGCTGGTCGTCTGGGAGGGACTGGCGGACACCGGCGCGGCCCACGACGAGCTCACCCGTAGCGCCCTCTACAAGGGCAAGGTCGAGGCCATCGCCGCCGCCCAGCGCGAGGGGCTGATCGACGGCGCCCTAGATCCCGCCCACCTGATGTTCATGCTGATCGCGCTCGCGAGTTGGTGGGACGCCGCGCCGCAGGTCGCGCGCATGCTCTCCGGCGCGGACCCCGCGGACCCCGACGAGCGGGCCCGACGGCGGGCCGCCGTCGTGGAGGCCGCCCGGCGGATCGCCCGGCCGTGAGATCCGCCCGGTGACCGACCGGCTTCGCCGCGGTTTACGACCAGAACCAAGGTACAAGGAGGAAGACGATATGCCCAAGGCGGTAAGGTTCGACGGGTACGGCGGGATCGACGTCCTCTACGTCGCGGAGGTGGAGCGCCCGAACCCCGGACCCGGCCAGGTCCTCGTGAGGGTCAGGGCCGCCGGGATCAACCCGGGCGAGGCGGGCATCCGCGAGGGGGTGTTGCACGGCATATGGCCCGCCACATTCCCCTCCGGCGAGGGCAGCGACCTCGCCGGGACCGTAGAGGAGGTCGGGGAAGGCGTCAAGGCGTTCTCGGTCGGCGACGAGGTCGTAGGCTTCGTCAACACAAGGTCGAGCCACGCCGAACTCGCCGTCGTGGAGGCGGGGAATCTGGTTTCCCGCCCGGAGAACGTCTCCTGGGAAGCGGGCGGCGCCCTGTTCGTCGCCGGGGCGACCGCCTACGCGGCGGTGCGGGCCGTCTCTGCTAGGGATGGCGATACCATCGTGGTCTCCGGGGCGGCCGGCGGGGTCGGCTCGCTGGCCGTGCAGCTGGCGAGGAACGCCGGGGCCGAGGTGATCGGTCTCGCCAGTGAGACCAACCACGCCTGGCTCTCGGAGCGCGGGGTGGTCTCCGTCGCCTACGGCGAGGGCGTCGCCGGGCGTGTCCGGGAGGCGTCCGGCGGCAAGGTGGACGCCTTCATCGACGCCTTCGGTTCGGGCTACGTGGAGCTTGCGCTGGAGCTCGGCGTCCGGCCGGAGCGCATAAACACCATCGCCGACTTCGCGGCGGCCGAGAAGCATGGGGTCAAGGCCGAGGGCGGCATGGCCGCGGCCAGCGCAGACGTGGTGGCCGAGCTGGTCGGCATGATCTCCGACGGTACGCTGGAGGTCCCGGTAGCCTGGGTCTACCCGCTGGAGGAGGTCCGGGAGGCCTACCGGGACCTGGCGCGGGGCCACACCCGGGGCAAGATCGTGCTCGCGCCCTGACGCCCGGGCAAACCCCTTCCCGCTAGGTCCACTAGCGGGGTAGCCGCGCCCTCCTTCGCGGAAGACCGGCACGTGGCACCGCCACCTAACGCAGCCACCAGCCGCAAGCACGTCCACCAGGAAAGGACAACATGACAATGGAGAACTACGACGACAAACGCGCCGTGATCCTCGGCGGCACGACCGGGATCGGGCTGGCCGCCGCGAAGCTGCTGCTCGACCGGGGCGCCCGCGTCCTCGTCACCGGGCGCACGCAGGAGACGCTGGACGCGGCCCGCGAAGAACTGGGTGAGGACGCGGTCGTCGTCGGAAGCGACGTGGCCTCGCTCGGCGACCTCGACGATCTCGCCGACCGCGTGCGCTCGGAGTTCGGTGCCTTCGACCTGCTCTTCGCGAACGCCGGGGTGACGCGCCCCGCGCCGCACGAGGGCGCGACCGAGGCGGACTTCGACGAGCAGCTCGCGACCAACGCCAAGGGCCCGTACTTCGCCGTGCAGAAGCTCGCGCCGCTGATGCGCGACGGGGGCGCCGTCGTCCTGACCACCTCGGTGGCGAACGAGATGTCCCTCCCCACGCTCAGCGCGTACGCCGCCAGCAAGGCCGCGCTGCGCTCGATGGCGCGCACGCTCGGCCGCGAGCTGCTGCCGCGCGCCATCCGCGTCAACGCGGTGAGCCCGGGCGCCGTCGACTCGGGGGTTCTCGACAGGACGATGCCCGCCGACGCCGCCGAAGAGGCCAAGCGCCAGTACGCCGAAGGGACCCCCATGGGCCGCCTCGGCCGCCCGGAGGAGGTCGCCGAGGCCGTGGCGTTCCTCGCGTTCGGGGCGACGTTCACGACCGGGGCCGAGCTCGCCGTGGACGGGGGCGCCACGCAGCTGTGAGCGCGGTGGGGTGCGAGGCTGCGAGGCCCTGACCGACACGCGTGCTTGCTGCCCCGTTCCGGGACCTGTCGGGACCGGCCACACGGGCCGCTAGACGAACGACCGCCAGCGCCGGCGCTTCCGTCCGTCGGCACCGGCGTCCCCGATGTGGGCGGGCGGCGTTTCGGTCATGAGTCGGGTGATCTCGGTGCGGGAGCTCCCGGTCCGGGTGGCGGCAAAAAGAGGGACGGCGTGATGCGAGCCGTTGTGGATCCGGACGGCGGAAACCGTCTGGCCTTGCGCGAGGACGGGGAAGGTCGCCCGTCCCCGTCGGAGGCGCTGGTGCGGGTCGCCGCGGTCTCGCTCAACCGGGGAGGGGTGCGCCGTTCGCAGAGAGAGGAGGCGGGCTTCCGTCCGGGCTGGGACCTCACCGGGACCGTCGAGCGGGCGGCCAGGGACGGCAGGCCTTACGGTCGTGCCCCAGCAGCACCGGTTGCTCGCGCTCACGCCCGAGACGGCCCCTGTCGCAATGGGTCTCAACGGATCGGCTATCTACGTCGCAAGCGCGCTCGGCGCTGGCTTGGGCGGGGGCATGCTGTCGCTCATCGGGACGACCGCGCTTGCGCCCACGGCGGCTGTCGTTGGGCTCATCGCGGTCGCGACCGGGGTCGCCGTCCGCCCGGAGCGGCGCGCGCAACCTCAAGCGGCAGGCCGGGAGCGGTCCGATCCTCAAGATCGCTGGCACACGGACGTCACAGGCAGATGCGGGGTCCGGGTGGCGTGCGGACCGGATCGGTCCGTCGGCCCGGTCAGGGGCCGGGCCCCGGTACCGCGAGTTCGCGCATCGGGTGCTTCCCCGTTCCGATGTTGCCCGGAGGCCGGGTCGGACTTGGCGAGGCCCGGAGGCCGCGGCGCGCCGGCCGGACGAGGGGGGACGGCCCTACGGCTACGTGTCGAGCAGGCCGGGGAAGAAGACGTCCTCGACGGCGAAGCGGCGCTTCGTCAGCCCCTGCTCGTGGTGGTAGCGCAAAACCGCCTCGATCGCGGCGCGGTTGCGCCCGACGCCGTAGGGCCACCAGTCGTCGCCCAGCAGCGCGCGGTCCTCGCCGATCAGTTCGGTCAACCAGGGGAGCATGAGGTCCGCGTTGTTGAACGTCATGCCGCCCACGTACCGTTCTTGCGCGGCGGCCTTGGCGTCGACGAAACCATCGTAGACCGCCCGGACCACGTCGGGGTGTTCGTCGGCCAGCTCGCGGGTGACGACCACCGTGTGCATGATGGGGAAGATGCCGGTGCGCCGGTAGTAGTCGCGCTCCACCTCCGCGTGGCCCCCGAACAGCCGGCCGACCTTCGGTGAGCCTTCGAGGAACGCCCTCGGCGCGTCCGCGGAGATCAGCGCGTCGATCTCGCCCGCCCGCAGCATCTCGCCGAGGTCGGCGTCCCCGTCAGCCCACTCCACCTCCACGCCGTCGGGCACCGGGTGCGGCACGAAGTCGATCGGGTCCATCGGGAAGTCGGTCTTGCCGACGATCCAGCGGCTCTGCTCGGGCTTGACTCCGAACTCGTCCGACAGGATGCCCTTCGGCACGACGCCTTTCGGCACGACGCCGGCGTCGTGGCCGTAGAGCGCGAGTTCGCCGATCCGCTTGCCGGCGCGGGCGCGCGGCGCCCCGATGCCGCTCGCCCTGGGGACGTAGCTCGCGCCGGGCCGGGAGAGCCGCCCGGGGGGGGCGCCCCCGCCCCCGCCCCCCGCCGGCGGGGCGGGGGGCGCCCCGCGGCTCCCCGATGCCGCTCGCCCTGTTGACGTAGATCGCGCCGTGCCGGAAGAGCCGCACGGGGAAGACGGGTATCGCGACGAAGGGGGAGTACCCCTCGTCGTCGAAGGTGCGCAGGAAGTAGGTCATGCCGAGCTCGGAGACGTCGTAGGCGCGCCGGCGGATCATCCCCTCGAAGATCTCGGGCACGATCCGCGCGCCGTGGAAGGCGGCGTCCACGCCCTCGATCTTCACCGCGCCGTCGACGAGCGGCCGTACGCGGTCGTAGTGCCAGAAGGCAATGTCGAGTTTGAGATCGCTCACGGTCCGGATTCCTTTCGGCTTCTCGCTTGTGTTTCGAACCCACGCGCCTACGCGCTCTATTCGCTCCCACCGCCGGTCGAAGCCCACGCCGTCCACCGCGGGTACGTCCGCGACCTCGAAGACCCTGCGCGCGGCGCCGAGTTCGGCCCACGGTTGGGGCGGTATTTCGGACGATCGCTTCCCACCGAACCGCCGAAAGCAGGCGTCTCTCGAGGTCCTGCATACGCCCCATCGATGGCCCCGCGTCAGGGTTGGTGTCGAGCGCCCGGCGGAGGACCCAGTATCTCTACCCCGTACTCGGCGCCCGCGGCCCGGATCTTCTCCATATCGAGCGGTTCCGGAGGCGGTATGGTCCGCGACCGCGCCGGCTTGGCGGAAGCGCGGAAGAACTGTTCGTGCCGAGGCGTCGTGCGGACGAGGAACCGCGCCGTCTCCGAGTCCACCCGGAAGGCGTGCGGGAAGTACCCTTTGGGGATATGGAGGAAGGAGCCCGCGGAAGCCGGTACGGTCTGGCTTGGCACGGTTTGGCCGTCCCCGAGGTAGAACGTCAGCTCCCCTTCTACGACGTAGAACGTCTCGTCGTCGTGTGGGTGGACGTGGAGCGGCGGGGACGTTCCCCTGGGGACGTGCTCCTCTACGAGAAAGAACTCCCCGCCGGTCTGCTCGGCGGTGGCCTTCACGGTCAGCAGCGCCGTCGACCACCACAGCGCCTCTCCTTCCTCGGGGGCGAGCGCGTAAGGGGTGGGACTGGCGCTCACGAGCGATCTCCTTCCCGCCGGTCTCTCTCGGCTGGTAGATGCATCATCGCCGCTCTTTCGGGGCCGGCCACCGGGCGGCCTTGGTCCCGTGCCTGGCGGGCGCTCTCGCTTGGCCGGCCGGTCACTTTGCGAGGAAGCTCCGGACGCCGAACGCGATCCACTCGGGGTTGTCCCAGTCGGGGTGCAGGGCGCGCATCCGCGGCTCGAGCTCCGCGACGATCGCGTCGACGTCGTTGCCATCGCCCGCGAGGCGTGCGGTCTCGTCCCGCAGCACGGTCAGGTACTCGCGGACGGCCGCGACTACTCCCACGTCGCCCGGCTCGCCGTGGCCCGGCACGACGACCCCCGGATCTAACCGCTCAAGCTCCCCGAGGACGCCGATCCAGCGGTCCCCGTCGACGTCGGTGTCGTGGGGCGGGAAGTACGAAAAGATCGGGAAAAAGCGGTCCTCGACGAGATCGCCGGTGAACAGGACGCGCTGCTCCGGAAGCCAGACGCTCTGGTCCCCGCGCGTGTGCGCGGGACCCCGGCTCCGCAGTTGCACGACCGTCCCCCCGAGGTCGAGGTCGGCGGCGCTGTCGTACACGACGTGCGGGTCGACGAGGCCCACGCCCTCGAGCTGTTCGGCCACCGTCCCGCCGAACCCGCGAAATTGCCCGAGGTACCCGCCGGCCTTCTCGCGGAACTCCTCGTATTGCTCGCGGTTGTAGACGATCGTAGCGGCATCAAGGAACGCCTGCGCGCCGTAACCGTGCTCGGGGTGGAAGTGCGTGAGCGTCAGGAAGAGAGGCCGGTCGCCAGCGAGATCCCTGGCGGCCTCGCGCACCACCATGCCGTTGCGCGGCCCCAGGCCGGCGTCGACGACGAGCGCCGCGCGGTCCCCGACTATAACGCCGACGTTCGGCACCAGCTGCACGCGCCGGTCGGCGATCACGAAGACGCCGTCGGCGACCTCTCGGGGGCTCCCGCCGACGACGGGGGGAGGAAGCGCGGCGCCCACCGCCGCCAAAGCATCGGGGTCGGTCATGGAGATCTCCTCTCTAGCGGTTTGCGACGGTCCATCGTCGACCATCGCCTTAACTGGATATAGTTTTACATTTACGATACACTTTTGTCAATATCGGCGACAGCGAAGGTGGGGCACTAATGGACAAGGCAACGAACGACGAGCGTTACGAGCGCGGGCTCGACGCGTACGCGAGCCAGTTCGGCCTCGCGCGGGAGGAGGTGGCGGGGTGGTTCGCGGAGCGCGTCGGCGGGCGCTTCGGCGAGGAGGCCATCCGCTCCGCCGCCAACGCGTGGGTTGACGACGAGTTGAGCCTCCGCGACCGCAGCCTCGTCGTGATCGCGGCGCTAATCGCGCAGGGCGACACGGAGCCGCAGGTGCGCTCGCACGCCCGTTTGGCGCTAGATCACGGCTGCACGCGCGGGGAGCTGGAGGCGCTCGCGACGCTGCTGGCGATCTACGTCGGCCAACCCCGCGCGGTCGGCGGGCTGATGGCCATCCGCGAGGAGCTCGCGAAGCTCGAGGCGCCGTGACGCGTCGAGGCACCTTTCCGGACCCACCAGACCGCGAGAGGAAGAAGACGGGTGCGAGCATCTTCGTGCTGGTCCACGGGGCGTGGCACGGCGGCTGGGCCTGGGAGAAGGTGGTGCCCCTGCTCGAGGAGGCCGGCCACCGGGTCGTGGCCCCAGACCTCCCCGGACACGGCGAAGACGAGACGCCGCCGGAGGACGTTTCTCTGGAAAGCTACGCCGGGCGCGTCGTTGGGGTGCTCGACTCGCTGGAGGGACCGGCGGTCCTCGTCGGGCACAGCATGGGCGGCATAGCGGTCAGCGAAGCGGCCGAGCGGCGCCCGGACAAGATCGAAGTCCTGGTTTATCTGTGCGCCTTCTTGCTTCCCGATGGCGTTCCCATGTCCCGCATCGCGCAGCAGGACACGGAATCCGTGGTGACGCAAAACCTCGAGGTCGACGGGGGGCGCGGGGTGGCGACGCTTCCGGCGACGGCGGCGCGGGACGCCTTCTACGGCGAGTGCTCGGACGAGGACGCCGCCTGGGCCCAGGCGCGTCTCAGAGACGAGCCCGTCGCGCCGTGGAGCACCCCCTTGTCCCTCACCGACGCGAACTTCGGCCGGGTGCCGCGGGCGTACGTGACGTGCCTGCGCGACCGGGCGATCACCGCGGCAACCCAGCGGGAGATGTACACGGCGACGCTATGCCGGGAGGTCATCAGCATGCAGACGGACCACTCGCCGTTCCTGTCGCGCCCGGGGGAACTCGCGCGCCACCTGACGTCCCTGGCGACGGCCTGACGGCCCCGGCGCGACGGGGAGCGTGGTCGACGGCCGGGATCGTAGGGGACCCGGAGGATCCGTGGCCGGACAGAGCGAAAGCCTCCCTCCGTCTCCTTGCGCGAGAGGCCCCGCCACGCCGCCCCCGAATTCAAGCCCTTCAGGAGCAGTTGGCGGGGCGCTATAGCGGTCCTCATGGCGTCGCTTCTGCTTACCCGGCTGTACGGTACCCGGCTCCACGGAGCCTCACCGTAAGGCCTTTTCATCACGAACGCGACAGAACCCGGCGTTTGTGGCGAGGTTCCTCCGGCGCGGGCGATCTGCATTCCCCATCGGTCCCGCGACACCAGCTTAGAAGCACCGCCCCGTTCGTTCTGTATCAAATCGCTTCAGAAAGAACCGAAATGCTACACTGTATCCAGTAGTGAGCTGGACCAACCCCCCGAAAACGCGTGACGGGCAGAGTGTCGGCGCTGTGTACGAGCGGCTGCGGACCGCGATCTTGCGCGGCGAGATCGGGGCCGGGTCGAGGATCTCGCAGGCGAGCTTGGCCGAAGACTTCGGCGCCGGTCGCACGCCGCTGAGAGAAGCGCTGCGGATGCTCCAACGCGACGGCCTCGTGGTCTCCGAGCCCAACCGCTCGGTGCGGGTCGCGGCGCTCTCCGCAGAGGGGTTCGAGGAGATCTGCATCATGCGCGTCGCGCTGGAGGCCGTCGCGGTGCGGATCACCGTGCCGACGCTGGAATCTGCCGACCTCGCGGAGCTTGAAGGCTACATGGCGCAGATGAAGCACTACCATAAGGTCGGGGACGAGGCCGGCATGCGCACACCCCACCGCGCGTTCCACGGGCTGCTGGTCGCCGCGGCCGGCCCGCGGGTCGGCAACGAGATCACGGAGCTGTCCGACCAGTCGGAGCGCTACCGCCTCCGGTTCGGCGGCCACGCAACCTGGGACGAAAGGCGCTCGGCGCACCGTGGCATCCTCGACGCGGCGGCCTCCGGCGCCCCCGACCTGGCGGCCTTCCGCCTCACGGAGCACTACGCGCGGACGGCGGCGATAGTCTTCGGCGCCTTGGAGCCCGAACGCGACCTCGGCCGGCTGCGCGCCGCGATCGGCGCAGTGGCCCCGGGCGCGGAAGCGGCGCTCGGCGCGGGCTGAGGGGTAGCGATAGTAGGTGGCTCATCCGCCAGGTTCGTTGCGTAATGGCCCTCCCAGCATCCAGAGGTGACGACATGACGGACGCGCCAGCTGCTATCCCCCTACCACGTCGGCTGGTAGATGGGCTGTGGAAGCTCGTCGGCTCGAGCCTTCAATCACACCGATAACGGTAGAAGGCCGTAGTAACCGGCTCTCCCGGGAGGGCGCGGTTTGCATAGCGAAGAACGATCCCACCGGACGGTGACGCTTGCGTTGGCGCCCGGGGAGGATCGTCGGCGAGCTCTCATGGCGATCCTCCCTCGAACACCGGGCCCGATTCCCGGCGGGTGGAGGACCCGTTGGGTTCAGAGCGCGGACCAGCCGCCGTCGGAGGCGAGAACGACGCCGTTTACGTTTTCGGCATCGTCGCTGAGCAGGTAGGCGACGGCGGCCGCGAGCTGGTCTGCGGTAGCGGGGGCCGGCGTCACGTGCTGCAACAGCGGACCGACGATGCCCGCGGCGTGCTCGGAGCGCATGGGCGCCTTCATGTTCGTCGCCACCGCCCCCGGGGCGACCGCGTTGGTCCTTATGCCCTGGCCCGCGTAGAAAACCGCGGTGCTCTTCGTGATCCCTACGACCGCGTGCTTAGAGGCCGTGTAGGCTACGCCCGCGGCCGAGCCGCGTAGCGCCGCCTCCGATGCCACGTTCACGATAGCGCCCTTGCCGGCGGCGATCATCAGCGGCAGCACCGCGCGGGTTAGGCGCATCGTCGCCGTTGCGTTGACCGCGAACACCCGCTCCCAGGTCGCGTCATCGACCTCGGCGCTGGGCAAAAAACCATCCATTATGCCCGCCACGTTCGCCAGCAGGTCGACGTGCCCGCCCGTCACGGCCAGGATCTTTTCGACCCCGTCGTTGGCGGCGATGTCGCCCGTCACAGCCACCAGGTCCAGATCCGGGTGTTCGCCCGTGAGCTCGTCTAGGCGATCCTGCACGACGTCGGCGGCAGCGACCCTGGCACCCTCTCGTGCCAAACGCAGCGCTGTGGCCCGACCTATCCCTGAACCGGCCCCGGTCACGATGGCCACCTTACCGTTGAAGCGGTCTGAGTTAAAGGAGGTACGGTGCACCGTACCGACCCTGCTTTCGTTGCCAATCTCGGGATTGCTTGCGGGCATCGCTTTTCCTCCTTGCTGTGTGGGTTCGTACGCGGCCTAGCGTGTCTGCGAGAGCACGGTGACCCGGTATCAGAGCCTGCGCCTGGGATTCCGGGAATCCTTCCTGCCGGTGGGCTCCTTGCAACCGGGGGGCAGCTCTGCCGGCGCCTGGGCAAGCTCACCCCTCCCCCCGACGGTCCCCCGCAATTGTCCGTTTCACGGGCGTCGACGAGCTCCGTCATGCGCCTCATGCTTAGCACGGCTTGCACTATCTCTTCCTTCCGGGTCGGCCAACGAACGCGAGGCCGTACAAAAATCACTATGGCTTTGGTGGGTAGGCAAGGATCGGAGCGCGCCCCATCGGTGAGGGCGTGCGGAGATCGCGTCCACGTCCTGACCGAGGAGATCCAGCAGCATTCCCTTGAACCAGACGTCGAACGGTTCGTCGGAGTCGGCGGTACCGCCGCTGGCGGTCCGCTTTGGTGGCCGAGCGGCGCGTCCACGGTGCTTGGTCGAGTCCGACGAAACGGTTTCCCGCGATCATTTCGCCGCAATGGGGTTAGAGCAGCGCGGGCAGGGGCCTGATCATCAGACCGGCTGAACGGTCGTCTTTCTTGATCGACCATCCCGGAATCGCCTCTGGCTAGCTCCGGTGATGTTTGTCGAGGAAGCGGCGGAGTTCGAGGCCGACCTCGGCCTCTTCCGGTGCTCCAGGGAAGCCGCCGTGAGGCATTGCCTCGAACACGTGCAGTTCGGCGTCGACACCGGCCGAGCGGAGCTTGCGATGCATCCGGACCGTGTTGGAAAGGAACAGGTCGCGGGTGCCCGCCTGCAGGAACGTGGGCGGGAACCCGCTCACATCACCGAACAGCGGGGAGACGTACGGTTCCGTCAGGTCGGCGTCGCCGGCGTAGAGACTGTTGACATCTATAAGGCTGCCGAGTGTGTTGCTCGCCTTTGCGAGCGTTTGGAAGGTGTCGCCCGACTCGGTCAGATCGACCTCGGGGCTGAGCAGCGCGAGGGAGCCGGGAAGCGGCAGGCGCTCGTCTTTGATCCGCAGCGCGAGGGCCGCCGCGAGGTTGCCCCCGGCGGAGGTGCCCGCGACGGCGATGTCTTCGGGCGCGCGGATTCCGAGCGCGGCGCGATACACCGCGATGAGGTCGTCGAGCGCTGCAGGGAAGGGATGGAGGGGCGGCATTCGGTAATCGGGCGCCCAGGTGGACATCCCCGATGCGATCGCGTCCGGGGCCGCCATCAGTGCCGCGATGTGCCCCCCTCCGATGATAAACGCCCCGCCATGGACGTCGATCAAGAGCGGGGTGGTGTGCTCATCGGCCACCTCCGGTCCGCGGACGACGTAGACGGGAATGCCGGCGATGTCGCGGAGCTCGCTCGTCACGGGCAGTTCGACGGCGCTTAAGCGCTCGGCGAGGTCCGCGTCGGCGTGCGCGATGAGTTGCAGCCAGCCGCTGGCGTCATCCAGCGGCGGATTCTGGCCCCGAGGCAGAGGGGTAGCGAGCACGGCTCGTGCCTGCTCGCTCAGGAACGAGGGGATCGCGTACGGGGAATCGTCGAACATATGATCTCCATCAGGGGAACGTCGGTCTCCAAGAGCTATCGCGGGTGGCCGGAGTCCGGCGGTAACTGTTGAACGCGGGGACGCCGACGTCTAGTCGTGGTCGGACGGCCTGTTCGTTACAACAGCACCGGCAACGCCGTGACGCCGTGCACCTCCGGCATGGGAATAGGATCGAGCCTCGCGTCGGGGTCGACGCGCAGGTTCGGCAGCCGTTCGAGCATGGCCTCCAGGGCGACCTTCGCCTCCAGGCGGGCCAGCGGGGCGCCGAGGCAGAAGTGGATGCCCTGGCCGAAGGCGATGTGGCGGTTCGGCTTGCGGTCGATCCGGTACTCCTCCGGCCTATCGAAGCGCGCCTCGTCGCGGTTGGCCGACCCGATGTGGGCCCAGACGACCCGGCCGGCGGGGATCGTTACCCCGCCGAGCTCGGTCTCCGCGACGCTGATGCGTATCATCTTCTGCGCCGGCGAGCGGAAGCGCAGCGTCTCCTCGATGGCGGGCGGGACGAGCGACCGGTCGGCGCGCAGCCGCTCGTGGGCCTCCGGGTGCTCGTCAAGGCAGAGGATGGCGCTGGAGATGAGGCTCGTCGTGGTCTCGTTGCCGCCGACGAGGAGCGTTATGCAAAAGTCCACGAGCTCCTGCTCGCTGAGGGTCGTGCCGTCCGCCTCGTGCGCCGCCACGAGGGAGCTGACCAGGTCGTCCCCGGCCCCGCCTTTGCGCTCTTCGATGAGGCGCCGGAGGTAGTCCGCCAGCTCGCTGATAGCGGCCTCGTCCTGCGCGACGGCGCCGTCGGACCAGCGCCTGAAGTCCTCCCTGTCCTCGACGGGGAGCCCGAGGATCTCCGCTATGACGATCACCGGCAGCGGGATGGCGAAGTCGCGCACGAGGTCCATCCTGTCCTGCCCCTCGACGGCGTCCAGGAGCTCGTGCGTCAACTCGGTTATGCGCGGCTCCATCCCTTCCACCCGCTTCCTGGTGAACGCCTGTTGCGCCAGCGAACGGATCGACTTGTGCCTCGGCGGGTCGATCATGTTGGGACCCTGGGTAAAGTCCCTCCGCTCGGGCATGGGAAATCTGGACGAGAAGGTCTTGTAGTCGGAGAGTATGCGCTGGGAGTCCTCGTAGGAGAAGGCGGTGAAGGAGCCGTCCTCCGCGTCCTCCGCGACGGGGGCCTCGCTGCGCATCCGCGCGTACCAGGGGAACGGGTCGAGCAGGAAGCTGCGGTCCTCGGGGTCGAGGTCGCGGGCGTGGTCGGTCACTGCGGTCTCCTTTGCGTCTCGCTCACCTTTACCAAACGAACGTTCATATAGACTATACGTTCGTTTGGTACCATGTCAAGGTGGGTAGAAACAAGTGACGTAGGTTGGAGGATTGGTATGGAAACGAGAGCCAGCACAAGCACCAAGGGCAGGGTTCTGGACGCGGCCGAGTTGCTCTTCGCCGAGCAGGGCTTTGAGGGCACGTCGCTGCGAGAGGTAACGACCGGGGCCGGGGTCAGCCTGGCGACAGCCAATTACCATTTCGGGTCTAAGGAAAGGCTTCTCGAAGCGGTGGTGCGCAGGATCACGGACCCGATCAACGAGGAGCAGTTGCGGTTGCTGGATGAGCTGGAAGCGGAGAAGGGTGGGGTGGGGGGCGGGCCCTCGGTAGAGGAACTGG
>CAXUFZ010000063.1:0-14520 GCA_964250345.1 uncultured Rubrobacteraceae bacterium
AATACCGGGGCGGGTGCGGGAGCTCATCGCGGCCGCGGGGGTGGCGGTCGCGGTCGGGGACCGCTCGCGGGGCGAGCCGACGGCCGACTCGTTGCAGGCGGCGGCGGAGTTTGCGAGGGACGGGGGGTTCGACGGGTTCGTGGCCGTTGGGGGCGGGACGAGCATCGACACGGCGAAGGTTAGCGATCTCATCTCGACGCACGGCGGTGAGATCATGGATTACGTCAACGCCCCCGTCGGGGACGGCAAGAAGCCGCCGTCGCCCCTCAAGCCGCTGCTCGCGATCCCGACGACGGCCGGGACCGGCGCGGAAGCGACGACGGTCGCCATCCTGGACGTACCGGACCAGAGGGTAAAGACCGGCATCTCCCACCAGTTCCTCCGCCCGGACCGGGGCCTCGTGGACCCCCTGCTCACCCTGTCGCTGCCCCCCGAGGTCACGTCCTCCTGCGGCCTGGACGTGGTCTGCCACGCCGCCGAGTCCTTTCTCTCGAAACCCTACGACGCCCGGCCGAAGCCCGACAGCCCGGACGACCGCCCGCCCTACCAGGGCGCGAACCCCATTGCGGACATGTGGAGCGGCAAGGCCCTGGAATTCGGCGGAAAGTACCTCAGGCGCGCTGTGAAAGGCGGGGACGACGTAGAGGCCCGCGGCGCGATGATGCTCGGCGCCTCCCTGGCCGGCGTTGGCTTCGGCTCGGCGGGCGTCCACATCCCGCATGCCTGCGCCTACCCCATAGCGGGTCTCAAGCACGAGTGGCAGCCACCCGGCTACCCGAAAGACCACCCCTTCGTGCCGCACGGCTGGTCCGTCATAGTCACCGCGCCGGCCGCCTTCCGCTTCACCTACGACGCCATGCCGGAGCGCCACAAAGAAGTCGCCGAACTGCTGGCGGGGGAGTCCCTACCCGACGCCGACGAGAATACGCTGCCGGAGATCGTCGTCCAGCTTATGAAGGACGTCGGCGCCCCGAGCGGCGTCCGCGAGCTCGGCTACACGGAAGACGACATAGACGCCCTCGTCGAAGGCGCCATGAAGCAGCAGCGCCTGCTCGTCGGATCGCCGAAGGAGGTTTCGGAGGAGGACCTCGCGAATATTCTGCGCGAGTCTATGGAGAATTGGTGAAAAGTAGGCTTTGAGGTTCTTAGGTTTTTAGGCATTAAGGGGTGCCTGGTGTCACGAGGTCACGACTCCCCACCCCTCAAAACCTAAAAGCCTCAGAACCTAGAGCCTTTACGAAAGGAGACTTATGTCCGACGACTTGCGCGTTTATTTTTTCGAGTGCGGCAGCCTGAAGACCCAGGTCCAGTTCATCAAGATGAACCAGGGGCTCGGGGATCCGTACGAGATCCCGGTTCCTTTTTTCCTGATCACGCACCCCAGGGGAAACGTGCTCTACGACGGCGGTAACGCCCTGGAGGTGGCACAGAACTCGGGCGAGCATTGGGGTGCCGTTCTGGAGGCCTACGAGCCAGTGATGACCGAGGACGATTTCGTCGTGAACCAGTTGGAGAAGATGGACGTGGACCCGGCCTCGGTGCGGTACGTCATCCAATCCCATCTCCACCTCGACCACTCGGGCGCGATAGGCCACTTCCCCAACGCCGACTACGTCGTGCAGCGGCGCGAACTTGAGTACGCCTACACCCCGGACTGGTTCCAGAAACCGGCCTACATCCGCAAGGACTTCGACCGAGACGTCCGCTGGCTCTACCTCGACGGCGAACACGACGACGGCTACGACCTATTCGGAGACGGCACTATAAAGATGCTATTCACGCCGGGCCACGCACCCGGACATCAGTCCGTTTTGGTGAATTTGCCTGGTGAAGGGCCCATGATGCTCGCGGCGGACGCATGTTACACGATGGACCACTACAACGAGGCGGCGCTGCCGGGCCTCATACACTCCGCCGCCGACGTCGCGAGTTCGACCCGCAAGGTCCGCCGCATCGTCGAGGGCCACGGGGCGACCCTCGTCACGGGCCACGACCCCGAGGAATGGCCGAAGTTCAAGAAGGTCCCGGACTTCTACGCTTGATACTCACAACCCTCAACGTGCTTGAATGGAGGCCTCTATCGAGGGGCGAAAGGGGGGGAAGCATGACGGACGCGAGCGTGCTGGTCGTCGGCGCGGGAGCCATCGGTGGGGTCATCGCGGCGAAGCTGGCGGGTGAGGCGGGTCGGGTCTCCGTTCTCGACGCGGACACGGAGCACGTCGCCAGGATGCGCGACCCCGGCCTCACCATCGACGTTCTTGGTGAGGAGCGCCGGGTGGAGCTCGACGCCCACGCCGGGCCGGGGGAGCTCGAAGGACCCTTCGACTTCGTCCTCGTCACCCTCAAGGCGCCGCATTTGGAGGAAGCGCTCCGTCCCCTGGTAGAACTCGGGATCTCCCCGACCTACGTCTCGCTCGGCAACGGCCTCGTGCAGGAGCGCATCGGAGAGATCGTGGGCGAGGAAAACCTGGTTTGGGGCACCGTCGAGTGGGGCTCGACGAACCTCGGGCCCGGCCGCCTCGCCCAGACCACCAGCAACCCGTTTGTGATCGGCGAGCCCGACGGCGAGACCCGCGACCGTACCCGCCTGTTGGCGGACACCCTCCGCCCCGTCGAAGACGTCCGCGTGACGGAGAACATCCGCGGCCAGGTCTGGACCAAGCTGCTCGTCAACAGCGCCTTCTCAGGCCTCGGCGCCGTCTCGGGCCTGCTCTACCGCGAAGTCATGGACGACCCCGAAGGCCGCGAGGTCGCCCTCGCCCTGTGGCGCGAAGGCTACGAGGTCGGCGTGGCGCAGGGGATCACGCTGGACGAGGTCCTCGGCGTGCCGGCCGAATCCCTCGTCGTGCGAGATGACGGGGATCGGGCCGGGGCGGATGCGGCCCTCGAAGTGGCGATGGGCTACGCCGGGCCCACCAAAGCCTCTATGCTCCAAGACCTGGAGCGCGGTCTGAAGACCGAGGTAGACGTCATAAACGGTGCGGTGGTCGAAAAGGGCGGTGAATACGGCGTCGAGACTCCTGTCAACGCCGGTGTCGTGGGGTTGATGCAGGCGATGGAGCGCGGTGAGCGAAAGCCGGGTCGGGACGTGTTCGGAGAATTGGGCGGCCTCGTTCCGAGCGTCTAGGCTCTACTCCACGAGTGGCACGCCCGCCTCTCGGGCGGCGTCCGCCAGGCGACGATCGAGCGTCGCCAGCGGTAGGCCGCGGCGCATCGCGAGCTCCAGGTAGGACGCGTCATAGCTCGTCAGGCCGTGTTCGCGTCCGATCTGTAATGTTGGACCGAGCACCTTTGCCGGAGACTCGTTCTCCACCGACACCCGTAAGTCTTGCAAGACGCGCACGAAGCTCTCGGTCTTCGTGCGTGGGATCCTGCCCCGTCGCTCTCCGAGCAAGAGGATATTGGCGACCTCCAGGGGCCAGATCGCGGGCGCCGCGGCGGAAGACCCGCGAAGGCGTTCCAGGACGGACTCCGTGTAGGACGTCGCCTCGTCCTCGAAGCACCACGACATCGTGACCGACGCATCGACCACGAACGGCACTAACGCCGGCCCTCTTCGATCAGGTCGCGAATCGTTAGATCGTCACCCAACCGGACGCCTTTGCGGAGCTCTCTTAACTCCTCGATCACCTCCCCGGTGCTCTTGCGCTTCTTCTCGGGAGGGGGGATGAGCACGGCGACCGGGACCCCGTGCTTGGTTATCGTGATCTCCTCTCCCCCAGCCACCTCGTCCAACAACCTGGGCAGGTGCGTCTTGGCCTCGTAAGATCCAACAGTCCTCATCGTTGACCTCCTGACTGGTCTGACACTAGTCTAATAAAGATCGGGCTATCCGACGACCTTTATCTGTTGGGGGTGTGCCCGTGTTCGTTACGCGGTTCGCCAGTCTTCGACGCGGAGGCTCTCGAACCCCTCGTAGTCTGAGACATTGGAGGTTACCAGGACGAGGTTGTTGGTCTTGGCGACGGCGGCGATCTGGCCGTCGGCGAAAGGCGGCGTCCTTCCGATGCCGGTCAGGCGCGCCCGTTCGTCGGCGTGCCACCTGGCGGCCCCGGCGTCGTAGGGCAGGATCGGGACGGAAGAACGCACCACCTCGTCGAGGTACTTCTGTATGGCGGCGCGTGTCGCGGAGGGCGGCAAACGGCGGCAACCGAATAGCATCTCGTGCAAAACGATCGAGGCGGTCGCCAGCTCGTCCCGGTGTTCTTCAAGGTTCCGTAAGATGCGCCCGTCGGGTTGCCGTAGCAGGGGCTCGGAGAGGACATTCGTGTCCAGCAGATACCTCAAGCCTTCCAGGGAGTCTCCCGTCCCGGGGATGGATCCCGCAGCCCTTCAAAGACCTCGGGACCTATGTCGAGGGCCTCGAGATCCACGCTCTCCCTGAACCCGGTGTAAGCGTCCCAGAAATCTTTGCGCTCCCCACGTAGACGCCTGTACTCGCCGACGGAGACCAGCATCGCCACGGGCCTCCCCCTGCGCGTCAACTCGACGGCGGAGGCGTCTTCTACGTCGTGGACGATCGCCGCGAGGTTGTCGCGCGCCTCCGCAATGGAGTAGCTTTTCTCCATAGCACCCTCCAAAATGGCTATCTAGATGGCTATTCTATCCCGATCGTCATCGGCGTCAACGCGCGGGAGTCCGGGGCCGGACGCCCTAGAAAGCCACGGCCGACCGGCCTTTCAGGCCGAACGCTTCGCGGGCCTCGTCGGGGGTGGCGGGCTCGCGGTCGAGCATGGCGGCGAGGGCGACGGCCTTTTCGACGAGTTCGGCGTTGGAGTCGGCGCGTTTTTCGCGGCTGAGGCGGAGGTTGTCTTCGAGGCCGACGCGGACGTGGCCGCCGAGCATGAGGCACATGGCGGCGAGGTGGTACTCGGCCGGGTAGCCGACGCCGGCTGCCGACCAGGTGAGGTCACCGCCGAAGAGGTTCGTGGCGGTGGCGCGCATGTGCATGAACTGCTCGATGGTCGCGGCGTTCGCGCCCATGACGCCGAGGACGAACTGGACGTGGACGGGGGTGTCGAGGAGGCCGCGGTCCACGAGGTACTTGATGTTGTAGAGGTGGCCGACGTCGTAGGCTTCGAGCTCGGGCTTCGTGCCCGACTCGCGAAACATTGCGCAAACGGTCTCCATGTCGGCGAAGGTGTTGCGGAAGATGTAGTCGCGGGTCCCTTCGAGGTAGTCGATCTCCCACCCTTCAAAGCGGTCGCTCCCGCCGCGTTCGGCGATGGGGAAGAGGCCGAAGTTGAACGAGCCGGTGTTGAAGGTCGCCATCTCGGGTTGTAACTCGGGCAGCACGGCGGCGCGTTCTTCGAGGGTCATGCCCTTGCCGCCGCCGGTCGTGGGCTGGACGATCACGTCGCACCGCTCCTTGATGCCGGAGACGACCTCGCGAAACAGGCCGACGTCCGAGCTCGGCTTGCCCGTTTCGGGCTCGCGGACGTGGAGGTGGACGATGGTGGCGCCGGCGGCGTTGGCCCCGACGGCGGACTCGATTATCCCGTCCGGCGTGATCGGGATCGCCGCGCTCTGCCCCGGGACGGTCATGCCGCCCGTGATCGCCGCGCTGATAATAACCTTCTCCACACCCTTCTCCCTTCCCGCTAGTCTCTCGACGGCATACTAGGGCCGCCGTCGGACCGCCGCAAACGGCGGCATACAATGAGGGCGGTCGGTCCCGACCGTACACGACCCCGAGGAGGCACGGAGTTGGCGTCGAACCCTTACGCCCGGCACAACGAGGAGAGCAAGGCGAGCTTCGACCACGTCTACGACCTCCCCGACCCGAGGGGATACTTCCGGGCCCTCGGCGCCCTGGACTACCGCGCCCCCCCGCACGGCCGCCGCCTCTACCCGACGCACCTGCGGGAGATCCCCGCGGACCGCCCGAGCGCGGTCCTCGACCTCTGCTGCTCCTACGGTGTGAACGCCGCCCTGCTCCGCCACGACCTCACCCTGGAAGACCTCTACGCCCGCTACGCCTTCCCGGAGCTGTCCGAACTCCCCGCGGACGAGCTCGCGGAGGACGACCGCGCGTTCTACGCCGCGCATCGCCGCGCCTCCCCGCCGGCATTCGTCGGCGCCGACGCGGCCACGAACGCCGTCGCCTACGCGCTGCGGGCGGGCCTGCTGCGGGCGGGCTTCGGGGAGAACTTCGAGGCGGCGGAGCCGTCGGAGGCCTTCGAGGACGCCGTCGGAGATGTGGGGCTCGTCACCGTGACCGGCGGCGTGGGCTACGTCTGGACGAGCACCTTCGACCGCGTCCTGCGCGCCGTGACGCGGGCCCGTGCGGATGGCGGGGCGCCCTGGATCGCCACCCTGCCGGCCCGCATCGTGGACTACGGACCGCTCTCCGAGCTCTTCTCCAGGTACGGCCTCGTCACGGAGAAGCTCTCCTCGCGCACCTTCCCGCAACGCCGCTTCGCGGACGCCGCCGAGCGCGAGCACGTCCTGCGGACGCTGGCTGCGATGGGCCTCGACCCGTCCGGCAAGGAACGGGAAGGTTACTACCACGCCGACCTCTACCTCTCCCGCCCGGCCGAACAGGCCGCGGAGACGACGGTGGACGAGCTGCTCGCGTTGTCCGGTGTCCTGGCTTACTGAGGCGACCCTCTCGACCCGACACCCCGGGCTGTTAGCCGACTTTCGAGCGCTCGATCCGCGGCACCAGAGGCCCGGCGAACGCCGGGAGCGTGTTGCCAAAAGAGCTCCGCCAACGCCCGGGCAGCCCGAGGTCTATTCCGGCGACGCTGTCGGAGATGAGGCCGCCGTCCGGCCCGTAGACGCCGCCAGGGGTGTCGAAGTGTGCCTCCGGGTAGTCGCCGAGCTGGTTGGCGCTCGCCAGGTAGACGGCGTTGTCCAGGGCACGGGCGGCGCAGGCCAGCTCGTACTGCGGGCCCCACGGACGGCGCCAGCCCGCCGGGGCGAGGACGAGGTCGGCGCCCGCGAGCGCCGCCTCGCGTACGGCCTCCGGGGAACCGAGGTCCCAGCAGATGGCGAGCGCGACGCGCGCCCCGCCAGCCCGGACGACCGGAACCTCGCGGCCCGGAACGAATACGCCGGGCTCGTCGGTGGTCCACACGAGTTGCCTCTTTCTGTAGGTCAGCAGGAGACCCCGCGGCCCGACCAGGTTCGCGCTGTCCGAGACCTCGCCCGACCGGCGCATCTCGGGGAAGCCGTAGGCAACGTACAGGCCGAGGCGGCGGGCCAGGGAGGCGAAGAACTTCGTGCTCGCGCCGTGCTCCGCGTCCTCGGCGTGGCGATGGATGGTGCGGAGCCCGGCGTAGCCGGTAGTGAAGAGCTCGGGCAGCACGACCCACCGGAGCGCCGGGTGCGCGCTCCGGGCCGCGGTTACGGCGCGCTCCGCGAGCAAGAGGTTCCCCGCGACGTCCCCCGGCTCCGGCCCGAGGTGGAGGGCGGCCACCAGCGGGTGCGCGTCGCCGGGCCTGCCGGATGCTCCGCTGTCTACCCTCCGCGCCAAACGCCGGTCTCTTCGGTACTTCTCTAAGAGACCGTAGACACGGACAGCGGCGCGGGATCCCGCCGGGGTGTACCGTCGCCCATCTGGTCCAGGTACCACCGCAGGAACGACTCGACGGAGCTCTCCGTGACGGGGGAGAACGGGCCGGGTTCGTAGGCCACGGAGCGGATGCCGGCGGAGTTGTTCTCGCAGAGCTCCCAGTCCTGCTCGCAGGTCGCCTTCCAAACGGCGGCCACCCCCTCCGGGTCGTAGTCGACGCCCTCCACCGCGTCCCCCCGGACAAGAAAGCAGACCTCCACGTTCGTGAGGTCCGGGCCCGCGGGCAGCAGACGGGTCGTCATGGCGTAGTCGCAGTTGGCGTGGGCCCAGAAGTTGGGTATGGTGATGACGCGCAGGCTGCCGGTCTGGGGATCCGTGAGGTCCCCAAGGAGCGGCGCCGTGAGGCCGCCGTCGAGGCTCTCGGTGAGGAAGCCTTCCTTTAGCGGCAGGCGGGAGATGCGGTAGGGGGCGCCGCCGGGGAAGCTGACCTCCTCGGGTGCCAGGCCGAGGCCCCGCCAGCGGGTGTACTCGCGCTCCAGGGTCGCGTCGAAGCCGTCGTCGCTGCGGGTGTCACCCGGCAGCCCGAGGTCGTAGTTGGACGCGCAGAACTCGGGGTGGCTCACCCGGCAGTGGTAGCACTCCCTGTTGTTCTCGACGAGTGTCTTCCAGTTCGCCCGGACCTCGTAACCGTGGCGCACCGCGACCTTCGCGCCCTCCAAGCCGTGCGGCCCGAGCTGGGGCTCGATGTCCCGGAAGAAGGCGTCGAAATCCGGCGTGGAATCGTCCGGCGAGAGGCAGACGAAGACCAGCCCCGCGAGCTCCCGAACCGCCGCCGGGCGCAGGCGGTACTCGTCCGCGTCGAAGTCCTCGCCCATGAGGCGGGCTTTGGCGAGGCAGCCATCGAGCTTGTAAGCCCACTGGTGGTAGGGGCACACCAGAGATCTGGAACGTCCGCGGGGCTCGGTGGCGATCCTGGAGCCCCGGTGGCGGCACACGTTGAAATGTGCCCGGACGCCGCCCTCCTTGTCGCGGAGCACGATCAACTCCTCCCCGCCGACCGGAAGCAGAAAGTAATCTCCGGGCTCCGGTATCTCGCACGTGTGCCCGGCGAACAGCCAGTTTCTGTGAAAGACGTGCCGGAGGTCGTCCTCGAAGATCTCCTGGTCAACGTAGAACTCCCGGGGGAGGCTCTTGCCCGGTACGCGGTTACTCAAGAGGTTTGCCAGGTCGCTCACGCGTGGAAGGTCCTTTCGAAGGCGGCGTCGGAGACCGCGGGCCGGTCCAGCCGGAACGCCTGTATTGGGTAGGTGGACTCCCCGTCCAGGGCAAGCTCCGAGAGGATGCGTCCTACAAGGCCGGCGAACTTGTAAGCGTGGCCCGCCCCGATGACGACGGAGATCTGGGGGTGATCCGGCAGCGTGTCCAGGACGAAGTTCTGGTCCGGCGGGATCGTGTACAGGCACGTCTTCGTGTACAACTCCGGCCCGAGAAAGCCCGGGACGTACCGATCCAAAAACTCGCGGTAGCGCTCGATACGGACCGGATCCGGCTCGAACGTCCTCGTATCGGCGGTCACCTCGTGCCCGCCCATGTGCTGGCCGAGCTTGGTCGCGACCTCGCCGTAGACGGGAAACCCGTAGAAGTTCTCGGCCCCGTGCCACATGAAAACGGGGAAGCGTTCGGGCGAGAACTCCTTGAGGTTGGGCGTCGCGTAGTACGTCACCTGCTCCTGGGTGACGGTCAGCGGTATCCGCGCGCCAGTCTCTTTCAGGACCTCGTTCGTCCACGCGTCGCTTGCGACGATGACCCTGTCTGCGAGGTAGGTGCACCCGTCGGTGACGACCTCCACGCCGTCCCCGTTCGGGCGGACGGCGCGGACAGGGGTCTCTTCGCGTACCGTGGCGCCGCGGGAGCGGGCCAGGGCGACGTGGGCGGCGTTCGCTTTGGCGGCGTCCACGAGCCCGGAGTCTTTCTGGAAAATCGCGCGCTCTGACCCTTCGAGGCGAAACTGCGGCCAGCGCCGCATAAGCTCCGGCGGGTCCAGCAGCTCGTAGTCGAAGCCGTGCTCCTCGAAGGCGGCGACGTAGCCCCCGACGTTGCGGGTGCCGACCTTCTCGGGGTCCCGCTCGTCCGGGGACTCGATGACGAGGCCGCCGGTCTTGAAGAGGACGTTGACGCCCGACTCCTCCTCCATTTCGTGCCACGCCTCGTAGGCGTGGGGGGCGAGGGCGGCGTACTCGGACTGGTGCTGGGCGAGCCGGATGATGCGCGAGTGGTCCTGGGAGGCGCCGCGGTCGTGGCCGAGCCGGAACTGCTCCAGGCCGAGCACCGCCGGCCCCAACTCTTTCGAGAGCCAGTACAAGGCCGCCGAGCCCAGCCCGCCGCACCCGATGACGATCACTTCGTAATCTCTATCCATGCCGGAAATGTAAGAGCGCGTTGTAGGGACGTCCAATACGTTTTTGGGGAGGACCATAAGCCGGGCTTATGGGAAGATTTGTTGTTGATCTTCGCGGTCCGCCTGGTTCGCAAAAGGAGTACAGTAGGGGCCGGGCATAGCAGAGGCACGGATGGATCGCGTATGGAACTCAGGCACCTAAGATATTTCGTCGCCGTGGCCGAGGAGCTGAACTTCAGCCGAGCGGCCGGGCGGATGTACCTCTCCCAGCCGGCGTTGAGCCAGCAGATCCACAAGCTGGAGCAGGAGCTCGGCGTCGGGTTGTTCGACCGGACGCGAAACAGGGTCGCGTTGACCGAGGCGGGAGAGACCCTGCTCGAAGGCGCGCGCCGGGTCCTGGTCCTGGTCGAGCAGATCACGCGCACGACCCGGGAGGCGGGCGGGGCCGAGCGGAGCCACCTGGGCGTGGGCTTCCCGGAGTACGCCAACCACACGCTCGTCGCGGACATCCTGGAGGCGTTCCAGAGGCGCTACCCGTACGTGGAGCTGGAGGAGCACGAGCTCTTCACGCTGCAGGAGACGCTGCTGCAGGTGGACAAACTGCGCGACGGCTCGCTGCACGCCGGCTTCCTGCTGGCGCCCGTGCAAGACGAAGAACTGAACTCCGAGCACGTCCTCGACATCGACCTCGTCGCCGCCATCCCGGAGGGACACCCCCTCGCCGCCAACGACGAGGTGCGCATACGGGAACTCGCGGACGAGCGCATCATCCTCTTCTCCCGGCGCTTCCACCCGTACTGCTACGACTACGTGGTCGGGTGTTGCAGGGAGGCCGGCTTCGAGCCCGACGTCGTGCAACGCAAAGAGCCGCAACTCTACTCGGGGGCCACGACCTACCGCATGGTGGCTTCGGGCGCCGGGGTTGGCATAGTGGCCCGCCCGCTGGTCTCGCCGTCCCGGCTGCCCGGCGTCGTCTTCAGGCCCCTGCGGGAGCCCGCGCCCGTGCTGGAGCTCGCCGTGACCTGGAAAAAAGAAGACAACTCGCCAAACCTGCTGGCGTTCCTGGAGGTGGTCCGCGAGTTCGCCGCCTCCGCCCAAACCCCGGACGCCCCGGAGGCGCAGCCGGGCGAGCCCTTCTCCGCCAGCCTCTAACCGCAACACCACCGCGCCGCCAACAACCCCGATCTACCCCCACCCACGCCGGTCGCCGACGTTTATAAGAAGAACTTATTGGCTATAACTGTCACTTATATCGACGGTCGGTTGTCCGCACGGTCTGATCTGGGAGGTCCGGAAGAGATGGGCGGTTTGTACAAGAGGCATGGTTCGGGGGTAAAGGCGAGCTTCGATCATATTTATGACCTCGAAGACCCGCGGGGCTACTTCAATACCCTGGACGAGCTGGATTACCTGGCGCCCGAACACGGAAGCCGCATCTTCGACGCGCTGTTGGAGAACATGGATTTCAAGGGCCCCCGGGCGAAGGTCGTCGATCTGTGCTGTTCGTACGGGGTGAACGCGGCGCTCTTGAAGCACGATCTCTCCCTGGGTGACCTCTATTCGCGCTACGGCTCCGAACGGCTGGCGGACCTCTCGGCCGACGAGCTGGCCGCCGCCGACGGCGACTTCTACGAGGACCATCGCCTGCAATCACCGCCCAAGGTCGTCGGGGTGGACGCCGCCCCAAACGCCGTCTCTTACGCCGTCCGGACCGGCCTACTCGACGCGGGCTTCGCCGAAAACCTGGAGAAAAACGATCCGTCGGACGCGTTGAGAGAGGCCGTATCGGGGGCGGACTTGCTCACCGTGACCGGCGGCGTGGGCTACGTCTGGGAGAACACCTTCGACCGCCTGCTCTCCTGCTTTGACAAGGAAGATATGCCGTGGGTCGCCACGTTACCGCTTCGTATGGTGGATTATTCTCCCATCGCCGAGGTCTTGTCCGGCCACGAATTGACGACCGAGAAACTAACGAACCGGACGTTCCGGCAGCGCCGGTTCGCGGGCGACGGCGAGCGCGAACACGTCCTTCGGCAGTTGGCGGAGGCGGACATCGACCCCGATAATAAAGAAGAGACCGGATGGTACCATTCCGAATTCTACCTCTCCCGGCCGGCCGAAGAGGCCGAGCGGGTTCCCCTACGGACGCTGGCGGGCGTCGTAGACACACCCTGACGGGGCCGTCAGGGGCCGCCCCGCCCCCGGAGCCGCCGCGGACGAAGCCCGTCTCCATGGTGTCCGAAAAGCGCTGGTTGTTCCTGCAAAACACCAAAAACAACCGGTGCCAAAAGCCGTTCTTTCGAGTATCTTCAGCGCACGTCCAAAGCGGGCGTGACGGCCGGCGGGAGACGGACGATGGGAGGCGGCTTGCACGGTTTCGGCGGGTTCGAGCACGAGGCGCGGGAGAGGCGCAGGGAGCTTCTGGAAGAGGCGGAGAACCGGAGGCTCGCGGGGTCGGCGCGACCGAAGCGGGGTCTGGGTGAGCGTCTCGCGCCAGCGTTGCGGTTCTTTGCCGGTTTGTTGGGGGCGGTTCGTCCGCGGGCCGCGCGAAACCCGGACCCCGTCGTTGGGGAGGTGCCCGATGCCGTCTACGTGTTGCGGGAGTCCGCGGAGGAGGCGAGGATGACGGTTGAGGTCTTTCTCGAGGACGACGGGTGCGTGGTGCGGAGGATCGACCTGAGCACCGGCGCCAGCACGAGCTCCTTTCTGACGGGGGGGCGCCTCAGGCGGTAGCGAAGCGGCTTATGACGAGGTTCGGGCGGACCTCGCCCAGGCCCTCGGCGAAGATGCGGTAGTAGGCGACCTCCTCGCGGGTGCGCAGCGGCGGGTCCACGTCGCGCCGCTCGCGGTCGAAGTCTTCTTCGGTGACGCTCTCCTCCATGCGGTCCTGGAGGACGGAGGCGGCGCCGGAGCCGTCGCCGAACTGGGCCTTCTTGCGCCAGAGGAAGTCTTCGGGGAGCCAGCCGTCGAAGGCCTGGCGGAGCAGGCGTTTCTCGGGCTGGTTCTCTCCGGCGAGCTTCCAGCCGGCGGGGAGGGAGAGGCCGAGCGAGATCATGTCGAGCTCCAGAAACGGGACCCGGGCCTCCAGACCGTGCGCCATCGTGACGCGGTCGGCTCGCTGCAGGTTCAGGTCGTGCAAACCTTCGATGGTGCGGACCAGCTCGGCGTGGAGGTCCTCCTCGGTCCTGAAGTCCTCCAGGTACTCGTAGCCCGCGAAGATCTCGTCGGCGCCCTCGCCCGTGAGCACGACCTTGACGTGTGCGGCCGTGAACTCGGCGAGTATGTAGTTGGGGACGGCACTCCGCACCAGCGAGGGGTCGAAGCTCTCGATGACGCGCACGACCTCGGGCAGGACTTGCAGGGCGTCCTCTTGCGTGTAGACGCTCTCGTGGTGCTCGGTGTCGAGGTGCTCGGCGACGGCGCGGGCGGCGAGCAGGTCCGGCGAGTCCTCCAGGCCGACGGCGAAGGTCTTTAGCCTCTCATCGCGCTCGCGGTACCAGTTCGCGGCGATGGCGGCGACGAGGCTCGAGTCGAGGCCGCCCGAGAGGAAGACGCCGACGGGCACGTCGCCCATCATCTGCCGCTCGACGGTCCGTATGAGCCGGTCGCGGACCTCGTCGAGGATGGCTTGGGGGATGGGGGCGCCTGGCTCGGAGGGGCCGTCGAAGGGTTCGAGGTTGTCGTCATCGGGGACGGCGCGGCCGAAGCGGACGAGGCCGTCCTCGGGGGTCCAGTAGTGGCCCGGGGGGAAGGACTCGACGAGCGGCTGCCAGTCCTCGTCGAAGGCGCGCATCTCGGAGGCGAAGCGGACCGTACCGTTCCGGCGGGCCCAGTAGAGGGGCTTTATGCCCACGGGGTCGCGGGCGGCGACGAAGGAGCCGTCCTCGCCGGCCAGGAGGAAGGCGTACATGCCGAGAAGATCCGAGAGGGCGTCGGGACCGCGCTCGGCGACGAGCCGCAGGGCCACCTCGTTGTCCGAGCTGGTGCCGAGGTCGCCGTCTTCTAGGGTCCGGCGGAGATCCTCGTGGTTGTAGACCTCGCCGTTGCCGACGAGGTAGAGGTCCCTCTCCGGCGTGGCGAGCGGCTGCTTGCCGCCCTCGACGTCAACGATGGAGAGGCGCCGGTGGCCCAGGGTGTTGCCGTGGACCTCGACGAGGCCGTCGTCGTCCGGGCCGCGGTGGGCCAGGCGGTCCATCATGCGCCCGGCGGTCTCCGCGTCCATGCCGCCGTACCCGCCGACGATTCCGCACATGTGTCTCTCCAGGTTTCGGGTCCTCGGTCGGGTCACATGTTACACCGGGCCGGGGTGTTGGTTTGGGGCTTGCGTGCGGAACCCCCGGGAGTCGGGAGGCGCTCGCCGCGGCTTCGCCTCCGGCCGCTTCGGGAATCGGAAAACCCGAAGATCCGCTTACGCCGGGCGATGGCGGGGTGTCGGGGGCCTGTTTTGCTTCCGGGCGTTTTGGTGTGTAGGACTTTGGGACAACGGGATGGCCCTTCGGTTACCGTATTCTCCGCCCTTTGGCGGATATCGAAGAGAGTTCCGGGTGGGTAGGATGCTGCCAGTGCTTCTCGCGCAGAGAGGAGGAGGGGTTGGCTGAGGTCATTC
>CAXUFZ010000064.1:0-14456 GCA_964250345.1 uncultured Rubrobacteraceae bacterium
CCCGTTGCCCCTGCTGGGGGGCGAGCAGGCAGGGAACGACGCCGTGGTCGCGGCGCTTCGGGTGGCGGAGAAGAGCCGGCGGGTCGGGGCCGTGCTGCTGCACGTCGACTCGCCCGGGGGCGACGCGTTGGCTTCGGACCAGATCTGGCGCGAAGTCCAGCGCATCAACGGCAAGAAACCCGTCGTCGTCCTGATGGGCAACGTCGCGGCCTCCGGCGGCTACTACGTCGCAACGTCAGCCGCCCACGTGGTCGCCCGAAGCTCGACGGTCACCGGCTCCATCGGCGTGCTCTCCATCCGTCCCGTCGCCGAGGGCCTCTTCGGCAAGCTCGGGGTGAACCCCGCCTCGCTGCGCCGGGGTGAACGGGCGGGCCTGCCGGACGTCACGAAGCAACCCACGGCGGACGAGCTCAAGGTACTGGAGCGCAGCATCGGGCACGTCTACGACGAGTTCAAAGACCGGGTCTCGCGCGGCCGGAGCCTTACCGTACCCGAGGTGGAAGACGTTGGCGGCGGTCAGGTATGGAGCGGCGCCGAGGCGCTGGAGCGCGACCTGGTGGACGAGTTGGGCGGTTTCAGGGAGGCCTTCGCGAAGGCCCGCGAGCTCGGCGGCATCGACCGGGCGGGGCCGGACGCGTTGGTGAAGATCCCGGCGCCGCGCGGGGGGCGGCCCGGTCCGGGAGACCCGGCCTCCGCCGTTCGGGAGGCGCGCGCGGAGACGCGGAAGGCCGTCGCCGAGCTCGGTGCTGGCGGGGTGTGGGCGATGTCGCCGTACGAGATCCGCGAGGGCTGATAGCATCACCCGCGTCGACTACCTTTAGAGGGGAACAGCGTTGGAGGCGGTATCGGGGAAGGGCGTGGACCGGCGGGCGATGTCCGTCCTGTCGGCCGGGCACCTCTTCACCGACCTCAACCAGGGCGCGGTGGCGGCGCTCCTGCCGTTCCTGATCTCCGAGCGCGGCCTCTCTTTGACCGCCGCCGGCGCCCTAGTCCTCGCCGCGACCGTAAGCTCCTCGCTCGTCCAACCCCTGTTCGGCATCTTCTCTGATCGCAGTCCGCTGCCGGCGCTCATGCCGCTCGGTGTGCTGTGTGCGGGCCTCGGCATGGCGCTCGTCGGGGTGGCGCCGGGCTACGCGGCCATCTTCGCCGCCGTCGTGTTCAGCGGCGTGGGCGTGGCCGCCTTCCACCCGGAGGCCGCCCGCTTCGCCAACTACGTCTCTGGCGCCCGACGGGCGAGGGGTATGAGCTTCTTCTCCGTCGGGGGCAACCTCGGCTTCGCGCTCGGACCGGTAGTGGCGACCCCGCTAGTCCTGCTCTTCGGCCTCCCCGGCACGCTGCTGCTCGTCGTCCCGGCCGCGCTCATGGCCGCCGTGATGTTCTTCGAGGGACCGCGGATGCTCCGGCTCGTACCGCAAGAAGAGGGGGAGGAGGACGGAAAAGAAAGTCCTACCGAGCGGGAGCGGTGGACGCCCTTCGTCCTCATGGTCGCCGTCGTGGCGGTGCGCTCGTTCGTGTACTTCGGGCTCGTGGCCTTCGTGGCGTCGTACTACGAGCGCGTTCTTGGGACGTCGCCGGCGCTCGGTAATGCGGCGCTGGCGGTCATGCTTTTTGCCGGGGCGGTTGGGACGTTGCTGATCGGGCCGCTGGCGGACAGGTTCGGGCGCCGGACGGTGATCGTGGCCTCCATGCTGATCCTGCCGCCCCTGATCTTCGGCTTCACCCTGGCCGGTCCGTACGCCGGGATGGCGTTGCTGGCACTCGTGGGCGCCGCGACGGTCGGGACGTTCGGGGTGACGGTCGTCATGGGACAGGAGTACCTGCCGGGACGCATAGGCCTTGCCGCCGGCGTCACGATGGGCCTCTCCATCGGCCTGGGCGGCATCGGCGCCCCCGTGCTCGGGCTGCTCGCCGACAGCGGGGGACTCCAGACCACCATGCTCGCCATCGCCGCGCTGCCCGTGATCGGACTCTTGCTCTCCCTGACCCTGCCCCGCAAGACGACCTAGACCGCGATCCCGGGGCGGGCCTCTTGGTGTAACCGAACACGCTCGATGCGGCGGTCGTCGGGTAACATACCGCCGATGCAGCGGTTCAACGAGAGATCCCCCTCGCAACGATGATAGGTTTCCACGCGCTCGGCGTCTTCGCGTACCGTTTCCGGTGGGCGGTGCTCGTGGCCTGGGCCGCCGTGCTGGTCTTGAGCGCCGTCTTCGCCCCGCGGCTCTCGGACCGCCTCAAGGGCGGCGGCTTCGAGGGCTCGAACTCCGAGGCCGAGCGCGTCCAGAACATCATGTCCGACGAGTTCGGCGTCTCCCCGGCCGCCCTCACGGTGGTCTTCACCGGCGAAGGCCTCGACGCCCGCGGCGAGACGTTCCAGGACGAGCAGGAGCGCGCGCTCGCGGACGTCCGAAAGATGGACGAGGTCAGCTACGTGGCCTCCTACGCCGGTTCGGAGAACGACCGCTTCATCTCCCGCGACGGGGAGAAGTCTTACGCCATCGTCGCCTTCAACGTCTCCATAGACCAGACCCGCAACGTCGTCGAGGAGGTCAGGGGAAAGGTCCGCTCGGACGATCTCACGACCTACGTCACGGGCGCGCCCGCGGTGTATCAGGATCTCGAGGCCGCCAGCAACGACGACGTCCGGCAGGCCGAGAAGTACGCGTTCCCGTTCGCCGTGGTTATCCTCGTCTTCGCCTTCGGCACCCTCGTGGCGGCCGGCGTGCCGGTCGTCATCGGCGGGGCGAGCGTCCTGACCTCGCTCGCCGTCCTGTACTTCCTCGCGGGCGCTTACGACATGTCCGTCTTCGTGCTGACGCTCTCGACGATGCTGGGCCTGGGCCTCGGGATCGACTACGCGCTCTTCGCCGTCAGCCGTTTCAGGGAAGAGCTGGAGAGTTTCCCGCCGGCGGAGGCCGTGCCGCGCACGGTGGCGACGGCGGGGCGGTCGATCTTCTTCTCCGGGACGGCGGTGCTGGTCGGCCTGTCGGGCCTCCTCTTTTTTCCGTTCATGTTCATGCGCTCCATCGGGGTATCCGGCGTGGTCGTGGTCTTCGTCTCGGTGCTGGCGGCGCTGACGTTCCTGCCCGCCCTGCTCGGCGTGCTGGGCCCACGGGTCAACCTGCTGCGCATCCGGCGCCGCAGCGGCGGTCCGGGCCTGGGTTTCTGGAGCCGGAGCGCCGAGATCGTGATGCGCCACCCCGTGATCGTGATCCTGCTAACCGCCGGCATCCTGTCGGTCCTCCTCTTCCCGGTCGGCCACATGAGGGTCGGCATCCCGGAGGCCACCGTCCTGCCCGAAGAGTACGAGTCCCGCGCCGGCGACGACATCCTGAAAGAGAACTTCGAGTACGCCGCCCTGAACCCGATGGAGGTCGTCGCCACCCTCGGCAAGGACCCTTCGAGCGCCGAGGGCCTCGCGGACACGAAGGCGCTGGGCGAAGACATCAAGGCCGCCGAGGGCGTCGCCCGCGTGGAGAGCCTCTACACGGTCGGCGCCACGGCGGCCAGGGACTACGCGACCCGCGTCTCGGAGGCCCGCGACCGGGCGGAGCGGGACGCCGCCGGACGCGTCGACGGCCTGGTCGAGCAGCAGATCCAAACCCAGATCCGGCAGAGAACCGACGAGGCCGTCCGGCAGCAACTGGACGAGGTGCGGGCGACCTACGGCGCCGTCCCGCCCGGAACCGAGGAGCAGGTCCGCGCCGAGGTCGAGCCCCGCGTCGCCGAGGAGGTCCGAAACGCCGAAGGGCGCATCCGGGCCGAGGTCGAGCGGGGCGTCTCCGCCGAGGTGGACCGCCGCGTCCCCGGCTTGTCGGCCGGCCTCTCCGCGAACGGCGAGGTGACACCGCAGGGCGTCGCGAACTTCTTGAACCTCCCGGAGGCCCGCGAGTCGGAAGAGTTGCAGAACGCCCTCGACTCATACGTGGCGGGGGAGAAGACCCTCGTCCGAACCGTCACCGACGCGAACCCTTACACCCAGGAGGCCTACGGCGCGGTGAACGCCGTGCGGGCGGTCGGGGCGCCGGAGGGGGCGAGCTTTCTCGTGGGCGGGCTCTCGGCGGGCCAGATGGACTTCATCTCCAGCCTCTACAGCAAGGCGCCCGTGGCGGCGGCGTTCGTCATCGGGGTGACGTACCTGATCCTGCTGATAACCTTCCGCTCGGTGCTCCTGCCCCTCAAAGCCGTGATCGTCAACATCCTGAGCCTGACGGCCAGCTTCGGCGCGGTGGTCTTCGTCTTCCAGGACGGCAACCTCTCGGGTCTCCTCAACTTCACACCTCTAGGCTTCGTCGACGCCACGCTCCCCATCCTGATGTTCTGCACGATCTTTGGCGTCTCGATGGACTACGAGGTCTTCCTGCTCTCCCGCGTCCGCGAGGCCTACGAGAACGGCGACTCGAACACCGCCAGCGTCTCCAAGGGCCTCGTCGCCACCGCCGGCATCATCACCTCCGCCGCGGCGATAATAATCGTCGTGACCGGCGCCTTCGCCTTCACCGGCATCATCCTCACCAAGGCCGTCGGCCTCGGCCTGGCCGTCGCCGTCTTCGTGGACGCCACCATCATCCGCGTCCTCCTGGTTCCCGCCACCATGCGCATCCTGGGCGACTGGAACTGGTGGCCCGGCGGCCGCAAAGCTACATTCCGAACGGAACCTCGGAGAGTGGAGAGTAGCGAGTAGAGAGTAGGAATGTTCCCGCCTTCCCTCGCCCGACGCCCGACCGCCGTTCCCGTGCAAAGCTCCGTTTCTTGCGAAAAGCACCCCAACCTCGACCGCAATTCGTGACAAAGGGTTTTACTACTCTCTACTCTCCATTCCCTACTCCCCGGGAGCGAAGCGACCTCATTGGTAGCTTATTACGGCGGGGTTCGGCTCCAGGCGGTCGAGGACCTGTTGCGGCGAGAGGAGCGGCGTGTCCTGGTCGTAGAATAGTTTGAAGCCGCCGTACTGGATGGGCTCGTCGCGCACCAGGGCGTCGTACTTGACGAACTTCTGCTGTGGAGTGCCGAAGCCGTCGGCGTGCAGCACCATCTCCACGTTGGGGACGGGCTTCATTATCCGTTTGTTCTGGATCATGCCGTCCTGGAACTGGTGGATGACGAGCACCTTTGGGGGCAGGTTCTTCTCCTCGACCAGTTTGGAGAGCGTGCGCGCCGCCTGCATAATCTCCCCGGCGCGGCTCGTGCCGATCTGCTCGGCGGGGATGTCCGGCGGGATCATATCGTACTCCGTGTCGATGGCGAGGTGGACGTTCTCCCGCTCCAGGTAAGGTATGAGCCTCTCCACCTCGTCGGCGATGGTGCTGTAGCCGATCTGCACGTCCAGAAGCAGTAAGCAGTCGTTCTCCTCGGCCAGCTTGGCGTACTTGTCTATCCAAAAGTTGTCTGTCGGGGTCAGGTAGAGGCCGTCCGGTCCCGGAATGGGCTGCGCAACGGAGGCGATGAGCTCGATGGTCGGGATCGCCGGCCGGTCGGGGTCTATCTTCGTGTACTCTTCGGCCTGCGCCTTGAGCTTTCGCACCATCGCCGGGGGCTCGAGCTGCCCCAGCTCGCCCATCGCCCCGGAGAGCGGATGCCCGTAGTAGCTGACCATCCGCCCCCGCGCCAACGGACCACCCGTCGCGTCGGTGGCCCCGGCCGTCAACGTGTCCGACACCACCGGACCGCCACCCTGGGAGTCGCTCTCTCCCGAGCCGGACATCTGCGCGCCCGTGCTTTCCGGCATCGCTCCGGTGGTCTCCGCCGCGGCCATGGTGGTCTCCGCGGGCGCCGCGCTCTTCCTGACGGTCTCCTCCGCCCGGCTGGGGCCGCCTTCCGGGGACTGCCCGTTGGAAGACCCCCCGTCGCCGGAGCGTCCCTGCGAGCCTGAGTCGCCGCCGCACGCGACGAGGGCGAACACCAGCAAGAACAACAGGGCATTCTTCGCCCACGTAACCCGTCCCTGCGACAACGGCCTCTCCTCTCGCGGCTTCGGCGGCTCGATCCCGGATCTATGCCCCCTCTACTCTGCCCTAAACTCCGGGTAAGATCAATTCTTGATCTCGTCTTTCGCCGGGGATAGACTACGGGTGATGCTTGACTTCGAGCGCATACTCAAGGACCGGGGCTACCGGCTCACCAGCCAGCGGCGGATCATCGTTGGGGAGCTCGAAGGGGAGAGGCACCTCTCCGCCGAGGAGCTCTACGACCGGGTGAAGGGGGATCACCCCGACCTCGGCCTCTCCACGGTGTACCGGACGCTGGACCTTCTGACGGAGCTCGGCATAGTCCGCAAGGAGGATTTCGGCGAGGGGTACTCGCGCTACGAGCTCTCCACCGAGCGGATGCACCACCACGCGCGCTGCGACGAGTGCGGAAGGGTCATCGAGTTCAACGAGGAGCTCATGGAATACCTGGCCTTGCAGGTCGAACGTGAGACGGGATTCGTCACGGATTGGCACGAGATCACCCTGCACGGCCGCTGCGCCGCTTGCTCCGCCTAGCCCCGAAACAACCCGCTCATTTCCCCATACACACAATTCGGTATTGCGCCACGGGACCGTTTCGTTCTAGAGTGTGGTGATACGAAAAGGCCGATACAACATGTTGCGTATGGCCGGACGTTACGAGGGGGAAGATGAAGAGGTTGAGCGCGATAGCCGCGGCCCTGGTAATGGCTTGCGTGGCGGTAGCAATGCTTGGCGGATCTCTGCTGGCGCAGGCGGCCCCGAAGGTGTACGAGGCCTGCAAGCCGGGCAAGGGCGAGATCAAGGCGTCCGCGTTGCCCGGGGTGGTGGACCAGGACCGTTGTCCGGTGGAGGGGCGCGTGATCCGGGACGCCGGCGTCGGCGCCGTCGTGCCCCGGCCGGGCGAGATGGTAGTGGCCGAAGGGACCTCGTCTGAAGGCGGTCAGCACCTGATCGTAAGCAACCCCGTCGGCGACGGCCTGCTCGTCGAGGGAGCCGGAGACGAGACGGAGGAGAACGCGCCCCTCATCCTGGCCCGCCGCTCGTCTGGCGGTTGCGGGGATCGGTACTACGATAACTGGGATCTCAAGCTCTACAACTACAACCGTTGGTACATCAACCGCGGCAGCATCCCGTCGTACATGGATCGGTCCCGCGTGGTGACCGCCATACGGAAGGGCGGGGGGAACATACAGGTGGTCGACGATCCTTGCGGCGTACGCGATCGGGTGAAGGGCCAGTTGAGGTATCAGGGCAACACGTCGCGCTCGGTGGACATGAATACGAGCGGAACTTGCAACGCCAGCGACGGGAAGAGCGTCGTCGGCTTCGGCGACCTGCCCGGCTCCTACACCGGCCGGGCCTGCGTCTTCTCCTGGATCCAGAACGGCCCGAACAGGGTGTCCTCCGCGGACATCCGCTTGAACAAGGAGGACGCCCGCTGGACGACGAGCGTCACCGGCTCGTGCCGCAACCGCTACGACGTCCAGTCCACGATCACCCACGAACGCGGCCACCATTTCGGGCTTGGCGAAGCCTCGCCCTCCCGCCACCCCTCCCTGACGATGAACTCCGAGACGGGCGGCCCGTGCAAAAAGTTCAAACGCACCCTCGGCAAGGGCGACGCCATCGGCCTGAACCGCAAGTACTAGGGGCCGACCCTACACGGCCAGCCGCAGGCCGTCCCGGGCGACCACCACCTCGCCGCCGAAGCCGCGACGGACCTGAGAGGCGAGGGAGGGCGTGTCCACCGCGGGCGTGAGGTGGGTGAGCACGACCCGCTCGACCCCGGCCTCGCGCGCCATCCGGGCGGCGCCCGACGGCGTCAGGTGTCCGGGGATGGGGTTGTCCTCGGGGCTGTTGCACTCGATCAGGAGCGTGTGAGCGCCGCGGGCCAGCCCGACCACCGACTCGCTGTACCCCGTGTCGCCCGTGTACACGAATGCCCGGTCCTCCGCGTCGAGCCGGTAGGCGACGCTCTCGGGCCGGTGCTCCGCCGGCGCCCACGTGAGCCGGCCGCCGGGCAGGTCGAGGGGGGCGGCATCCTCGCGCGGTAGCTCGGTGACGCGCATGGGGTAACCGCCCGACATCCACTCCCCCCAGGCCGACATCACGGAGTTCCAGAACTCCCGGAAGGGCTCCGGTCCGATCAGGTCGAGGGGCCTCGTGCGCTCCTCCAGGGAGCCGTAGTTGATGGTGAACAGTAGCTGGACCAGGTCGACGGTGTGGTCCGGGTGGAAGTGGGTGACGAAGACCCGGTCGATGGCGAACGGAGTCAGCCCGGCCCGGGTCATGCCGCGCACGGCCCCGGCCCCAAGGTCGAAGACGAGCGTCTCCCCGCCCGCCTCGACCACGACGCAGCTCTGCCGCCGCTCCAGGTTGGGTATGATGGTCCCGGTTCCAACGACGGCAACGCGCAAAGAGACTCCTATCCCTAAAACCCCGAACCCTGCTCGCCCCCGAACGCCCAGGCGAGCGCGACCGTGCCGAGGAGCGCGCCGCCTAGCACGTCCGACGGCCAGTGCGTCCCGAGGTAGACGCGGGCCCCGGCGAAGCCCGCCAGCACGGATACGAGAACCGCGCGCACCGTCCTGTTCGGCCACAGCGCGTAGACGGAACCCAGCAGGATGACGGCCCGGAGCATGTGCCCGCTGGGGTACGGGTAGGGCGTGCCGAGGTCCAGGAGCGCGGGGTCGGGCACGCGCACGACCTCGTCGGGCAGCGGCGCCTGCGGCAGTGCGGACTTCAGCGCGAGCTCCACCAGCGTCGCCACGAAGAGGGAGGTGAGCAACCGGCGACCCAACCGACCCCGTCCGCGCAAGTGAAGCCGGGCGGCCAGCGTGGCCAGGGCCACGACCGCGACCTGCGCCCGGCCCAACTCCGACAGCGCGCCGCCGACGGCGTCCGCGGCGCGGGACGGGTTGGCCTGGGCAGTCCGGATCAGGATCTCGTCGGCGGGCTGCAAGACGCCGCTTCCGGCCGCCGCGGAGAGGACCGCGAAGCCGGCGACCGATACCGGGAGGACCTTGTGACGTTTGACGCCCACGCGGGCGAAGGCTAGCAGAGCCGGCGTGTCGAGGCACGAGAAAGCCGGGCCCCGTGGGGAGCCCGGCTTTTAAAACTTCGGTCGGTTACGCTACGGCGTCGCGGAGGATACGGCCGTATTCGCCGGCTTTGAGGATGCGCTCGGCCTCGCGCTGAAGCTGGCGGACGCGTTCGCGCGAGATGTCCAGCTCCTCGCCGAGTTCCGCCAGGGTGGCCGGGTCTCGGTCGTCCAGGCCGTAGCGGCGGACGAGCACGTAGCGGGCCCTGTCGTGGAGTCGGTCTATGGCCTCCTGGAGGTGAGAGGTCTCCATCTCCCGCATCACGGTTTCGGGGGTGTCGGAGACTTTCTCGTCCTCGATGAAGTCGCCGAGTTGGGAGGCCGTGTCCTCGCTGGAGACCGGCTGGTTCAGGCTGGTGGCGTCCGGCATCGCACGCATCGTCAGGCGCACCTCGTCGATGTCCCATTCGAGCTTGCGGGCGACCTCTTCCTCCAAAGGGTCGCGTTCGAGGTCGAGGGAGAGCTCGGCGATCGCGCGGCTGACCTTCCGGATCTTCTCGGTCATGTGCACGGGGACCCGGATGGTGCGGCCCTTGTCCGCGACGGCCCTCTGGACGGCCTGACGGATCCACCACGTCGCGTACGTCGAGAACCTGAACCCCCTGTCGGGGTCGAACTTCTCGACGGCCTTCATCAGGCCGATGTTGCCCTCCTGGATCAGATCCTCGAAGGGCAGCCCGTAACCCCGGTACTTCTTCGCCACGGAGACAACGAGCCTGAGGTTCTTCTCGATGAGCCGCTGCCGGGCACGGTCGTCGCCGGCCTTGGCCCTTTTGGAGAGGTCGATCTCCTCTTTGTGCGACAGCAGGTTCCCCTGCCCGATGTGCGCCAGGTATTTCGCGAGCAACTCCGGCGTCTCCAGCTCGCGCTCCGGTCTCTGCCCCTCGGTACGCTTGTTGACCCGTGTCGCCATCTCGCCCTCCTCGCCAAACGCCGCGTTCGAAATCAATTTCAAAAATTACTCTCAATTTACCGGGTAACGTGTGTTTCCAAACCCCTCCGGTGTGAACGGTTCCGCTCTTTTTCCTGGCGAGATGTATACGCAAGCCGGCCGGAAAAAGTTTCCTTCGCGCCACGCGGGTCCGTCGGCGTGGGTATACTGATCGGCATGGAGACTCAACCGATGATCACCGCCCGCATTCGCGGGGACGCCGACGGGATACTGGCCGGATGGCGCGGCAGCCGCGCCGGGTTCGGCGAAGAAGAGACCTTCGGGCGGATGTCGGAGAAAATGGGCGAGTTGATCTCCGTCTTCGCCGACTTTCTGGATAGCCCGGAGGGCGTGGACTCGTTCAACCGGGGCGGCGGCATTCGGGCGCTCGTGGGCAGCATTGCGGAGGATCAGCACGCCCTCGGCCGCGACGCGGTCGGGGTCATAGAAGACTTTTCGGTGCTGCGGCGGTCCGTGTGGCGCTCCGTCGAGGAGGGGGTGGACCTCTCGGAGGCGCCCGGCGGCGAGGTGGCCGGCTTCTTCGTCAAGCTGATGCAGGCCTGGGACTGGGTGACGGAGACGGGCCTCGAAGCCTTCGACGCCACCACGCGTCGGGACATGGAGCAGGCCCTGGGCCGCGCGGAGGCCACCGACATCGTCACGGGCCTGCCCGACAGGGAACGGTTCAACCGGCTCCTATTGCCCGAAGCCATAAAGGACCACGACCTGTTCTCCGTCGCCGTCTTCGACGTCGCGGACTTCACCGGCACCGTGGCCGAGGGCAACGTGGACCGCGCAAGGGACGTCCTGCGCCGGCTGTCGGAGACCCTGGGCGAGGCCGCGCCGGAGGACGCCGTCCGCGCGCGCTTCGGGGACGACGAGATCTGCGCCCTGCTGCCGGGCCAGAACGGCGAAGGCGCCTACCGGATAGCCGAGACGGTACTCGAACGATTGGCGCGCGACCCCGAAGGCTTCGAGGTCGGGGTCGGGGTGGCCGAGTACCCGGCCAACGGCTCCGACGCCGGGGAGCTGATGGCCGAGACCCTCAAGGCCCTCACGATGGCCAAGCGGGTCGGCGGCAGCGGCATCGTGGTCGCGCGGTAGGGGCCATGATCGCGATAATGAACAGCCTTCCGGTGCGCGAGGGCGCGGCGGATCAGGTCGTGGAGCGGTTCGCCGGGAGCCGGGGGCACGTCCAGGACTTCCCCGGCTTCGTCTCGATGGAGGTCCTCAAATCCGCCTCGGAGGACGAGGTGCTCGTCGTGACGCGCTGGCGCGACCGCGAGGCGTTCGACGCGTGGGTGGCGAGCGAGGAGTTTCGCAAGGCCCACGCGCGGGGCGGGACCGAGGGGTTGCTCACGGGGCACCCGAAGATGTCGTCTTACGAAGTCGCCGTGCAGCGGGGAGCTGGCGGTTAGATCAAGCCCGGACCGAGAGCGCGACGGCGGGGGTCGCGTCGGGCCCGGTGGCCGGCTCGTACTCGCCCTTGCCCAGAACGGCGAACACGAAGGCGAAGAGGAAGATCAAAAGCACAATCAAGATCCCGAACGTCAGTCGCTCGCGCAACCCGTCTCCTCTCCAAAGTCGTTTCCTTGGCCCATTCTAACCGAACCGGGCCATTCCATCCCGGTTCACAGATATTCCCCGTTTTGCGGGTAATGTACACTGGTGGCGTGCGGAGCGGGGGCAACGAGTCGGCCACGGGTTGGGGGACATAGATGGACGGGGATCCTTCCCTGCCGGAGTACACGAAGCTGCAGGAGCAGGAGTGCCGCGCGCTGCTGCAACTCTTGAACGAGATGGGGATAGCCACCGCCGACCGGACCTACGGCCCCGGCGACGCCGTCTACCGCGAGGGCGAGTACGGCGACGCGCTCTACGTGCTCGTCTCCGGCGTTATGAAGCTGTTCCGCCCCTACTCGGGGAGCAAGGAGGCCACGCTGCGCCTGCTCCGTCCCTGGGACATCTTCGGCCACCTGGCCTTCGCCGGCGAGGCCAGGCAGCGGGCCTACGCAGAGGCCGTCACCGATTGCCGGGTCACCAAGGTCCCCAAGGTCTTCGTCGAGCGGGCCGTCCGCCAGGAGCCGCGGGTGGCGTTCCAGATCATGACCCTCCTGGAGCTCCGCCTCGTGCAGTACGAGGAGCTCGTCAAGTGCCTGCTCCCCCGCGAGACGGAGGTCCGCCTCGCGAACCTGCTCCCGATTCTCGCCCAGAAGTTCGGCGACCGCCGCGACGGCGTCGTGACGATAGACCTGCGCCTCACCCATCAGGACCTCGCGGCGATGGTCGCCTCCACCCGCGAATCCGTCACCAAGGTCCTCAACGAGATGCGCAACCGCGACCTGATCGAGGTGGACGCCGGGCGCATCACGCTCAAAGACTGGCGCGCCCTCGCGAAGCTCAGCCGCCCGTAAGGCGGCTTCGCGCACGCTGCGTCTTACGGGCTCCGCTCTCAGCAACGCACAGGGCCTGGCGGCCCTGGCTTTCAGCACACAGCCTGATGGCGGCTTTCAGCAAACCCTTGTTACTACCAACACCCGGGACGCAAACATTCCTCCTCGCAGATTACCGGCGCCTCAACGCCCCGGCGTTACCGTTGCGCCGCCCGTCGGAGGTTAGCTGAAAGCGGAGGCCGGAGGCCGCAGCGTGCTGAAAGGTCCGAGAGGGCCGCGCTGAGAGTGTAGGCCGAAGGCTGGAACGTGCTGACACGCGCAAGCGTGTCTGCTAAAAGTACCCGTGCCGCTGGAGCGAGATCGGAAGGCCGCGCGTGCTGGAGCTTATCGAGGCGATTTTTCTGGGCGTCGTGCAGGGGCTCACCGAGTTCTTGCCCGTGTCGAGCTCCGGGCACCTGCTGCTCGGCCAGTACTTCTTGGGAATGGACCAGGAGCGCTTCGGTCTCACCTTCGACGCCGCGATACACACAGGTACGGTGCTGGCGGTCATCGTCTTTTTCTGGCGGGATCTGCTGCGGATGCTGGGCGCCTTCTTCCGTTCGCTGCGTGGACCGAACTTCGAGGAGCGGGACCAGCGGATGGCTTACCTGATCCTGGTCGCTACCATCCCTGCCGGCGTGGTCGGCCTGTTGTTCCAGAACTTTTTCGAGAACAACGACAACGTCCGCTCCCCGTGGCTGGTCGCGTTCAACCTGGTGCTGGTGGGGGCTCTGTTCATCGTGGGGGAGACCGTCGGAAGGCAGAACCGCACCTCGGACAAACTCGGGTTCAAGGAGGCGTTGGGGATCGGGCTAGCTCAGACGGTCGCGCTCTTTCCGGGCGTCTCCCGCTCGGGGGGTACGATCACCGTCGGCCTGTTCCTCGGCCTCCGGCGTGACGAAGCCGCCCGGTTCTCTTTCTTGATGAGCGTGCCCATCACGGCCGCGGCGGCGCTCTTGAGCCTGTTCGAGGCGTTCGGGTCGGGGATCAGCACGGGCGACGCCCTGCTGTTCGTCGTCGGCAGCGTCACGTCGGGCGTCGTCGGATACCTGGCAATACGTTTTCTGCTCAACTACCTGGTCGGGCACTCGCTACGAATCTTCTCTTACTACCGCTTCGCGCTGGCCGCCGTGGTCGTGGTGCTCTTGCTCTTCGGCTTCGGGGGTTTTGAAAGCGCGGCGTAACTCTGGTACTTTGGATGCGTTATGCGCGACTTCGTTACGCTAGCGCGGCGATTTACCGGGGAGGGGCGCGCCGGCCTCTGAGGCGCGGCTCCGTCCCTCCAGACCCGCGTTCGGCCAAACACCCACTCGCAACAGGAGATCTGAGACGTCGTGTCTTTACCCCAACGATTGAATGACGACCGCGAAGAGAGCAACGCGCGCGATGCCGCGGAGATGCGCGAGATCCGGACCGGCATAGACGCGGTGGACGAGGAGATCGTGCGCCTGCTCGACCGGCGGGCGACGCTCGCGCGCCGGATGGGCGCCTACAAGCAGCAACGAGGCCTGCCTGTCTACGCGCCCGCCAGGGAACGGATGGTCCTCGACCGGGCGGCCGAGGTCGGCGACGGCAGCTTCCCAAAGGACGGCCTGGAGGCGGTCTTCCGCGAGATCATCTCGACCTCCGTCTCCTTGGAAACGCGCCTGAAGGTCGCCTACCTGGGCCCCGAAGCGACCTTCACGCACGAAGCGGCCCTGAGGTCTTTCGGCACCAGCATCGAGCTCCAGCCGCAGGTGACCGTGGCCGACGTCTTCGCCCGCGTGGAGCGCGGCGAGGTCGAGCACGGCGTCGTCCCGGTAGAGAACTCGATGGAGGGCGCGGTAACCCATACCCTGGACGAGCTGATGAACAGCCCGCTCAAGGTGTGCGGCGAGATCTACCTGCCCGTCTCCCAGAACCTGCTGGCCCAGGAAGCTTCCAAGGAACGTATCCGGCTCGTCCTCTCGCACCCGATGGCCCTGGCCCAGGCGTCCTCGTGGCTGCGGCGGGAGCTGCCGGGCGCGGGCGTCGAGGAGGTCGAGTCCACCGCGGCGGCCGCC
>CAXUFZ010000065.1:0-3487 GCA_964250345.1 uncultured Rubrobacteraceae bacterium
CTCCTGCGCCTTGGCGACGCCCCGGTCCCGCGGCGCGGCCAGCAGACCGGCAGCCGCGGCGGCCGTGAGTCCCAGCGCCCCCGCCTTGATCAGGAAACCCCGACGCGTCAGGTAGCCATTACGGAAGTCTTCGACGAGCTCCCTCATGCGGTCGCCACGATCCACGTTGAACCCCTTTTCTACGCTTTCCCGGACGGCAACATACCATGCGTCCGAATCCGCGTAAACGCGAGGGGTCCGTCTCGCGCCTACCCCGAGCCGAGCTCGGCGCTCATCAGGGTCAGGCCGCCGTCGACGATGTAGGAGGCGCCGGTGGCGTAGGAGCTTTTGCCGGAGGCGAGGAAGGCCACCCAGTGCGAGATCTCGCGCGCGTGCCCCGGCCGGCCGAGCGGGATGTTCGGCCGGTCGATGGTCTCCGGGTCGACGTCTTCTGCGTCGTTCATGGGGGTCGCTATCTCGCCGGGGCCAACCGCGTTGACCGTGATGCCGTGCTCGGCGAGCTCTATCGCCATGACCTTGGTCAGCAGTCCGAGGCCGCCCTTGGAGGCGCAGTAGGCCGAGGCGCCCGACCGGGGGACGTGCTCGTGGACGGAGGTGATGTTGACGATCCTGCCGCCGTTCCCCGCCTCGACCATCCGCCGCGCCGCCCGCTGGGCGCACAGGAAAGCCCCCGAAAGGTTCGTGTCTATGACCATCCGCCACTCCTCGTAGGGGAGCTTCAGGAAGTCGCCCGTCGGGTCGCCGGTGCCGGCGTTGTTGACGAGCACGTCCACCCCGCCCAAAGCGTCGGCCAGGTCGTCGATGACGTCCGCGGCATCGGGCAGTTCCGTCAGGTCGAGGTGCCGAACCTCGCCCCTGCGTCCTGCCGCTTCGACGGCCGCGAGCGTGTCGTTGGCCCCCGCCTCGTCCGAGCGGTAGGTGATGCCGACGTCGAAGCCGTTCTCCGCGAGCTCCTTCGCGCATTCCTTTCCTATCCCCGAGTCGGACGCCGTCACTATGGCTACCGGGCTCATCGCCGTCTCCTTTGGGTGTTCGTGGAACGTCTTTGCGGGGTTTACCCGGGGCCACGTCGGACAAACGCGGGCCGAGTGAGAAGCGGCGCTGGCGGGTAGCATGTTGCAGGGAGGTTACTGCGAGAGAGTCGGACGGAGGAACGCGTGGCGATAGACCTATCCATACTCAACAGCTCGGTTTCAACGCTGACGAACCACCTGAGCAGCTTCTACCCCGAAGAGGCGGAGCTGGAAACCTACGTGCTCTGCGCCAGGGTCAAGTGTCCGAACATCCCCGGCGGGAGCGGCCTCAACTGGGTCATAAGCCCCGGCGGCGACGAGCTCGCCCCGGGACTCCTGCGCAACGTCCTCGAGTCCCTGGAGTCCGAGAACGGCAACGAGAAGGACCACTGACCCCGACGCCCGGGGCCTAACGGGAGGGCGGCTGGTCGGCGTCCAGCCCGCGCTTGAGGGCGTCCCAGACCAGGGTGGCGCAGCGGACGCGGTTCGGGGTCTGGACGACGCCCTTCAAGGCCGCGAGCTCGCCGAGGTCCGCGTTCTCCTCCGTGCGCATCATCAGGAGGAAGGCTTCTATCTCCGCCTCCGCCTCCCGGCGGCCCTTGCCGTCCAGCCGCTCGGCGAGCATCGAGGCCGACGCCTGGCTTATGGCGCAGCCGCGGCCCGTGAACCGCACCTCCAACCCGTCGCCCAGGTTAGCGTAGACCGTCACCTCGTCGCCGCAGAGGGGGTTGTCCAGGTGCTCTTGCACGTCCGCGCCCGGCAGCTCGCCCCGGTTGCGCGGGCGGCGGAAGTGGTCCAGCACGATCTCTTTGTAAAGCTCCTGCATCACCCTGACCAGATTGTATCAGGAGCCTTCCGGGTCTCTCCGGCCTATGCCATACTGAACCACCGTCGTTTGCGCTCGGACCCGAAGGAGCCAGCATGACGGAGAACCCCCGCGTCGGCATCATCGGCGACCACGACCCGAACAACACCACCCACGCGGCGACCGACCGAGCGCTCGCGCACGCGGCCGGGGTCCTCGGCGTATCCGTCGACGTCGAGTGGCTACCGACCGACGCTCTCGAAGGGTGCGCCTTCGAGGCAACGCGGGGCTTCGACGCCCTCTTCTGTTCCCCCGGCAGCCCGTACAGGAGCTTCGACGGCGCGCTGGAGGCGATCCGCTTCGCCAGAGAGAACAACGTTCCGTTCGTCGGCACCTGCGGCGGTTTCCAGCACGCCGCCGTCGAGTACGCCCGCAACGTCCTCGGCCTCGCCGAGGCAGGCCACACCGAGTACGATCCCGACGCATTGGCCCCCTTCGTCTCCGCCCTGAGTTGCTCCCCGTTCGGACAGAAGATGCGCGTGAATGTCGAGCCGGGCTCCCGGTCTTACGAGATCTACGGCGCTCCCGAGGTCGAGGAAGAGTACCGCTGCAACTACGGGCTGGAGCCGGGGAGCCGAAGCCTGCTGGAAGGAGGCGGCCTGCGCGTCTCCGGCACGGACCCGGACGGCGAGGTTCGGATACTCGAGTTGCCCGGACACCCCTTCTACGTCGTCGCGCTCTTCGTGCCGCAGCTCCGCTCGTCCCCGGGCCGTCCACACCCGCTGATCGCGGCGTTCTTGGAAGCCGGGTTGGCCGCAAAGTAGGAGAAAAGCGCCCACGACCCAACCGCGTAGGGGCGGTTCGCGAACCGCCCGCGCGGCAATGTCGCCTACCCGTAACGGCTCGGCATTCCGGGTCCGGTTTTGATGGCGCGGTCTATCGGGCGTGGTCCGCGGCGGTGGAGCAGGTAGGCGGAGAGCGCGCCGCCGAGGAAGCCGAAGAGGTGCGCCGTCCAGGAGACGCCCGTCTGGAGGGGCAACAAGCCCCACAGGGCGCCGCCGTAGAGGACGACGAGCGCCGCGGCCAGCAGGATCGATCCGACGCTCCGGCTGAAGTAGCCGCGCAAGAGCAGGTACCCGAAGTAGCCGAAGATCAGGCCGCTCGCCCCCACGTGCACGGTGTTCGGCGCGCCGATTAGCCAGACGCCGAGCCCGCTGATGAGGACGACCAGCACCGTCGTGACCACGAAGTTCCGCAGCCCGCCCAGAAAGACGAGCAACCCCAGGACGACGAAGGGCACGGAGTTGTTCGCAAGGTGGGCGAGGCCGCCGTGCAGGAGCGGGGACAGGAGGATCCCGTCGAGCCCCTCCACGGACCGCGGCTCTATGCCGTGCCGATCTAGCGCGCCCCCGAAGAGCAGGAGGTCCACAAGCTCCAGCACCCACATCGCCAGCAACGTCCCACCCAGAAGCCCCACCGGCACCTTCCACCCGCCGCCGACGGACCTCGTCTTCAAGCTCATTCGATCCTCCACGGATGTTGGCATCGTCCGGCCGCGACTTCCTTATACGACCGGTCGCGCGGTTCGTTTCGTCGGCCGTCGCGGGCGAAGGCGAGCTTCCGACCCACGCCAGCGGCGGCGCGACAGCCGATAATCGCTGGCAGAGAG
>CAXUFZ010000065.1:3497-14243 GCA_964250345.1 uncultured Rubrobacteraceae bacterium
GCGGCGCGCGGGCGGGGGGGTGGGGGGCGCCGCCGCCGCCGCGGCCCCGCCCCCCCCCCCCCCCCGCCCCCCCCCCCGCGACTGCCTATAATCGCTGGCAGAGAGAATGCTGCCTTCCCCCGACAGCGTCGCAGATGCCTCCCTCCGGGACGAGTTGCCCCCCGGCCAGTCCCTCCTGTGGTCGGGACGGCCGGGCGGCGGGCTGCTAACGGCGTCCGACGTGAAGGGTGTTTTGGGCGGCGCGGTGTCGCTGGGCGTCTTCGCGTTCGCCGTGTTCGGCCTGCTCCAGAGCGGCATCTTCGGCATCGAGCTTGGTTCGCTCTCCTTCGGGTCGGTGGCGGGCTGGCTCTTCTCGCCGTACGGCGTGGTCGCGGCGATCATCGTCTTGTACAGCGTCTTCTGGCGCTACCTTGTCGACGCGGCGCGGCGCCGGAGAACCTTCTACGGCGTCACAAACGATCAGGTCATCATCTCCACGGGCCTGTTCGGGAGAAACACCCGTTCCGTGGACCTCCGCTCCGTGAGCGACCTCCGCCTCGACGAAAAGCCGGACGGTACCGGTTCGATCACCTTCGGCGCCCCCGAGGAGCAGCCGCACTCCTGGTGGGGCCACAACTCACTTAGGCCCCTGTCCCCCCAATTCGAACGGATCCCGCAGGCCAGAAAGGTCTACGAGACGGTCCGCGACGCCCAACGCCGCGCCTCGGAGCGGTAGCCCGAACCGACCGCTATGGCAGCCCGTGGCGCCGGTGCCATCCCTCCAACGACTCCTCCGGCCCCCCGGCAAAGAGCTTCTCGTTCTCCCCGGACGGGACCTCGACCCACGAGGCGGCAGAATTCAACAGGATGCGGACGTGTTCGGGCGGCTTCGGGAGCGGCGTGTCGATGGCCGAGGCGTGCGGGTGTACCAGGTCCGGGTGGCTCGGGGAAAACAGCCAGAGGGCGCTCCCGCAGAACTTGCAGAAGTTGCGCTCCGCCTCGCTGGCCGGGACCTCGTCGGGACCTCCACGGTCGTAGAGCTTCGCGTGGTAGACGGTGAGGTTCTCTTCGCCCTCGACCTCCAGCGTGTTTGCGTCGGCGCCCAGGTTTATGGCGTAGCCCCCGCCCCCGGCCGTCTTACGGCAGATAGAGCAGTAGCAAGCCTGGTATGGGTAGAACGTGTCGGACTCGACCGTGAAACGGACAGACCCGCAGTGGCACGACCCTTCGAGCAGCACGACTAACCCCTTCGGCGACGGCCGCCTACCTTCACCCGCTTCGGGTTCATGGCTACGTAGACGTTGCCGCCCTCGACCTTGACCTCGTGTAGCGGAATGGGCTTGACGGCGGGGAGGCTCTTGGGCTGGCCGGTCTTGACGTCGAAGAGGGCACCGTGGAGGGGGCACTTGACCCTGTCCCCCTCCAACCCGCCCTCGCTGAGGTAGGCGAAGGCGTGGGTGCACACGTCCTCGAAGGCGTGGAACTCGCCGTCCACGTTGCACAGGGCCACCGGACGATCCTCCACCCGGTACTGCTTCACTTCTCCGGGGGCGACCTCGTCCGTCGAGGCGACCTTGTGGAAGTCCGCCATCGCTAAGCGACCCGCTCCTCGAAGCCGAGCCCGATCTTGCCCTCTATCGCCCGATCCAGCTTCTCCTTGAGGCCTTTCAGCGGGATCTTGCTCGTCACCTCGCCGAAGAACCCGAACACGACGAGCTTCTCCGCCTCCGCCCGCGGGATGCCGCGGCTCATCAGGTAGAAGAGCTCCACGTCATCAACCTGGCCGGTGGTGGAACCGTGCGAGCACTTCACGTCGTCCGCCATGATCTCCAGGTTCGGCAACGACACCGCGAACGCATCGTCGGTCCCCAAAATGAGGTTCCTGTTCGTCTGGTAGGCGTCGGTCTTCTGAGCCCCCGGCTCGACCCGGATGAGTCCGGAAAAAACGGCGATGGACTCGTCGCGCAGGGCGCCCTTGTACAGCAGGTCCGAGTGGGCGTTCGGCGAGATGTGGTCCTGCAAGGTGTGGTGGTCGAGGACCTGGTTCTGGTCGGCGAAGTACAGGCCGAGCATCTCCGAGTCGCTTCCGGGCGCCGTCAAACCCGCCTCGACGTTGGTGCGGCTGAGCTGCGAGCCGAGCGCCACGACGAGGCTATTGATGGTCGAGTCCTTGCCGGCCGCGCTGCGGATGGTGTTGAAGTGGAGCACGTTGCGCTCCCAGTTCTGCAGCGAGACGTAGCGCAGGTTCGCCCCCTCGCCGACGTACAGCTCGACCGCGCCGTTCGAGAACGCCGGGTCCTCGGCGTCCGCGCTCGCGTACTCGTCGATGTACGTGACGCTCGCGCCGTCCTCGACCACGACGAGGGTGCGCGGCATGATCGAGCCGACCACGTCGAGCCACCGATAGCTCTGGATCGGCACCTCCACGTCGACACCCCGCGGCACGTACAGGAACGAGCCGCCTGCGAAGCCCGCCGCGCACAGCGCCGCGAACTTGTCGTAGTCCTCGGGCACGAGGCCGAAGAGCTTGTCCCGGACGATCTCCTCGTGCTCCCGCAGCGCCGTGTGCAGGTCCGTGAAGACGACGCCTTTGTCGCTCACCTCCTCGTCGACGCGCGAGTACGCCGTCTCGGAGTTGTGCTGGACGAGGAGGGCGGAGTTCTCCTCGCCCTCCTCTATGAGCCGCTGGACGGCGCCCGGCAGGTCGCCCTCGCTGGAGACGTCGGGGCTCGGGGCGTAGGGGAGGAAGTCCTCGACGCGCACGTCGGAGATGTCCGTGTAGCGCCACGCCTCGTCGCGGAGGGTGGGCATCGGGAGGTTTTCGAAGGCCCGCCACGCCGAGAGGCGCTTCTCGGCGAGCCACTCGGGCTCGTCCTTGAACGAGGAGAGGGCCTTGACCGTCTCCTCCGTTATCCCCTTGGATCTCAGAACTTCCGGCGCTTCCTTCTGCATACGACCTGCCTCTTCCGTCTCCTAAAAACGGGGCGGACCCTCAGAGGAGGCCGCCCCGGATATTGCTCTGACTACAAACGGTGTTGCTTAACCGACCGAGCCTTCCATCTCCAGTTGGATCAGGCGGTTCAGCTCGATCGCGTACTCGAGCGGCAACTCCTTGGCTATAGGCTCGATAAAGCCGTTGACCACCATCGCCATCGCCGCTTCCTCGGAGAGCCCGCGGCTCATGAGGTAGAAGAGCTGGTCCTCGCCGACCTTCGAGACCGTGGCCTCGTGCTCGGTGTTGACCTTCTTCTCCTCGATCTCGATGTACGGATAAGTGTCCGTCCGCGCATTCTCGTCGAGAAGCAGCGCGTCACACTCGACCCGGCTCTTGGAGCCGACGGCCCCCTCGTGCACCTTGAGCAATCCCCTGTAGGTGCTCCGGCCCGTCCCCTTGGAGATGGACTTGGAGGTGATGAGCGACGACGTGTTGGGTGCCGCGTGGACGACCTTGCCGCCGGCGTCCTGGTGCTGGCCGTCGCCGGCGTAGGCGACCGAGAGGATCTCGCCTCGCGCGCCCTCGCCGGTCAGGTAGACGGCCGGGTACTTCATGGTGAGCTTGGAGCCGAGGTTGCCGTCGACCCACTCGACGGTGGCGTTCTCCTCGGCGACCGCCCGCTTGGTGACCAGGTTGTAGGTGTTGTGCGACCAGTTCTGGATGGTCGAGTACCTGATGCGCGCGTTCGGCTTCGCTATAAGCTCGACGACCGCGGAGTGCAGCGAGTTCGTGGTGTACGTCGGGGCGGTGCAGCCTTCGATGTAGTGCACGTAGGATCCCTCATCGGCGATGATGAGCGTCCGCTCGAACTGGCCCATGTTCTCCGCGTTGATGCGGAAGTACGCCTGCAGCGGGATGTCGATGTGGACCCCCGGCGGGACGTACACGAACGAGCCGCCCGACCAGACCGCCGAGTTAAGTGCCGAGAACTTGTTGTCGTCGGCGGGGATGATGGTCCCGAAGTACTCGCGCACGAGGTCCTCGTGCTCGCGCAGGCCCGAATCCATGTCCATGAAGACGACGCCCGCCTTGTCCCACTCCTCCTTCAAGGAATGGTAGACGACCTCGGACTCGTACTGGGCACCGACGCCGGCGAGCGACTCGCGCTCGGCCTGGGGGATTCCCAGCTTCTCGAACGTGTTCTTGATGTCGTCGGGGACGTCATCCCAGGAGCGGCCCTGGTTCTCCATCGGGCGGATGTAGTAGTAGATCTCCTCGAAGTCCAGCTCCGAGAGGTCGCCGCCCCACTGCGGGGTGGACTTCTCGAAGAACGACTCCAGCGCCTTCAGGCGGTACTCGAGCATCCACTCGGGCTCGCCCTTGTGCTTGGAGATCATGGCGACGATCTCCGGGTCGATGCCCTTCCGCGGGGTCCTGAAGAAGTACTCCTCGGGATCCCGGAAGCCGTACTTGTACTCGTCTAGCCCGAGCTCCTGAATGCTCTTGTCCTGTGGCATATCGGGTCCCTTCCCCTAGCTCTGCGCCGCGGAGCCGAACTCCTGGCGCACCCAGTCGTAGCCCTTGTCCTCGAGCTCCAGCGCGAGGTCCTTGCCCCCGCTGGTCACGATCCTGCCGTCGAGCATGACGTGGACGTGATCCGGCTCGATGTAACGCAAAATGCGGTTGTAGTGCGTGATGATGACCGCGCTGAACTCCGGCCCCCGCAACTCATTGACGCCCTTGGAGACGACCTGAAGCGCGTCGATATCCAGGCCCGAATCGGTCTCGTCCATAATGGCGAGCTTGGGCTCCAGCATGAGCATCTGCAGGATCTCGTTGCGCTTCTTCTCGCCACCGGAGAATCCCTCGTTCAGATACCGCTCGGCGAACTTGGGGTCCATCTGCATGATCTTCATCTTGTCTTGCAGGAGCCGGTACATCTCCATCGGAGGGAGCTCCTTCTCCCGCACGGAGTTGACGGCCGTCCTCAAGAAGTTGGCGACGCTCACGCCGGGCACCTCGCTCGGGTACTGGAATGCGAGGAACATGCCGAGCCTGGCCCGCTCGTCGGCCTCGAGCTCCATCACGTCCTCACCCACGAACTCGATAGTGCCGTCCGTGACGTCGTAGCGGGGATGGCCCATCAGCACGTTCGAGAGGGTGCTCTTGCCCGAGCCGTTGGGGCCCATGATCGCGTGGATCTCACCCTTCCCGACCTCGAGCTCGAGGCCCTTGAGGATCTCGCCGCCCTCGATCTCGACGTGCAAGTTGTCTATCTTTAGCATCGAACCCGCCAATCCACCCATAAAACTTTGCTACTACAGCGCTATTTAACCACAGCGCCCCCACCCCAACAACGTAAACCAATTACAACCAGGAACGACTCCTGAAACCCGCCAAACCGCTCTTTCTACGCAGGTTTCGTGACGTGGATCACGCCTCAAACGGGCCTCCTGCGAGCCGTTGTCAGCACACCCCTCTTCCAGGCAGCTTGTAACACGTATACGGGCCCTCGGATGGTCGTTATCGGGAACGGTTGTCGATAGGGCGGCGCTCCGGCGGCGGAGGATCAGCAGACCGGCCAAAGGTCCGAGGGCCTCTTGGGGAACAGCGCTTTCAGCACGACCCTGGTGTCGCCCTCGCCCGGCGAGCAGTCCGCGAAGGCGTGGTCCAGCTCTTCGAGGGATCGGTGCCCGAAGAGGAGCTGCAGGAAGGTGAGGTCCGGGAAGGCCGCGTGGCCGGCCTCGGCGCCGGGCTCCCATCTCTCCACAACGCTCAGGCTGCCACGATCCAGCTTCAGGCGGAGGCCGTCCCCGTGGAAGCTTATCCGCAGCTCGCCCGTGTAGCCAGCGGCCACCGAGTTCGCCAGCCGCCGCTCCAGCGCCGGTCTTACCGTCCGCAGGAACGCTGGCAGGTCGGGGACGCGCACGTAGAAAGCGTAGTGGTCCTGGCGATCGAGCCGGTACGGGGGCGGCTCCGTGACGGCGTCGTAGAGCGGGTGGTGGCCGCCAAGCACGAACGTCATGGACGTGGGTTGCTCGCCGTCGTCGCGGTCTCTGCCGGCGGCGAGTTCTCGGAGGACGACGGGCGTGACTTCCAGCCAGGGGACGCCGTCCGCGAGCTCGAGGCCATCTATCTGGACGGAGCCGCCGCGGAGGTCTCGCGTGTGGCAGACGTAGCCCGCGGGCTCGCCCCCCGCGGTCTCTAGGACCTGGATCTCCATAGACTCGTCGCTCTCCGGGTCCCTTCCGGCGACCTCGTAGCGCCACAGCCGCTCGTCGCGATCGCAGGTGAGGAGGTAGCGCTCCCGCCCGCGGCGGTGCAGGCGCGAGAGGAAGGCCGCGTCCGACGCCTCCGCGGGCCTCAGCCGGTAGGGCGGGGCGCCTTCGTTGTCGTTCGACTTGTCCTTGTCCGGCAGGTCGGAGACGTACAGCCTATGTCCGCCGCCCATTTGCACCGCCATCTCGTAGCCGAAGCGGCGGTAGTAGTAGGGGATGCCGGCTATCGCCTGCATCAGATGGTTGCGCTCCGCGCTCCAGCGGTGGATGACCTCGAACTGCTCTCCCACCAGGCCGCGACGGCGGTAGTCGGGGTGGGTGCCGACGAGCTCGGGCAGGCCCGCGTCGAGCTCCACCCCGTCGTAGGAGAACCTTTGGGGGATCAGGCACGCCGAGGAGACCACGGAGCCCGTGCGCGTGTCCTCCACGACGGTGAAGTCCGGCGCGTCGCACGTGGGATGGTCCCCGGACATCAGGTCTCGCGTGAAGGCCGAGATCCCCGCGTGCGGTTCCCGCCGCTCGAACGGGCCGGACGAGAAGTGGACCTTCGCGTTGAACAGCGCCACCGTCCCGGCGTCGTCCCTGCCCGCCCGGCGCAAGACCAGGCCGTCCCCCAGATCCTTCAGCACGCCGGCGCCGCCGCGGTGGTCCAACTGTTTCAGGACACTTCGCCCAGGACGCGGACCGCCGATCCCCCGACTAGGAGGGGCGCGTCGGGGTCCATCTTGCGCGAGAGATAGCCGAGGGCCGGCGTCGCGCCGCCGGCACGGATCGGGGCGACGCTGGTGATGGTGCCGACCTGCCTGTCGTTCTGAAAGATGGGCACGCCCGCTTCCGGTGTCCCGCCTTCGACGGCGAGCCGGTAAAGAGTCTTGTTCGGGTGGCCGCGGTAGCGCATCCTGGCGACGGTCTCCTGGCCCGGGTAGCAGCCCTTCTGGAAGCTCACGGCCCGGTCGAGGACGCCGGCCTCACCGGGAAAGTTCTCTGGCGTGATGTCCGCGCCGAAGCGGGGGACCCCGGCCTCGACGCGGGCCGTCTCGTAGGCTTCGCGGTCCGCGGGCGCCACGCCGAGTTCGGCCAGATGGTCCCGGACTCTTGCCACGTCTTGGGCCGGGAGGATCAGGTCGTGTCCGGAGACGGGGACCGCCACGCCGACGGCGAGGACGGATACCCCGCCCACCTCCGTTCGCGCGGTCTGGTGCTCGTCCAGCTCGAGGCCGCCGAGCAGCTCGTTCGCGTCCGGCCCGTATACGCCGAGCACGGCCAAGTCTTCGGAAAGGTCTTCGAGCTTTACGCGGGAGAACGGGGCGTAGCGGCCCAGGATCCCGCGCGCCGCGCCGGCCCCCTCGGGCTCCGTGTCGACGAGGATGTCCTCCCCGTCTTTCAGCACGCGCAGGTCGGCCTGGACGCGTCCTTTCGGGTTCAAGAGCAGGGCGTAGGCGCCCCGGACCGGGTCTTGCGGAACGTCGTTGGTGAGGACGGCGTTCAGCATCCCGACGGGGTCCTTCCCGGTGAGGCGCAAGATGCACCTGCCGGAGTGCTCGACGAGGACGGGGACCGTCGAGGCGGCCCCGTCTGTTCCAGCGGTTCGGGGTGCGTTCTTCAAATGTTCCATGGACCTATTCTAAGACAAGACGCGCGAACGGCGGCGCAAGTACCGGGCTCGGACATGACGTGGAGGCGGAGGAGGACACCGCGCGGCGGAAACCGGCGATATTTACGGGCGTTCTTGCCGGGTCTGTTCGTAGGCGGTCTTCGCGTCGGCGTAGACCTTTGGCAGCGGCAGCCCGGTCTCTTCGGAGAGGCGGGCGGCGTCGGCGAACTCGGGGGAGACGACGAAGTCCTCGCCGTCGAGGCTTCCTATCTTCACGCGGCAGCGGCCGTAGGGAAGCTCCACGGCGACGTGGCGGCGTTCGGCGACGGCGCGGCCGGCGTGGAGGCGGCGGACCCCGAGGGCTCCGGTCTCGCGCATGAGGAGTCGGGACAGGCTCTCGGCGTCCCCGGTCGCGGCGAGGGCGCAGATTTTGTAGGCCCCGCGTCCGCGCTTCATGACGATGGGCTCCAGCCAGGCGTCGAGCGCTCCGGCCGCGAGGAGCTTATCCACCGCCGCGCCGAGAAGCTCGCCAGATGCGTCGTCCACGTTGGCTTCTAAAAGCTCGATCTCCCCGACCGGTCCTTCCAACTCCCCGACGACCGCCCGCAGCAGGTTGGGCGCGTCCCTGAGTCGCATCCTGCCGGCCCCGTAGCCGACCGAGCGGAGGGTCATCGGCGGGGCGGCGTCGGAGAAGGCGCCGCCGGTGAAGGCGGCCATCAGGGCCGCGCCGGTGGGGGTGGTCGTCTCGCGCGGCTCGTCCGTCCAGCGCACCTTCGAACCCTTGAGGATCTCCAGCGTGGCCGGTCCGGGAACGGGGAGGGGCCCGTGGGCGGCGTTGACCACGCCGGTCCCCATGGGCAGCGGTCCGCAACTGGCCGAAGCCGCGTCCAGAAGGTCCAGGGCCACGCAGCTCCCGACCACGTCCACGATGGAGTCCACCGCCCCGACCTCGTGGAACGTTACCGATTGAGGGTCCAGGCCGTGGACCGCGCCCTCGGCGACGGCCAGGCGGTGGAAGGCGTCGAGCGCGAGGGAGGTGGCCCGTTTCGAGAGACCGGCGGCTTCTACCAGCGCCTGGACGTCCCCGAAGGTGCGGTGGGAGGTCTCGTCCGGGTAGCGGACCGTGGCGTAAAGCGCCCCGACGCCGTTCACCTCTGTCTTTTCGGTCGAAAGGTCGAACGGGACGTTGAGGCTGTGGAGGACGGTGGAGACCTCGTTTAGTGGAGCTCCGGCGGCGACGAGGGCGGCGAGGGTCATGTCGCCCGCCGCGCCGCCGACGGGCTGGAAGTGGACGTGGGTCAAGGTCGGTTTGGGGCGATGCCGGGTGAGGCCCTGGGGGTGGCTACCTCAGCCGTCGTCGCGGCCGTTGGTGATCTTGCGCGCCGTCAGAAGCATGACGGTGAGGGCTATGGCAAGGAGGGCCAGGGGACGGGGGTCGCTTTTTACGGCGTCCGTGAGGGGGGAGGGGTTCCTCTTTCTTCCCGCCTCGCCGACCATGCTCGCCTGGCGGCGGGCCGATTCGACGAGGCTTCTCGCCGTGTTGGTGACGGTGGTCCTGACGCGGTCCTTGATCCTGGTGGTCAGCTTCTTGGTGACCGCCTGGGGTTCGACGTGCTTTTTCAGGTCCCGGACGTCCGGGGCCATGCGGCTCCGGATCTCGAACATCTCCCGCTCTATGCGCTCCGGAATCTCGTTCATCGGCTGATCTGCCCCTTGACCCAGTTGACGTTCTGCTGGAGGGTGCGGATGGTCCTGTGGGGCTTGGGATCCAGGCCCCTCAAGATGCTGGCGCCCACCGCGGCGAGCATCCCTCCGACGAGCAACAATATACCAGAGACGATCAACGCGGATACCCACAACGACAGAAATTCGCTGAGCAGATAGACGGCCGTGAGCGAGATGAACACGAGGAACAGCAGCATGAAGACCGCGCCGACCGCCAGCAGCCCCGCGGCGAGCCCGGCCCGCTTCCCGACGGGCGCCAGCTCCGTCTTCGCCAGCTCGACCTGCTTGGAGAACAGCTCCTGGAGCTGCGGCCTGAGAACGTCCACGATCTCCTTGATGCTCCGGTCCGAGGGCTCAGGCCCCTCCCTCAACTCCCGGCTGAACTCCGCGACCCGCTCTGGACTCTCCAACGCGGCCCTCCCTTCTGGAATCGAAACCTTACGGTTCTGGCTTTGTTACCCCCGCCTTGCTACTCGTAATCCGCGTTTCGGGCGGGGATCATGCGCGTTCCACATCCTACACTAAATCCTTCGTATCCAAAATGACATAAAGCGCCAAACCGCATCCCTGATGTAATATGGATGGAGTTGCACAAGGGGGAGATCCTGGGACGGAGTACGGTTTGAGGCTGCACGAGGCATTAGGAATCTCCGGCGGCGACGTGGTCGCCTTCGCGGGCGCGGGCGGCAAGTCCGGGGCCATCCTCCAGATCGCGCGGCAGTCGATCGAGGCAGGCGCGACGGTCCTCGTCGTCCCCACGACCAAGATGCTCGTCGGCCAGGCCGAGGAGATCGGGCCCACCGTCCTCTCCGAAGACCCGGCCGACCTGCGCGAGCGAGTGGGGGTCGCCTTCTCCGACGGGAACCCGGGGGTGGTCGCCGGCGGCGCCAGGATCTCGAAGGGCCGGATCGGCGGCGTCGAGCCTGCGACGGTCGGCCTTCTGGCCCCGCTTGCGGACGTGGTCCTCGTCGAGGCCGATGGGGCCCGGAGCCGTTGGATCAAGGGCACCGCCCTCCACGAACCCGCCCTCCCCGACGCCGCCACCCTCGTGATCTCCGTCGGCAACGTCAACGCCCTCGGAGCCCCGGTAAATGAAGACCACGTCCACCGCCCCGCCCTCTTCTCCGAGCTGACCGGCGTCGGATCGGGCCAGAGCATCACCCCCCGCGCCTTCGCCCGCGCCCACCTCGAAGGCTCCCTCGCCACGACCCCCAACCGACCCCCCCCCGCCGCCC
>CAXUFZ010000066.1:0-13887 GCA_964250345.1 uncultured Rubrobacteraceae bacterium
GGAAGAAGCCGGCCACGCCCCACGCCAGGCCGAAGAGGACGGTCAGCGCGATCTCGGCCGGCGCGTCCATGATCCGGGGCCCGATCTGCAGGTACGCCTGGGGGAGCCCCCCGGCGGCCTCCGGCTCGGGAAAGCCGAAGATCCGGACGACGGTCGGTACCCCTCCGCCGCCCCCCGGGGACTCGAACCACACGGGGTAGGAGATCGCCACCCCCGGTACCCAAAAGGCCAAGACGACTACGACGAGCTCGACGCACCCCACGGGGAAAAGCAGCAGCACGTAGGCGAGGTCGCGCCGCAGCGCCGGGTCGAGCAGGCGGGTCCTGAGCCGAAGCGGAAGCGAGGCGCCGGGCGGCGGGCGGCGGTACGGGGAGGGTATCCCGACCCCCAACAGCCGCCTCACCCGCCACCGCTCCGACCGCGCGGCGAACGTCCACGCGAGCGCGGTCAGGGCGAGGATCGGGAACCCCACGAGGACCGACAACAGCGAGACGCCGGACGAGGTCAGCGTAAGCAGCGCCACGAACCAGAACGCCCCGACCGGGAACCCCAGGGCGAGGAACACGCCCGCGCCGGCGTACCGCACCACGGGAGAAACGAAACGGCGCCCGCGTTCCCTGCCGGCCGTTGCCGTTTGTCGCAAACTATCCTCCCAGGTAGCGGTCTCTCCGGGCATCGCACGGGATTGCGGGATACCTCACGGTTTCGGCCCCGCGATCGCGGTCCCCGGTGCGTCGTTGCGCAAGGGGGGCACCTCGCCGTAGGTCAGCGCCCTCCACGCCCACTCCAGCAGCCCCATCCGGAACCGCGAGAGCCACCAGACGCTCAAGGGTATCTGAAGAGCGTAGAGCGTCAGGCATAGCAGTAAACCCTGCACCTGGGTCGGGGTGCCGACGCCCACCGACTCGAGGGCGTGCGCCCCCGCGAGGAAGAGCAAGGTCGCGCCTAAGTAGTTGGTCAGCGCCATCCTGCCGTAGGCTGCCAGCGGGCCGAAGAAGCGGCGGGCGGAAGGGCTCCGGTAGAGCAGGAGCGTCAGGACGACCACGTACAGGCCGGCCATGGGGAGGCCCGGGACGTACACCGGGAGCAGGGTGTCGGGGGTGACGGGATTGTCCTGCATCGCCCGCTGCCACACGTACCATTGGAGGGCCAGCCCCGCTGTCGACAGGACCAGGAAGCCGGCGGCCGCGAGCCGCAGCCCTTTCAGGTGCTCTTCAGGGCGCTCGAAGACGCCGGCCCGGCCGCAGACCGTCCCGATCATGAACAGGCCAGGGATCCCAAGCTGCGGGAATATCCAAGAGCCGAGGGCGAAAAAGGGCACGCTGAGGACGAGCAAAACGGAACTCCGCACTTTGTAGAGCGGGAGCAGCAGGAAGCCGCACACCGCGTACGGGAGCAGCGCCTCGCCGGGCTGCAAGAACTGGTGGGCGACGCCGAAGACGAGGAGGACGCCGAGGCGCCGGGCGAAGAGCGCCCGCGGCCCGTACCCCTTCCGCTCCGCGTTGCGCATGAATATGAAGAAGCCGACGCCGAAGAGGAACGCGAAGATCGGGAAGAAACGCCCTTGCACGAAGAACGCCTCGAAGCCCGAGACGAGATCGTCCACGGTCGCGGTCCCGGTTGTCCCTGTCCCGATCAGGGACCGGACGTTTACGAGGGCGATGCCCACCAGCGCGAACCCGCGCAGGGCGTCCAGCGTGAAGATGCGTCCCGATGGAGCGACGCCCGGCGCTCGCGCCACACTCGCTTCGCTCATTACCGATTCCTCCCTTTGGTCTCGATGCTCGTCTCTCCGGCTCGCTCTGGTCCCTGATCGCCAGGAAGGGGGTGCCGGCGAGCCTGAGGAGGCCGTACGTCTTCCGGCGGTCGAGGACGCCCGGCGCGGCTAGGCCACGGCCAGGGAGTGGCGGCGGGTTGGGGGCCGCGTGTTCGTCGAGAGGACGGCCTCGGACACTCCGCGCGGGTCGCGGATGTCCGGCGTCGCGTCGGCCCCGAGCGAGATGAGGGCGTCCGCGTCGAGCCCTTGGAAGACGGAGCCATCCGTCAGGGCGACTATCCGTGGCGAGCCGTCGAGGTCGGCGAGCTTCGGGAGCGTGAGGAGCGGGTTTACGCCCTCCGAGGCGCAGTCGAGGACGACGACCTCGGGGCCTATCTCCGCCAGCATGTGGGCGCGTTTGTCGGAGACGAGCTCCGCCTCCACCCTCGCCCGGTCGCCCAGGAGGTGCCGGACGTGGGCCCGCCGGTAGCCCTCCCCGATCAGAGCCACCCTGGTCGCCGCGCCGCCCCCGCTCTTCCGCTCCCGCAACCCGAACATCGCCTACCCTCTCTGTCGCTCCTACGGCCTACGAAAAGAAGGATAGAAAGCGTCTGTCGGGGACGCGTCCCGAAACCGTCGCAAAACTGTCGCAGGTGCGATTTTCGGAACTAAAGCGGCAGTATCCGGGGTACGGATAGTAATCGAACCGAAACGGCGGATCTTCTTTTTTCTTAACAAATTGCGCGGCGCGAGGTTCACCCCGCAGCTTCGAGCCGCCTGAGGTGCTTCTTGACCGTGTTGTGGGAGAGGCCCGTCTCCCGGGCCATCCTGCCTTGAGAGAACTCTTGCCCCCTCATCCCCGCCAGCACCGGCGCCCACCGCTCGAAGCCGTCCGGCCTCCCGAGCACCTTCCCGTTTTTCCTGGCCCGCTCCAGCCCCGCCTTGGTGCGGTCGGAGATCCTGAGGGCCTCCTGCTGGGCGTAGTAGCTGGTGACGCTGAGGACGATGTGGGCGATCAGCTCGTTGTCGGTGTCCAGGAACGGCTCCGTGTAGCTCTTGAAGGCGACGCCGCACGCGTCGAGCCTCTCGAGGTGGGCGATGGTCTTCCTGATGCCCTCCCTGCTGAAGCGGTCGAGCGCCCAGAAGAGCAAGACGTCGAAGCGCCTCCTCGCCGCGTCGGCGAACATCCTGTCGAGGTCCTTGCGCTCCCGCCGGCCCCTCGTCCCGGACTCCCTGTCCAAGTACTCGGCGGCGAGCTCGTGGCCGTCCCACCGCCCGCAGAACTCCCTGAGCTGGAGGAGCTGGTTGTCCGTCTCCTGGGAGCCGTCGTCCTTGGCTTCGCGGAGTTGGCCCGGGTGAGGTCATCGTCTCCCGCCGTGGGCAGCCCGCGGACGTGTCCCGCGTCCTCGGGCCCCGACTCCTCGGCGCCGCGGTTGCCCTGCGCGCCCGCTTCGTGCCCACCGGCGTCTTCCTCGAAGAGATCTTGCAGGCGGCCATCCACGAACCACCTCGGTGCCAGGGAGCCCACGGCGGCGTCCGCCTCGACCTTGGTGGCGTCGAGGAACAGCTCCTCGCCCCGCACCAGCCCCGCTTCGACGCACAGCCCGACGATCCTCTCGAAGAAGCCCCGGAAGACCTCCAAACCGTAGCGTTCGCGGATCCTGGTGAGGGAGGAGTGGTCGGGCAACCTCTCGTGGAGGTCGTATCCCACGTACCACCGCAACGAAAGGCGGTCGGCCACCGCCTCCATGAGGCGGCGTTCCGAACGGAGATCCTCGAAGAACATGACGAGCCGCAGCTTGAAGAAGACCACGGGGTCGATCGAGCGTCTGCCGCCGCCCGCGTAGAGCGGGCGCACCAGCTCGCGCACGAAAGAGAGGTCGATCGTCTCCTCCAGGCGCCGGTAGAAGTTGTCCTCGGGGACGAGGAGATCCAGCGAGAGGTATTCGGGTAGCCTCCGGAAGTCGCGCGCTTTGATGCCCGTCATGGCGGACGATGCCTCCCGAGGTAGACGGACGGGATAGCAGTCTACCGGCCCCGCCTAGGGGGCACGAGCTTTTCAATAAGCTGGAGCGTTAATGGGAGCCGATGGGATTCGGAAAAGACTCTGTTAACTGGATGCTCTTGCAGGTTACCCTTGGTAGGGTGCCTCATAAAGAGACTTATATTTCTTGCCTGATGTGAGTTGACAAAGGTAGTTAGTTAGTGCAAACTAACTTACATGGACGAGCACTCTCATACGAAGCCTGTAAGGATGAGCGCCGAGGAGCGGCGTGAGGTGGTTCTCGATGCGGCGATCGTCGAGTTCGCCGCTTATGGGTTGTATGGGGCGACCACGGAGGCTATAGCTGGACGCGTGGGCATTACTCAGCCGTATATTTTCCGGCTTTTCCGCAGTAAGAAGGATCTGTTCATGGCTGCGGTGGATCGCGTATACGGGCGGATTATAGAGACCTGGGATTCCGTACTGGAAGAAGCTGGAGAGGACGCGGGAACCGAGCGGCGCATGCTCGCAATGGGCCAGGCCTACGAGAGGTTGATGGATAGCCGTGAAGAGCTACTGCTGCTTTTACAAGGGTTCGCGGCCTCCAAGGATCCAGACATACTACGAATGAACCGGGAGCGGATGGCGCAAGTGCACCGCTACGTAACTAGGGTAGCGCAACCTGCGGGAGATAGTGGCGAGCAGGTTCACGAGGTTCACGAGGTTCAAGAGTTCCTCGCCCACGGCATGCTGCTCACGGTCGCTGCTGGACTCGATCTGCCGGAGATCTCGGACACAGAGCCTTGGGCTCGCGAGTTCATGGGCACGGACAAACCTTGGTCGGAACACTCCCCCGGCCCCGAGATACCACCCTAAAATTTTATCCACACAAGTTAGTTATCAATAAATATTTAGCACGAACAAAGGAGAGGTAGGCCGAGATGTGAAGCGATAGCTTGTTGGGGGACTTTTGAGGAACTCCCGAAGAACCGGAGTTTCGTTCAGACCAATCGGAAAAAAGAGAGAAAGAGGAGAAAATGGGTGTTCAGGTAGAGGGCGTACAGAAGAGCGCACAGGAGGCTGCGCAGGAGAATGGCCCGCTCTTTGGCGATGCCGGGCATGCCCGGCATGCCGTAGTCGTCGGGGGGAGTATGGGCGGACTTCTCGCGGCCCGGATTCTGGCGGACTATTTCGAGAAGGTAACGGTGGTGGATCGGGATACCTTTCCACAGGAGCCCGAGCACCGCAAGGGTGTGCCCCAGTCACATCACGCCCACGGGTTACCGAGGCGGGGGAAGGAGATTATCGAGCAACTCTTTCCGGGATCCGTTGCAGAGTTGCTCGAGGCCGGGGCACCCCCCGGAGCAATACTGACGATAGTCGCGCCCGCCGGTAAGCTGGCGTCAGTGGAGTCGTTGGAGTCGGTAGAGGAAGAGGGTGAGGCAGGAAAAGAAGAGAGAAGAGGAAAAGGCGGGTTCGAAGCGAGCAGGTTCTTGTTGGAGTGGACCGTTCGTCGTAGGGTCGCGGCGCTCAGAGCTGTGAACTTCATCAGCGCCGCCGAAGTCGTGGACCTCACCTCTACTCCGGACGGGAGCAGGATAACCGGCGTTCGACTCCGGCCCCGCAGTGGAGCTAGCGATACTTCAAGACCTACAACCGATGTCCCAGAGATACTGGAGGCTGACCTGGTGGTGGATGCCAGCGGGCGACGTTCCAAGGCTCCCCGCTGGCTGCAAAAACTCGGCTATGACGCGCCACCGGAGGAGACCATAAACAGCGGATTGGGATACGCCTCCCGGTTCTACGAGAAGCCGGAGAACTTCCCCGAGGAGTGGGAAGCACTTACCGTCAACGCGCGTCCGCCGGACAACCCTCGCGCCGGAATTATCCTGCCGATAGAGGATGGCAAATGGCACGTTACGCTATCTGGGTACGCTGAGAACTACCCGCCAACCGACGAAGAAGGCTTCATGCAGTGGGCCAGGGACCTCCCGGACCCCAGCATCTACGAGTCCATCCGCATCGCCAAGCCGGTCAGTCCTATTCGCGGGTACCGGACGCCGACAAACCGGCTGCGTCACTTTGAGAAGCTGGATCGTCAGCCAGAGCGGTTTATCGCTACCGGAGACTCAGTGGCCGCGTTCAACCCCATTTACGGTCAGGGGATGACGACTAGCGCCTTGGACGCCCTCGTTCTGGATGAATCCTTGCGCGAACAGAGACATCGTCCGAAATGGGGGTTCGAGGCTCGTTTCCAGAAAGACATCTCCAGTACGGTTGCCGCACCCTGGCTGTCGGCTACCGGAGAAGACTTGCGCTGGGAAGGAGTGGAGATCGAAGGCTCAACTTTTCCCGGAAAGGGTCTTGGGATGCCCGTAAAGAATCTTGGGACGAAGATCACTCATCGTTACATTGACCTGCTTCTCCGGCGCGCCGTCAAGGATGCTGTCGTAAGTAAAGCGTTTCTGGATGTAATGCGAATGTTCGCCCGGCCAAGCTCCCTACTCAAGCCTGGCGTTGCGTTGCGGGTGCTCCGGGGAGCACTCTCTGGAGCCCTGGCTCCAGAGCCGGATTCAGAGCGTGCGAACTCTACCGTCCCGCAGGCGTTCTCCGCCAAGGCCCTGGCAAGCATACGCAACCGACCGGTCGCCCGACCGTTCGACCGCAACCGGAAGCGCGACTAGAGGTTGACGGTGTGGGTCGTCTAGCAAAGTAAGACGCGAACCCACGAACCCACACTCTGCACTGCGGCTCTGAGACTCTAAAGAGCCCGGCTAAGGAGACCCGAGCCGCAGTCACTATCAGGCGCTATCAGCCGCTCCAGCAGGGGAGAAAATGGAGGTAAACCACGAATATGTCCGGACCAACGGGGCCACACTCCACGTGGCACAGGCCGGGCCGGAAGATGGGCCGCTAGTAGTTCTGCTACAGGGAGGATCGCATGAAATGGGGAATATTGTACGTTTGGCACTGCTATTCCTCTTAGGTAAGCGGTTTCCATACCTTCCGAAGTGTCCGCGGGCAGGCGGTGTCCACGACCGTTGGAGTCGACCACCAAACTCGTACGAGAATCGACTTTCCGTTACGAGTCTGAGCCAAAAATGCCACAGGACGGCCGGAAACGGGGCGAAATGGGGTACGCAAACTCGTAACGGAAAGTCCGACGGGTTCCGAGAGGGGACGCCGCGACCGCGCCTATCGAAGCTCCTATTCCGGTCAAGGGGCCGAAACCGGCGCCGTCGGGACCGCCGTTGAGACCAAGACGCCGTAGAGCTCGCGCGCGATGTACCGCTTCAAGCACCGCATGATCTCCCTCGTGCTCTTGCCCTCGGCGGTGCGCCGGGCGACGTAAGAGCGGGTCCTATCGTCGCGGCTCATGCGCTCCGCGGCGACCACGTGCAGCGCCATGTTAAGAAAAAAGAGGATCGGCCGTTTCGGTTCCGCTGCCATCCGTGTACCTATCCGGCCTTAGGCGCGGGGGAGGCGGATGGTGAAGCGGCTGCCGGAGCCGGGCTCGCTCTCGGCGGCGACGCTCCCGTCCATGGCCTCGGCGAGCTCCCTGACGAGCGTGAGGCCGAGGCCCGCTCCGGCGTGGTCGAGCCCGCGCGCCCCGTCGGAGCGGTAGAAGCGCTCGAAGACGCGGCCGAGGTCCTCGGGCGCGATGCCCTCGCCGGTGTCCTTTACCTCGACGACGACGGCGTCGCGGTCGGCGGCGGAGCCGATGGCGACGATGCCGCCCGGCGGGGTGTGGCGGACGGCGTTGGAGATGAGGTTCCTAACGCACTGCTCCAGGCGCCCCTCGTCGGCAAGGACGGGCGGCAGGTCCGGGTCCGGGTCGAAGACGATCTCGACCTTGCCCGTCCGCCACGCCGGGCCCGAGGCGGCCTCCGAGCAGCGGGAGAGCAGCGCGTTCACGTCGGTGGGCCCGATCTCCAGCGGCAGTTGTCCGGTCTCGGTCCTCGACAACACGAAGAGGTCGTCTATCAGGCGCTGAAGCCTCCTCGTCTCGCGCTCCACCACCTCGAGGTCGCGCCTGAGATCGTGCGGGATGCGGCCGTCCTCGCCTTTGAGGGCGGACTCCAGGTAGCCGCGCATGGTGGCGACGGGGGTGCGGAGCTCGTGGGAGACGCTGGCGACCAGCTCGCGCTGGGTCTTCAGCAGGCGCTCGACGTTGTCCCGTTCGGAGCGCAGGTCGCGCACCGCCCCTTCAAGGTCGGCGGCCATCGCGTTGAAGTCCCTCTGGAGATCCGAGACCTCGTCCTCGCCGTCCACCTCGACCCTGACGTCGAGGTTCCCCTCCCTGAGGCCGCTCGTGCCGTGGGCGAGGTCCTCCAGGCGGTGGGCGGTGCGGCGGGCGGCGAAGTAGGAGACGAGAGCCGCGGGCGGCAGGATCAGGGCGAGCGCCACGACGGTCAGGAAGATCAGTATCCCAAACAAAGGGAGGATCGTGACCAACCGCCCCGGCAACGAGACGACGCCGGAGAGACCCCCCGTCAGCAGGGAATAGATGACGGACACCAGGATGAGGGCCGAGGAGACCACCGCCACGACCGCGAGCGTCGCGTGCGTCATCTCCCACCGCAGGCGGCTCCTCCTGAGCCCGACCCACCGCGGCCACAGGTACGCCAGCGCGCGGAAGAACGCGAAAGCCCCCAGGTTCCAGAGTAGGAACGCGGTCGCCGCCGGGGCAAGCTCGAACCCCACGATGAGACCACCGGGTCCCGGCGCGGCGGCCACCGCGGTCAGCAGCCCCGCCGCCGTGACCACCGCCACGAGGACGACACCCGAAATCGCTTCTCGCGGCAGGCCCACGCGCCGGCCGCCGCCCTCCAGCCGCATCCTGCCGGCGATCAGCATCCCCGAGAGCGGCCCCACGACTAGCAACTCCAAGACCGCGGCCTCGGAGCCGAGCTGCCCGTCGGACGATAGGAAGACGCCGAGGCACAGGACGGCGGCGAGCGCGACGCCCTCTGCCCCGGCCCGCGGCGGGGACGCGCCCAAAAACAGGGCGCCCATACGAGCTGGCAGGCCCCGGCCGTCTCGTCGGGCAGACTTCACCCTTACGACCTTTTGAGCCGGTAGCCGATGCCCCAGACCGTCTCGACGTCTTCCCCGAGCGGGCCGAGCTTGCGTCGCAGGCGCATCACGGTGTTGTCCACAGAGCGGTCGCCGCCCACGTAGCCCACGTCCCATACCGTCTGGAGCAGGTAAGAGCGGGCGAAGGTCCTGCCGGGGTTGCGCATCAGGAGGTGCAACAGCTCGAACTCGGTTGGGGTAAGGTCCACCTCTTCGCCTTCGAGGGTGACGTCGTGGGACTCCGGATCCAGCGTAAGCTCACCGTGGCCCACCACGGAACCCGACGCCCCGCCCGGCCCGTTGCGGTCCGCCTCAAGGGTGCGGCGCAGCAGCTCCTCGCGCCGCAGCAGCGCCCGCACCCGCGCCAGGAGTTCCCTCATACCGAACGGCTTGGTCAGGTAGTCGTCCGCGCCGACCTCGAGGCCCATCACCCGGTCTACCTCCTCGCCCCGGGCGGTGAGCATCAGCACTGGAGTGGACGCGTCCTGGCGGATTCTCCTGAGCACCTCCAAGCCGCCGAGCTTGGGCAGCATCCAGTCGAGGATCACGAGGTCCGGCTTCCCCCGAGAGTGCGCCTCCAAGGCCTCCTCGCCGTCCCCTGCGAGCAGAACCTCGTGGCCGGCGGACGCGAGCTCCCTCCGGACGAGAGACGCCAGTTCTTTGGCGTCCTCCACGACGAGCACTACGGCCATCTCGGGGCCGGAACCTCTCCGGTCGCGACCGGGCCACGGTGATTCTCGCGGACCGAAGGTCGATCTTGGGAAGGCGGTTTGTCTATCGCCGGGTGCATTGTCTACCAGATACTACACGGTCCATCTGCCAAGAGTGGGTAGCCCATCGCGTACGATGCGAGCGATCTCGAATCTTGGGAGCAACGGTCGCTGGTGTACCTGCCCACTTGGTTGGCGTTCGACTACGAGATCAGATACGAGTGTTCCCAGGAGCACGGCCTGAAAGCCTCATCAGACGACATCCGACGCCAGACAAAACCGATCTGGCACGCGCCACGGAACTTCGAAGGCTTCGCGGAAGAGGGGGCGGTAGCCCTCGTTGACTCGACAGGGTACGGACTCTGTCGGCCATCGTCTACACCGGTTCCTTGCGCAGGGCGGACCGCTTCGGCCGGCGCCTGCGCTCGGGCGTGGTCCGGGTCAACGCCTTCCTCGTGCGCGACCTGACGGCGCCCCTCGGCGGCGTGGGCATCTCAGGTATTGGGCGCGAGGGAGGGTGGATGGAGAATCTCCTCGTCCGCCTCGTCGGGGCGCCGACGGTCCTCGGCAACGAGGAGGCCGGGCAGGGGGCCATCTGCCTTCGGCACCGTTTCTCTGTACCAACCAAACCCCCGCGGATTTCGGACTTCATAACCCACCAGAACAGCGGGATTCCGATCCCCAAGTAGCGTACCAAACAAAGTAGAGCCAGAATGACACTGTGACCCCCAGCCCTGGACTTTGGCGCTTTGTGCTCCGCGTCCTCCGCCGAGGACGCTCAGTAAGAACTCTCCGGTCGAGCTTAGACGACGGTAAACCCGCTTGCCGCTACGAGCGTTTTCCGCGAGCCCTGCCCCTCGTAGCCGTGCGAGATGCTGTGAGACCGCCCCGAGGTGATCCCGAGGACGCGGTCGACCTCGCCGGTGGTCGAGGGGCCACCAGGACCTTCAGCACCGCCGCCCGTCCCGTCTCCAAGGCGACCTCGAGCGCCGCGCCCGCCGGCTCCGAGGACCACTAACCGCCGACGCCTTGCGGACCGTACGCCAGCGTCGGCCTCCACGGCGCATCGGTGATGACGTAGATGTCCGGCCACACGAAGACCGCCGGGACGAGCAGGACCCCAAGCGCGGCTGGGTCAAGCTCTTCGTAAAACTTACCCACCTCCAAGTTGCCACATCGGTAGCGTACGCTCGGGTGCAGGTCGGCGGCCAGTTCGATGCCGTTGCCGTCGGGGAGGTAGATCGCCCCGGAGATGGGGTGGTCGGAGGCGCCTTGGATGTGCGTGCCCGTCGAGATCAAGCGGGTCGCCCCGTGCGCGCCAACTCCTCGCGGGAGGAGTGCGACAACGCGTAGTGGTAGAGGCCCGCGTGGCGCCCGGCGCGGCGCGCCCCGGGCTCCTCGTACAGCTCGAGGAGGTCCTCCCCGCCCGCGCCCATCGCCGCCACGCCGTTTTCCCTGCGATGCAGCCTTAAGCCGGCGGAGCCTTCGTAGAAGGCGATCGAACGGTCGAGGTCCGAGACCGTCAGGTGAACAGCGCCCAGGCGAAGCGTCGCGGGCAACGTCGCCGCCAAGTCGGTGCGGGTCGAGCTCTCCTGTTCGCTCGTCTTTATCCTCCCTCGGCGTTCGTGGTAGGTGTCGGGGAGTCCCCTAGCTAGCGAGCTTCCAGGCGCTCTGGAAGCCCAACCCCAGCGGCTGCTGGAGCGTCATTCCCAAGAACCCGAGCCCTTCGAGCTGCCGCGCTCGGCGCAACGGGCCGGCGTCTACGGCCACCAGCCCCCCGTCACGCACAAGCTGCGAGACCATCTCCTTGGCCCCGGCGTCGTTGCCGGCCACGTAGACATCCAGCGGCTGGCCCGCCACCTCGCCCTCGACGAGCGTGCCGGCGAAGGTGGTGTTGAAAGCCTTCACCACCCGCGCGCCTTCGGTCGCCGCCTTCTCGATCTCCTCGGCCGCCGAGCTGTCGGGCGGGGTCACGAGGCCGTCGAAAGTCTCCCAGTCCACGGGGTTGGTAATGTCCACTACCACCTTACCGGAGAGCCCTTCTTCGTACTGGCGCACCAGCGGTGCCGCGGCCTCGTAGGGGACGGCGAGAACCACGACCTCGCCCGAGATCGGGTCGCCAACCGTGCCGGCGTCCAACGAACCGCCCAGTTCCCGGGCGAGATCCTCGGCCTTGCCGACCTCACGGTTGAGCAGGGTGACCCCGTGACCGCCCGCCAGGAGCCGCGTCGCGATGCCCCGCCCCATGTTGCCCGTGCCTACGATCGTTACGTTCATCTCGAACCTCCTACTCGATGGGTGTGGCGTTGACCCCACCCGTTGCCAAACCAACGTCCGTCCGTGATCTTGCGCTTTTCGGTGCCCGCGCGGTCAGTAGGCGACGCTTATCCGGCGGCGGACGGCGGCGGCCTGCTCCAGCTCGTCGGCGAACGCCACCGCGTAATCGGCGTAGGAGATGTCGCTCTTGCCGTGCTCGTCGGCCAGCAGCTGGTCGCCGCCGACCCGGAACGCGCCGGTGCGCTCGCCCTCGCCGATGCGCGCGGCCGGCGAGATGTACGTCCAGTCCAGGTCCTCGACCTCGCGGTAGAGGGTCAGCGCCTCGCCCTGCGCCTCGGCGTTGGCCCGCCACGCGGCCGGGAAGTTGGGGTCGTCGATGACCCGCTTGCCGGGGGCGACCTCGAGGCTGCCGGCGCCGCCGATGGTAACCAAGCGTCCGACGCCGGCCTCGCGCAGGCCCTCGATCAGCGCCCGGGCGGTCCCGACGATGGTGTCCCGATCGTTCTCCCGACCGATCGCGGGGCCGACCGCGGAGGCCACGGCGTCGTGCCCGGCGGCCAGGTCGGCCACCGCGGTCGGGTCGGTGGCGTCGCCGGCGACCGCGGTGAATCGCTCGTGCTCCAGGCCGTCCACCGCGCCGCGGCGGGTGACCCCGGTGACGCCGTGCTCCCGCGACAGCAACTCTTCGGCGATGGCCCGGCCGATGTTCCCGCTCGCGCCAAACAGCAAAACCTTCACGTCGTGCTCCTTCTTATCGTTGTCGTCACTGCTTCTTACTCGATCTGCAACCAATGTTGTTACAGTTTGAGTCGTAAAAAAGGCGGGGAACCGATGCCCCGCCTTTCTCTCTCTTCTAGCTCGCCCGCTTCTGGACGGCCCCTAGCACGTCATCTATGGTGGTTTTCTCCAACCTCCTTTCCATCGCTGCTTCCGCGTCTCCGAACACATCCTCCAGCGCACCCTGGATGTTTTTTCCGACCGGGCACGCAAGGTTCGGTTGTCGGTTGTGGAGCGAGAAGAGTGCCTCCTTCTCGACGGCTCTGTAGACGTCGAGCAGTGTGATCCGCTTCGGGTCTCGTGCCAGCCTCCACCCGCCGCCGGAGCCCTCCTGGGATCTTACCAACCCGGCCCGGCGCAGAAGCCCGAGCTCCCGTCGAACCACCACGGCGTTGGTGTTGACGCTCCCAGCCATCACTTTCGAACAGAGCGGCTCGTCCCCGGTCTGCGCCAAAAGCGTCAGCACGTGGACACCGACCGCCGAACGGCTGCTTATGCTCACGACGTTTTCTCCAACATACTGCAACCATTATAGTTACAGTAGGTCGTCTGTCAAGTGGAGCCCGGTGTTGATGGGCCAAAACGCAAGCCGCCTGTATCGCTCGCCCGGTTGACGGCCCCGTGCCCGGCAGGTGGAACACCCGTTCCCCGCCGCCGAGAAGGACCGCTTCCGGCAACGCCGCCGGACCGCCCAATGGCGCACCTCGAAGCACCTCCCCCCACTCTCACCGTCCGTGCCGGCTCCCGGTCCCCCCTCCCCATCCTAGCCTTTGCCGAGCGATCCGTGGTCGCGGATACCGGTCGGTGGTCGTTGGGGTCCCTAGCAAGCCGGGGGACGATGCAACCGGCGGCCGTGCTCCTCAAGGTGGGCCAGCCGCTCACGAGCCATCCCCGGCTTGCCGACTCGCCGTGGGAACCCTGACCCGCAACCGACCAAAGCGTAGGGCTACCCCTCGGTCTAACGGGTCGGAGCCGCCCCGTCGGCGGGAGCCGCTCGACCCTCGGCCACGGCTCCCGGCTTCACCGGGCGCCCCGTCGTGGCGGTCCCGCCGTTCCGGGCCGGCCTCAGGCGAACACCCGCGGATTGCCCACGATGGAGAAGACGTGGATCGTGAGCGCCGAGATCTTCCAGCCGTCCCCGGTTCTGACGAGGCGGTCCACGTAGCGCGCCCGCAGGGTGGCGTCCTCGCCCCCCTCGAAGCCGGGGATGTGGTGGTGGCCGACGAAGTACGAGCTGCTCGTCGCCTCGTCGCCCCCCACCTCGATCAGGAAGTTGCCGTAGAGCTGCTGCGTGCCCATCTCGGATG
>CAXUFZ010000067.1:0-13883 GCA_964250345.1 uncultured Rubrobacteraceae bacterium
GGGCCCGCGAGTGCTGCGTGGCCCGGTGGGGCTACGAGGAACTGCTCAGGCCCAGGCTCTGATCCGCGCGACGGACCGGGGGCCGGCGCCTCCATCGCGCCGGCCCCCGAACGGAGGGAGATCTCCATGCACGCAGCCGACAGATCCAACCTTGCCACCGGGGCCCTTCGTAGCGGCGACACTCAAAGAAGGGGCAGGCCGCGAAAACGGGGCGGTCGCGCCACGATCCGATTCGTTCGCATGCGTCTCCCCGCCCGTCTGCTCCCCCTGGCGGTCCTGTTCGCCGTCTTGGCCGCCGGCTGCGCGACCGCCGGACCGACCGACGGGTCAGCCACCGCCCGGCCCGAAGCCGAGGTCGAAGACGGGCTGGTCCCCGGACGGGTGACCGAGGTGGCGAGCGGTTTGGACATGCCGTGGGGTTTGACTTTCCTGCCCGACGATTCCGCCCTGGTGTCGGGACGATACTCGGGGCAGGTCCGCCACGTTCCGGCCGAAGGGGGCGAGGCGACCCTGGTTGGGGAGGTGCCGGGCGTCGAACAGAGCTCCGAGGGCGGCCTGCTCGGGCTCGCCGCCTCCCCGGACTTCGCCGAGGACCGGACGGTCTTCGCCTACGTCTCCTCCTCGCCGACCAACCGGGTGGTCGCGCTCCGCGTCTCGGAAGATCTGCAGTCTCTCGACCAGGAGCGCGTCGTGCTCGACGGCATCGAGACGGCGGACAGGCACCACGGCGGGCGCCTGCGCTTCGGCCCCGACGGGAATCTCTGGATCACCACCGGGGACGCCTACCTCACGCCCGAGGTCGCCGCCGACCGCGGGTCCCTCAACGGCAAGGTGCTCAGGGTCCGACCGGACGGGTCGATCCCCGCGGGCAACCCGTTCGGCACGCCCGTCTACAGCTACGGGCACCGCAACGTGCAGGGGCTCGCCTTCGGCCCGGACGGCACGCCGTACGCCTCGGAGCTCGGGTGGAACGAGTGGGACGAGCTGAACGCGCTCCGGCCCGGCGCGGACTACGGGTGGCCGGACGCGGAGGGCCCCGACGGGACGGGCGGCGAGCGCCCGATCTTCTCCCTGCGGCCCGCCGAGAACTCTCCGTCCGGGGTGGCCTACGCGGGCGAGGCCGTGTGGATGGCCGCCCTGCGCGGCCAACGGCTGTGGCGGCTGCCCGTCGACGCCGGCGAGCGGACGGGCGAGCCCGTCGCCTACTTCTCCGGGGAGTACGGACGCCTGCGCACGGTCGAGCGAGCGCCCGACGGCGCGCTGTGGGTCACCACGTCCAACACCGACGAGGCCACGCTAGGCGGGGCCGCAACCAGGAACGGCGACGACCGGATCCTACGCGTCGAGCTGGTTCCCGCCTCAAGGGCCTCGTAACCGCGAAGAGTCCGCAAGCCAGCGCGCGACGCCAAATTCCAGGGAGGAACCGCGTGTACCAACCATCGAAGACGAGATCGAGTCGATCCTCCCCAAGGTCGAAGGCGGTACGCGTGGGCGCGGAAGCCGAAAGGAGACGGGCATGAAGAGGCCGGATCAAGATGACAAAAGCGCGGCCCGAAGGGATACGGTTCGGGAGGCGGGAGCGAAGAACTGCGCCGGCAGAGCGGCGAACGTGTCCCGCGAGCTCGAGCGCCTCCGCAGCGAGATCCCACCCGAGGCGGCGAGCCAGTTCGCCAATCTCGACGAAGCGACGCAACTTGTCGTGGCGCGCGAGATCAGCCGGAGGCGCTTCCTGGCCGGATCGATGGCGGTGGTAGGCGGAGTGGTGGCCTCCCAGATGCTTCCCCACGGCGGGGCGCAAGCCGCGACACAGACCGCCCCGGCGGATCCCGTCGAGGTCAACCTCAACGTGAACGGGCGCGCGTACGCCTTGCAGCTCGATCCGCGCGCCAGCCTGCTCGACACGCTCCGGGACGACCTGGGACTAACGGGTGCCAAAAAAGGCTGCAACCAGGGGACTTGCGGAGCCTGCACGGTGCAGGCCGACGGCGAGCGCGTCCTCTCCTGTCTGTCGCTCGCGCTGATGACGCAAGGTCGCGAGATCACCACCATCGAGGGCCTGTCGGACGGCGACACGCTGCACCCGCTGCAGGACGCCTTTATCCGTCACGACGCCTTTCAGTGCGGCTACTGCACGAGCGGCCAGATCATGTCGGGCGAGGCGTGTATCCGCGAGGGGAACGCGGGCAGCGAACTCGAGATCCGCGAGTGGATGAGCGGCAACCTCTGCCGTTGCAGCGCCTACCCGGGCATCGTCGCCGCCATTCAAGAGGTTGCGGCGCAGGGGGGTGCGTGATGCTGCCCTTTCGCTATACTCGGCCGACCCGGGTCCAGGACGCCCTCGAGCTCATGTCCGGGGAGCAAGACGCCGCCTTCATCGCGGGCGGCACGGCGCTCGTCAACCAACTCCGTTCCGGTGAGCGGCGTGCCACACACCTCGTCGATATCACCAACCCGCCGCTCACCGGCCTCGAGGTGACAGAGCAAGGCGTCCGCATCGGCGCGCTCGAGCGCGGCACGGGGAGCGACGAACGGATTCGGGCGGGCTATCCGGTCGTTACCGAAGCGCTCCTGGCGGGGGCGTCACCCCAGATCAGGAACGTGGCGACACCAGGCGGAAATCTGCTCCAGGGGCTGCGTACTCCATTCTACCGCGAACCGGTGCTCGAAGGGCAACGCGAGAGGGTAAGCACGGGCGAGACGTCCGACGCGGGGTACCGTTACGGCCCGATCTTTGGCACCGGAACCGCCGTGTACGGGTCAGACTTCGGCGTCGCGCTTGCTGCCCTGGATGCGGTCGTCGTCGCGGAGGGACCGGGCGGGGAGCGCCGCCTGCCCATCACCGATTTCTACCGCGAGCCCAGCCCGGACGAGCCGGGCGAGACCTTCCTGGAGCGCGAAGAGCTGATCACCGCCATCGAGGTCCCCGCCTCGCCCGCCGCGGCACGCAGCACCTACCTCAAGGTCAGGGAGCGGGCCTCGTACGCCTACATGGTCGTCTCCGTCGCGGCGGCGCTAGATCTCGACTGCGGCGTGGTGCGCTCGTCCCGGCTCGCGCTCGGAGGGGTGGCCGCCGTGCCGCGGCGGGCGGAGGCCGCCGAACGGGCACTCGTCGGGCAACCCCTCTGCCGCAACACCATCGAGGCGGCGGCGGAAGCGGCGGTCGGTGGGGCCACCCCGAGCCCGCAAACCGCGTACAAAGTCGAACTCGCGCGGCGCGCCATCATACGCGCGCTCGAGACCCTTGGAGGCAGAGCATGACCCGTATGGGCAAAGGCATCGACCGCATCGAGGCGCGCGCCAAGGTCACCGGGGAGGCGCTCTACGCCGCCGACGTCCCGGTGGAGAATGCGGCTCACGGGGTGCTGGTCGGTAGCACGGTCGCCAGCGGGCGCATCAGGAGCATCAACACGCGGGAGGTGGAGCGTATGCCCGGGGTGCTGCGGGTTTTTACCCACCGGAACACGCGCTACCCCGGCGAGGTGACGCCGGAAACCGTGGGCGAATTGCGGCTGGGCTTCTCGGACGACCGGGTCCACTACGTAGGGCAGGTCATCGCCCTGGTGGCCGCGGACAGCCTCGAGGACGCCGAAGAAGCCGCCTCGCTCGTGCGTGCGGAATATGAGGAGGACGAAGCCGTCACGACCTTCGAGATGGGGCTGCCCGACGTGTTCACCCCCACCCCGGGCGAGGGCTATGTCGCGGTCGAGCCGGAGACGTCGAGGGGCGACTTCGCGGCGGCCCACGCGGACGCCCCCGTCCACTTCGAGGCGGAGTACGGCACCCCGAAATACCACCAGACACCGATCGAGACTTACTCGACAACGGCCATGTGGGAGGACGACCGCTTGATCCTGTTCGAATCGACGCAGTGGGTCGTAGGGGCCCAGACGGGTATGGCAAGCGTCCTCAACCTCAACCCCGACAACGTCCGCGTCGTGTCGAACTTTATCGGCGGCGGCTTCGGTGCCAAGGGGCACCTCTGGCCGCATACCGTCCGCACGGCGATGGCCGCGCGGGAGCTGGGTAGGCCGCTCAAGGTGCAGCTCACCCGCCCGCAGACGCAGACCGGCTCGGCCTATCAGGCCCGCACGCGGCAGACGATCCAGCTGGGCGCCACCGAAGAGGGCGACATCCGGGCGGCCTCGCACGCGAACATCTCACAGTCGGGGATCGACGACCGTGTAGAGTCGGCGTCGGACTTGACGCGGGTGCTCTACGACTTCCCCAACGTCGTCACGCGCGAACGGCTGGTGCGGACGAACCACAACACCGGCGGTGCGATGCGGCCGCCCAACGAGGGGCCTGGCCTGTTCGCCCTCGAGAGCTCCCTCGACGAGCTCGCCTACCGGTTGGATATGGATCCCATCGAGCTCCGCAGGCGCAACCATGCCGACCGGGACCCGGAAGAGAACAGGCCGTTTAGCGGCAAGGCGCTGCTCGAGTGCTACGAGCGCGGGGCCGAGCGCCTCGGCTGGTCTCGGCGCGACCCGGTGCCGCGCTCGATGCGCGACGGGCACGAGCTCGTCGGTTACGGGATGGCGAGCGCCTCGCGCATTCAGCAAGGCATGGAATGCCAGGCGGCGGTAACCCTGCTGCCCGACGGGGGCGCCGTGGTCGCCACGGGCGTCGCCGAGATCGGCGGCGGGTCTTACACCACCCTGGCGCAGGTCGCCGCCGAAGACCTTTCCCTCCCGTACGACCGCGTCGTCATCCAGGGCGGGGACAGCACCCTGCCCGCGGCGGCCGGGACGTTCGGCTCGATGGTCTCGGCCTCCAGCGGCAGCGCGGTCAAGCTCGCCGCGATGGACGCGCGCGAGCAAGCGGTGAGGCTCGCGGCGGCCGCCAGTGATTCGCCCCTCTTCGGGGCTTCCATGGAGGATGTGGTCGCCCAGGACGGCATGCTCGTGAGGCGGGATCGTCCGGATCAGGGGGAGAGCTACGCCTCGATCCTCGCCCGGGCGGGCCGCGAGACGCTGCGCGGCGAAGGGACGTATGTTCCCAACGCGGAGGGCGACTTCTCGAGCTACGCTTTCGGCGCGCAGTTCGCCGAGGTGCGGGTGGACGAGCTCCTGGGCACGGTACGGGTGTCGCGCTTCGTCGGCACTTTCGCGGCCGGGCGCATCCTCAACGAAAAGACCGCGACCAGCCAGGCGAAGGGGGGCATTATCTACGCCATCGGTAGCGCGTTCATGGAAGCGGTGCATCACGACCACGCCTCGGGCCGTCTGATCAATGCCAACCTGTTCGACTACCACGTACCCGTCAACGCCGACATCCCCTCCAGCGAACTCGACGTTGTGTTCGTAGACGACGGCGACACCGAGGTGAACCTGCTCGGTGCGAAGGGTATCGGGGAGATCGTCTCCATCGGCGTGCCCGCGGCGATCGCCAACGCCGTGTTTCACGCGACCGGCAAGCGCGTCCGCGAGCTGCCGCTCACGCCCGACAAGCTCCTCTAGGCTACGAACCGCGCGACGTCAACCCGCCGTCGATGGCGTTTCAGTCGCTTGCTGTTGCCTGCTCCGCTTGACGATCTCGTTGACCGTGGTCCTAGAGATGCCCAAGCGTGCGGCCGCCCGCCGCTGCGAGCAGCCTTCCTCCTCGACAAGTCTCGTGACCTCGGTAACATGCTTATCCCACGGATGATGCCCGGGCCTGCGCCCGAAAATTTGACCCCTCGCCCTAGCGACGCGATTGCTGGCGAGATCTCGACAGAAAACCCGTAATGGTAGCGCCACGCGGAATAGTGGCGGGGGTTGAAGTGTGGGGCCGTGAACTCTACGTACCGACCGGCTGTATCGCAATAGAGGCGCTCGATCAGCAGGATCGCATCTTCAGGTCCGTAACCCATGAGCTCGGCATCTTCTGCGCCCGCGTTCATCGAGGTGATGTCTTACTGTGCGCCAGCGACGCGCCGATCCAGGAGTGCTTCGGCTTCGAGAAGCCCGTAGGCCACCGGCGTATCCCGAGAGCGGATGCTCGACATCCGGTGTTGGAGCCCAGGGCCGTCTCGGTGAGCACGTTACGCTCCCCGTCGAAGCCGAACTCAACGAGCACGTCCGCGAACCCGCCCACGACCAAACCTAGCCCCACCACGACCAATTCGAGGACCTCGTAACCATCGGCGACTTTTGCGCACGCACCTCCTCTTATAGACTATGTGGGCAAGACTTCCGTGCCTCGCCCGTGAGTGGTCTACTACGCCGCCTCGCGGTCCGGTAGCCCTGTCCTCCCTTGCATCGCGGCTCTCAACCGCCTCGACGGTCACCAGGACCGTCTTCTGGATGTTCGAGATTGCCGTCTTGACCACCTCCTTGCTCTCGGTCCAGCGGGCAACGTAGGCAAAGGAGTACTCTGAGGCATCGAAGCCGAAGTACGAGAGCACCGCGTACGCCGTCCCTTCGGCCTCGGCCTCGAAGGTGGGACGGTCCGCCTCCGTGCCTACCGCGTCGCGGTGGAGGGGGTGGTGGGCCAGCTCGTGGGCGAGTGTCTTGGCCCTCACCGCCGGGACCCACAGGGCGTCGCCCGATTCGAGAGCGATGCCCGAGAGCGCCTCGCGGCGCTGCCCGGCGGGCAGGCGGGTGAGGAGGCCCTCCAGGGTCTCCGCGGCGTTCGCGAATGGGGAACCCAACGAGCAGAAAGAGGTCGCTGTTCGGCTCCGCGGGTGTCGTTCGAGGGGGCGTGGCGGCAAAGCGGACCACTGACGCGCTGGCAGAGGTGCTCGGGTGGCCGCAGCGGGACCCCGCGCTGCGGTGTTGCGCCCCCGACCGGCGGCCAACTCGCCCCCAACGCCTTTTCTGGTTCGGCCCATCACACCGAAAGTTCGAAGTCCGGTCGACGGTTCGGCCGAAGGGTTGGCAGCACGGACTCGGATTCCGCAAGTTCGGGTTCCCGAAGCGGACCCGCGCATCACCTCTCCAATGGAGGAGCGGCGGAAGACGGGGCACGTCTGCTCCGCAGACTCGAGAACCGAGGGCGAAAGCCCGATCCTGCGATGGGCCTACCGCACGCCTCGAATCGCGGTGGTCCGGGCCTTGCCTTCGAGAGGTACCGGGCTTGCTCAAAATCACCCGTGACCGTGCAAGACAATCGCTCCGGCATTGCCTGCTTTGGCGAGATCCAGTATGTGAGGGCGCGTCTCGCCCTACTTGCCGTGCCAGATAATGGTGATTATCCGGCACGACATCCGTACCCCTCAGGGGGCGTGGTCCGCCGTGCAGCGGAAGCCTGTGTTGCCCGTCGAGGAGTTGGGGGTGTTGGAGCTTCTTGCCGCGACCCGGTAGCGGTTGCAGTAGGACTTGTGGCACAGGTACGATCCGCCCCGCATAACCCGTGATGTACCCGTGGGAGGGCCGGCTGGGTTCTCGCCTACGCTCCTGCCCGCGTCATCCGTGTGGAACGTGGCGCTGAACCAGTCCGAGCACCACTCCCACACGTTGCCCGAGACGTTGTACAGACCGTAGCCGTTGGGCTGGTATGAGTCCGCGGGCGCCGTCCCAGAGTATCCGTCCTCGGCGGTATTGTGGGTGGGGAACTCACCCTGCCAGACGTTGCAGCGGTGCTCCCGGTTTGGCGTGAGCGTGTTGCCCCACGGGAACCTTCTCTGTTTCAGGCCGCCGCGGGCCGCGTATTCCCATTCGGCTTCGGTGGGCAGGCGTTTGCCGGCCCACTCGCAGTAGGCTAGGGCGTCGTTGTGGGAGACGTGGACAACGGGATGGTCCAGGCGGTCCTCGATGCCGGAGCCCGGCCCCCAGGGCTGTCTCCAATACGCGCCATCCACCCCCCGCCACCACGGAGCGCCGTCAGCGAGACCCTTGACCTTCCGTTCGGCCTCCGGCATCAGAAATTGGTAGAAGACGAACGACCATCCGAAACGTTCGGCCTCCGTCTCATAGCCCGTGTCTTCGACGAACTCCGCGAAGTCCGCGTTGGTGGTGGCGCGGGCGTCTATCCAGAACGGGTCAAGCCGCACCTTGCGGACAGGTCCCTCGCCGTCCTGGGGGAAGCCCTTGCCGTCCTCGGTTCCCATGAGGAACGTCCCGCCGGGCAGTTGGACCATTCCTTCTTTCGGAGCCACCCGGGATGCCGCCACGGTCTCCCTAGTCTCGCTGCCCGGAGCCTCTTCAGCGGGAGGACGGCCTGCCGCGCAGCAGGCCGGCGCGACCTCTTCGTTCGCGTGTGGGTCCATCGTCTCTCCTTACCTTGACCTTGCCCCCACGCTCTCCAGGGACACGGCTCCGGAGGTCACCCTGACGCCGAAACCGTACCTGTAGCCGGAAAGCACCGCGGGGTCGCTCAGGTCGAGGGCCCCTCCGATGTCCACCGTGAACAGGTACTCCCAGCCACTTCCCTCGTCTGAGTACGCGCTGAAAGTCTCTTCCCTCGAGACGAAAGCGTACCGGGAGCCGGGCGAGGAGAGGTCCACCTCCCCATCCAGCGCGGCCAGAGATTCCGCACCCGCTCGCGGCACCAGCCTGCCATCCTGCACCAGGTCCCATCCGGAACGCTTCAGGCCGTTGTGGTGCCAGATGAGGACGTAGTTGTTTTCGTCCTTGATGAGACCCGCGAAGAGCGTGTCCTGAGGATCCCCTTGCGAGCCGGCGAACGACCTCATCTCCACGATCACGGCCGTGGAGGAGGAGCCGGGGGCCATGTCCGTGCGGAAGAGGTTGAAGACCTCCGAGTCTCCGCTCACCTTCAGGGCCCCGTCCACGACCTCGACTTTGCCGGCGCTGGTCGGTGTCAACACCGTATAACGGTCGGACCCCGCCTCGAAGCCGTCGGAGAACTCGACCGTGGGGTAGTTCTCCGCCGCGGGCTCGGGTGGCAGTACGCCCGTCTCCTCGATGTGGGCGTCGAGCATCCTCCGCAGCCGGGCGGTTGTTTCGGGCCTCTCCCGAGAGAGATCCCTACTCTCCCCGATGTCTTTCTTCAGGTCGTACAGCTCGGTTCGTCCGTCCTTGAGGAATTTGATGAGCTTGTGGTTCCCCGACCGGACGGCGGCCTGCGGTATCGACCCGCGGGCGTGGAAGTGGGGGTAGACCCAGTAGAGGGCGTCGCGGCGGAACCTGTTTTCTTTCTGCCGGAACAGGGGGACCAGGCTCTCCCCGTCCAGGGCGTCGGCGGGCTCCGCCTTGATCCCGGCGAGGTCCAGCACCGTGGGGAAGATATCTACCGTGTTGATCGGGGTCTTGCTCGTCCCTCCCGGCCGGATTTCCCCAGGCCAGTACGCGACGAAAGGCACCCGGATACCGCCCTCGTAGAGATCCCTCTTGTAGCCTCGTAGCGGCGCGTTGGAGGATACCGTTTCGCCACCGTTGTCCGACGTGATCATCACGAGGGTGTTCTCGGCGATGCCAAGTTCCTCCAGCCTGCCGACGACCGCGCCCACCTGCTCGTCCACGCTCTCCAGCATCGCCGCCAGCACGGGGTTCTTGCCTCCCTCTCCGGCACCGGGCTTGTTTTCGTACTTGGCGACCAGCTCCGGTTTGGCGTCCAGCCTCGTGTGTACCGCGTAGTTGGACAGGTGCACGAAGAACGGCGCGTCCCTGTTCCGGGTCACGAAGTCCACGGTCTCCTGGGCGAGACGATCTGTGAGGTACTCTCCCTCTTCGCGCGCCCGTACGTCCGGCATGAAGAAGTAGGGGTGAAAGTAGTCCCCGTCGCCGATGTACTTCGTCTCGGAGAGGATCACCTCGTCGAAGCCGTGGGCGAAGGCGTTTCCGGGCCGCTCCCGGTACTCCCCGCTGTAGTCCTCCGTACCGTGCCACTTGCCGATCAGGGCGGACGTGTACCCCGAGGGCTTCAGCAGCTCGGGGATGGTAACGAAGTTTGTGGAGAGGTGTTTCTGGCTCAGGGCCGATTCCGGACGGAGGAAGTCGGTGACGCCGGTACGCGCCGGGTAGAGACCGGTCACGAGACCCGCCCGCGTCGGAGAGCATAGGGGTCCCGCAGAATAGCTGTCGGTGAAGCGCACCCCCAGTCTCGCCAGCCGGTCGATGTTGGGCGTCTCGTTGAACGTGTTGCCGTAGCAACCGAACTCCGTCCATCCCAGGTCGTCTAAGGAGATGAAGATTACGTTGGGCGGCGCATCGGCCCCGCTCTCCCGGGAAAACACGACGCTCGATCCCACGGCCGCCCCGAGACCGGCCACCGACAATCCTCTCAGGAAGTCCTTCCTGCTGGGCAACCGTTCGTTTGCTCCCGCCACCCGATGTCCCTCGTCGTTCATCCTCGGCCTCCTTCTACGATTCCTGGTATCCCGTCCACCGTCGTGGTCCTACCTAAACCTGGCAGGTCTCTCCCCGGCAGTTACGCAACCCCTCCAGCCCGAGCGCCGACTCCTCCCTTACCCTCGCGTGGCGCAGGTCGCCGTGGCGGGAGGTCGGCTCGTATGGGTCGCGCTCGAGCTCGTACAATTTCGCGTTCGCCGGTCGTGTACTCGACGTTTGCGCACGGCCTTGATCGGCACTCCCGGCTAGCTGCCCACGGACTCCGGGGTCGTGACGGTCGCGTTCCGCCTGGCCGGTCCCAGCCTGTCCTGTAGAGCCTGCGTGCCGTTCGATCCGGTCCTTTTCGTGCCGGAGTTCAGGCTCGTGCGGCACGAGTCTCCGCTGCAGTCGCGCAGCTCTTCCAGGCGGCCGGCGAGGTACTGGCGAACCTCGGCGTAATCCGGGTCGTCGTGCAGCGAGTTCAACTCGTAGGGATCGAACTTCAGGTCGTAAAGCTCGAAGTCCCCGGTCGTGTACTCGACGTACTTCATGTCCTCGGTACGGACCCCCGCATACGGGTCCGTTGTCCCCGCACTCTCGTCGATCCGCGCTCCGGTCTGGAGGAGGATCTCTCGCGGCTTTCTCCTCCCGGTGCGGGCGAACGGTAGGAGCGAGGTCCCGTCCACCGTGACGCCGGCCTCGGCCCCCGCGGCGTCGAGGATCGTGGGCGCCCAGTCCGCGTTCACGATGAGCTGCTTGCGCCTCTCGCCGCGCGGTATTCCGGGACCGCGCATGATGAACGGCACCCGGATGGACTCCTCGTAGACGACCTGCTTCCTCTCCGGGATCCTGTGCTGCCCGTGCATCCAACCGTTGTCCCCGGCGTAGATGATCAGGGTGTTCTCGAGGACACCCTCCCTCTCGAGCGCGCCGACGATCTCCCCGACGGCCTCGTCGAGGCTGAGCAGCGACTCCAGGCGCGATCTGTAGTCCCGGTTTATCTGTGCGATGGTCGCCTCGTCGAGGCGCGGCTCCCTCCGCACGAAAGCGGGCTTGTCGGTGACGTCTTCCTCGTCGAAGCTCGGTGGCCGCGGAACCTCCGCGCCCTCGAACGTCCCGCGGTGCCTCGGGGCCGGCCTGGGGTTCCGTTCCGCGAGTAGTTCCCTGTTCGCCACGATCTCGCGGTGGGGCGCCAGCGGCGCGAACGAGAGGAAGAAGGGCTTCTCCCCGGCGGCCTTTCGCCCGATGTAGTCGACAGCCTTGCCCGCAAAGACGTCGGTCTGGTAGAGGTCGGGGTCCTCCACGTCCGCCTGACCGTACGTCTTGAGCGCGCCGTTCTCGTTCAGCGTGTAGCCCCACATCTTGTAGGTCGAAGGGTCCACCGATCCGTACCATTCGGTCCATCCCGGCGGTGTACGCAGTGGATCCGCCCTGTTGTAACTGTTCAGGTACTTGCCGATGTGGGCGGTCTCGTAGCCGGCGCGCTGCAGCCAGACCGGGAGGGCCTCATCTTCGTGAAACCGGTTGGTAGCGTTGTTGTTCAGCACGCCGTTATTGTGGCCGTACTGGCCGCTGAGCAAAGCTGCTCTCGACGGCGAGCACAGCGGGAACGAGGTGCAACTGTTCGTGAACCGGACGCCCTGGTCCTGGAGCAGCCGCCGCACGTTCGGCATCACGCCGAGCGAGTCCACGTCGTCCTGGTCATCCGACAGGATCATCACGATGTTAGGAGGTCTCTCCGAAGTACCGCCGGCCTGGGCGAGCGCCGTCTCTCCCAGCACGCCTCCGAAAGCCCCCGCCGCCCCGAGGGCACCGCCAACCCTCAGGAAGTCTTTGCGTGTCAGCTTCTTTTCCATGTTCTCCTCCCTCTCATCATCGCCATACATGGTTTATTGCGCCCCGATCACGCCTGATCGAAGTCCAATTGGTAAGGCCAACCGGGATACTGCCGGTCCGCGTCCCAGCGCCAGCCAACCGGCCCCTACGGCAGGATGCCAGAGCAACCATCGGGAATCGTTGCCTCGCCCGCTGACCCACACTCCGAAAGAGCCCCCTCCATCGATAATTTTGTCTACCAATATTATGAACTATGGCAGCATATGCGGCGCGGCGCCCGTTGTCAAGCTCCGCACAGGTCTTTGGGGGGCGCTCCGGACCCCGATCGATGTCACGAAGGATAACGGCGGTTATCCGGCATCGGCAGCGGAGTGCGGTAATGACCTCGACGCGCCCTCCGTACTCGCCGCCGATCGGCGGCGTCCCACGGATGATGCCACTCCACGTCCCTTGCGACATCGCCATGCCTTCGGCCCCGAAAAACGCGCAACTGCCGTCAAACTGTCGTCACGTCGCTACACGGAGACACGAGCGCCCCATCCGGGGGGACGCTTGCCGAGCCGACGCGAGATCCAGACGTGCACCGCCGGCGCCCGCTCGAGCCAGGTCTCCAGGTCGTCCGCATCGTAGGCCCGCACGTCGCGGAAGTGACCCTCCTCCCGCTTCTTCGCGACCCAAGCGTCCTTGGCGCCCCAGCGGCGCGCGGTCACGAAGACGAAGGTCATCTCGTCCGGGTCGAGGCCGAGGGCGTCCCCGCGGCGGTTGTCGTAGTCGTCGTCGGCCTTGTCCTTGACGCCCGTGCCCGCGCCGAGCTCCCAGCCGGAGACGCCCCCTGGCACGTGCGCGTCTCCATCGGCCACCCGCACGACGCCATCCCAGCCGCTAAGGTGCACGCCTTCCCCGGAGCGGAACTACAGCTCCTCCGCGCTTCCGACCGTGGCGATCACCAGCCGAGTCGGTGGCGTTGGCTAGCGAAGGCAGCGTCACCCTGACCCGCTTACCATCGCCCCGCACATGGCACCACTCTATAACAATGCCGCGTGCCACGGAGACGCCGCTCCGGCGCGAAAAGACCACAGGTGAGCGCAGGCCCTGAAAGAGGTTCGCGGCGGCCTTCGGATGCGTGACTCGGGGTTGAGGCGCCAAAAGAATACCCACCACGAAAGCGCTCGTGTTTGCCACCTCCTCGGCGGGCTCGACCATAACTTTGACCATAACCCCGCACGGGTCGATGGTGGTTCACGGGGGTCCAGGATCAGGTCACAAAAGAAAAAGCCCCATAGAACGGGGCCGATGCGGGGCTGCCGGACCAGGATTCGAACCTGGACTAAGTGATTCAGAGTCACTCGTGCTGCCGTTACACCATCCGGCAAAATACAGCGGGCCGTATTGTAACGCGAGACCTGGGTCGCGTCGAGGGGTTTAGCTGGCGCTTTCCACGGTGCCGCCGGTCTCCATGGCGCGCAGGAGCTTGATCCTCTCCTCTATGGGCGGATGGGTGGAGAAGAGGCCCTTGGCGCGCTTCTCGAAATTCTTCACGGGGTTGACGATGTAGAGGTGGGCGGTGGCGCGGTTGGCGGCTTCGAGGACCTCGCGGTCGCCGCTTATCTTCGCCAGGGCGTCCGCCAATCCGTCGGGGTTTCGGGTGAGGCGGACGGCGGTGGCGTCGGCGAGGTACTCGCGCTGGCGGGAGATGGAGAGCTGGAGGAGTCGGGCGAAGAGCGGGGCGAGGATGGCGAGGAGGATGGCTACGACGAGCATGATGATTTGGACGTAGCCGCCGCCCTCGCGGCTGTTCCCTCCCCTGCCGCCGCCGAACCAGAGGCCGCGCAGGAA
>CAXUFZ010000068.1:0-13733 GCA_964250345.1 uncultured Rubrobacteraceae bacterium
CTACCAGGCCCGCCACCGCCAAAGTCCCTACCCGACGTGCTCTCCTCAATTCTCCTCCTCATCCCAGTAGACCCGGATTCGCCGCCGCGGCGGCCCGAAAAAACTTTGTTGACGCGGCATTATGGATATTTGTGTGTAGCTTTGTCAAGCAAACCAAAACAACGCCCCAGAGACCGTTTGTACGTTGGTATAATCGTCCCCGTTCCACGCGCCGGAGTGGCGGAACAGGTAGACGCGCCGGACTCAAAATCCGGTTCCCCGGAAGGGGAGTGTCGGTTCGAGCCCGACCTCCGGTACTGATGGACAAAGGGGATTCTTCCCCTCGGCTCATCGTCCTTATCTCACTTCCGCTCCGGTTGACCCCCTATCCGACCCCTTACCGAAAGGGGAACGATGAGAAGGGCCAAGGGCGAAGGTTCCGTTACCAAGCGGAAGGACGGTCGCTGGCAGGCCAGGTACGCGGCCAACGGCAAGCGCCGCTACATCTACGGCAAGACCAAATCCGAGGTAGCCAGGAAGCTCAACGATGCCCTCCACGACGCTAACCGGGGCCTCGTCTACGAAGACAAGGGCATCACCGTAAGGCAGCATCTCGCTGACTGGCTGGAAGCTTCTAGGGGTAGCGTGAGGGTTAGGACCTGGGAGCGGTACGAGCAGATTTGCCGCAACCACATCGTGCCGGAGTTGGGGAACCCGAAGCTCAGGAACCTCACGCCCGTTGTTGTCCAAAACCTGTACGGCCAAAAACTGAAGGTGCTCTCTCCCAGGACCGTCGTTTACGTCCACGTTGCCCTCCACAAGGCGTTGCAGCAGGCGCTCAGGTGGAACCTGGTCCCACGGAACGTAACCGGGTTGGTGGACCCTCCCCGGATCACCAAGAGGGAGATGACCCCCCTCGACCCGGAGCAGGTCAAGACCCCCTTCAGGACGATCGAGGGATCGCCGCTGGAAGCCCTCTACGTGTTGGCTGTCATGACCGGACTGAGGAAGGGGGAGCTTCTGGGACTCAAGTGGAGCGACGTTGACCTCGACGCGGAGCTGCTTCAGGTGAAGCGTAGCCTCTCCCTTACCAAAGACGGTCCCGTTATGGTGCCCCCGAAAACTGCCAAGGGCAGCAGGCGGGTGGCGCTATCCGGCGTGGCGGTCGAAGCCCTCCGCAAGCACAGGTGCCGGCAGGACGCGCTGAGGTCTTCCTGGTCCGAGGACCACGGCCTCGTCTTTCCCAACGATCTGGGGGAACCCCGTAGGAGCCGGAACGTCATCAACGGCTGCTTCGACAAGGTCAAGAAGAAGGGCAACCTTCCCGACATCCGTTTCCATGACCTTCGCCACACCTGCGCCACGCTGCTGCTCACGCGCAACGTCAACCCCAAGATCGTCCAAGAGATGCTGGGACACTCCTCCATCTCGATAACTTTAGACACTTACAGCCACGTCCTACCGACGATGCAAGAAAAGGCTGTCGAGGGCGCTTTGAGTGTCCCCTCGATGTAGTCCGCGTCTTCGGACTCCAGGGGCGGAGGAACTCGAACCATCTCCTCGACCTTCTGCTCGTGATCGAGCGCTCCCATCCGGGTGTTGTCGACCCAGCGTCCCACGGACCGGCCCAGGGCTTCGTGGCTGTTCGGCGCGTCCGTCAGCGGGTAGGTGATCGGGGAGACGCCGAGGAGGTTCCACCGGCCCGGATCGCTCTCGTGCGTCAGGGCGAAGCGCTGGCCCCGGGTCTCGGGAGGCAGACCCCTCGCAAGATAGCTCGTCACCACGTCGTTGTGGCTGTAGCCGATGAAGAGGACCGTGTACCTCTCAAACATCGTCTGCAGAAACCTCCGCGCCCACCCTTCGGTCAGGTAGGCGCGGCCGAAGTCACCGTCGGTGAGCACCAGCTCCTGCGGGTCTTGCTCGACGCTACCGTGCAAATGAACGATACCGTCGAACCGGTGACCCGGCGGGAGCGCCGGCGCTCTATAGACCGTGACCTCGTCCTCCAAGGCCCTTTCCGCCGCCGTGGTGAAGTGCGTGTCGAAGTTGGTCGTGACGAGGCGGATCCCGGGCCCGGCGTCGAAGAGCCTGAGTAAGTCGACGTGCAGCTGGTTGGGCCTCGAAGAGGGCAGGCTGAGGAGCCCGCGGGCCCGCTCATGCACCCGCGTTCCCGCGCTTTGCAGGCGTCCTAGGAAGCGGTCCGGCGGTTCGTCTTCCTCCCGGGGCAGCACGGAACCTTCCGCTATCTGCAGGGTCAGCCGCTCGAAGCTAGGGTAGCCGGACGGCGGCGGCATAGAGACGCCCGCGCCAGCGAACACAACCAGGGAGCCGTTTCTCTGTGCCTCCAACAACGGCTCGGGAACGTCTATCTGGCCGATCCTCATCGGCCGGCTACGCTTCCGCCCACGGTCGTACGAGGGCCGGCGCGATTCTCGCGACGCGTACCCCAAGACAGACCCGTCTCATGCGACCCGCCGCGGGCGGGTGGAACAGCCCGTAGCCTGGACACCCAACCTAGACACGGCATACCGCTCTGTCGTCGACCGACCAGCCGGGTTGCGAGTGAGCTAGCGCCCCCTCGACCGCGGCGGCGGTGTGCCGGTAGCTGTAATGGCGGAGCAGGCCGTCCAGCGCCGGGCTCAGGGTGCTCGGCGCGGCGAGCTGGTCCGGAGGGCAGGTCGGGACCTGGAAGTGCCACGGGGGGGGCGCTCCCGGCACCCCGGTGCGGGCCGGTTTCGGCAACCGGGAGAAGTCCAGGTCCACGACGCTGGCGCCTCCTTTCGGCATCGTCTGGACGTTCAAAGAGAAGGCGCACCGGGGAGCGCTGGAGCGCCTCATGAACTCGCCGACGCTCCGGAGAATGTCGCGCCAATAGGCCGCGAGGGCGGCCGGGTCCAGGGCGAGCCGCGCCCCAGGGTCCCTCTCCACGTCGGCGTCCGCCATCGCCCAGTGGACCACGACGACCGGCCCCGGGTGCAGCCAGAACTGCAGGCGGTCTGGGTAGGGTTCCTCCGCGATACGCCACCACGCCACCTCCGGCGTCCCCCGCACCGGCGAGGCCGCCGAGGAGAGGGATTGGCTCAAGGAGTCGAAGGAGTCCAGGGCGTCGTCGTCGAGGGGGTCGGTCGTCGACGGCAGCCCGCAGACGACGACGGTGGCGTACGCCCGGCCGTTGGGCGTGGCGCCAGCGTATCGGAGAAACGCGGGATCGAACTCGCCTGTAGGTTCCGACGCCGGCAACGGCGCGGGCGCGGTCGGAGTCGGCTCGGGGGAGGAGCCGGGCGTGATGCGCGGGGTGTCGTCACGGTCCTCGGGTGGCAGCGAGTAGAGGCGTCCGGCCCTCCGCTTGGTAGCCACCAGCCGTTCCGCCTTCGTCAAACCGTTTAGGTGGTACCTCACCGTTCTCGGGGACAGGTCGAGGCGCTCGGCGAGTGCCGTCGACGTCATCGGTCCCCCCTCGACGATCGCGGCGAGAATGCGAGACTGGGGCACCGGTAGGTCGGCTTGACGCAGCCCCCGCTCGACGACCGTCTCCAGACGGGCCTGCTGCGCCGAGCATGCCTGAAGGAAGAACCCCAGCCAGTCGCCGTAGTCGGCGGCGTCGACGCGGGTCGCCACCTGGGAGGCGCGCAGCGCGGTGTAGTACTCCCTCTTGTTGTCCTCGACGATACGCTCCAAAGACGCGTAGGGCGCGTAGTCGTAGCCAGCCTTGAGGAGCAGAAGCGTCGTCAGGGCCCGGGCGAGCCGGCCGTTCCCGTCCTGGAAGGGGTGGATGGCGAGGAACCACAGGACGAAGTCGGCGATGAGCACGAGCGGGTGCCAGCGGTCCGAGTCCCACGCCGCGTCGAACTCCGCCACCAGCCGCTCCATCCACCAGCGCGTCTGCGCCGGGTCGGCGGTCGCGAAGACGATCTCCCGGCGCCCGTCGTCGTAGACCTTCTCGACGCTGTTCGGGGTCCGCTTGTATTCCCCCCGGTGGTGGGCGTCCTTCTCGGAGTAGCGCAGCAGGACGCCGTGCAGCTGCTTGAGGTTGTTCTCCGTGACGGTGATTCCGGCGTGCTGCTCGAAGATGAGCTCGAGCAGGTCCCTGTACCCCCGAACCTCCTGCTCGTCCCGGGACCGGAAGCTCTCTACCGACAAGCCTCGCAGTACGTCGGCGACCTCGTCATCCGAAAGCTCTGCACCCTCGATCCGTGTCGAAGATGCGACGGACTCGATGGTGGCCACCCGGCGCAACCGGCCGAGCTGCTCCGGGGCGAGGTCCCGCAACTTGTGCCAGCGGCCGGCGAAGGTGTCCAACCGCCGCAGCAAGGGCAGGAAGTCGGCGCTCATTGCGGCGGGTACCAGCATAGTTTCGGGCGCCACCCACCGCTCCTGAGTCTGGAAGCCCTCTGCCATCACGCTGCCATTATATTGCCGACAGCGCGTGTTGGCAATGTATTGGCAATGCGATGGCAATATGGTAGCGTCGCGACTCCGCGCCCGGTGCCGCTTGTGTGCTCTGTGCCGTCTTTGTACGGCGGAGGCACCGGAGCGGGTAACGCGGAGGATCGCAGAACTGCTCCACTCTGTGAGGTCTGAGCCAAATCCTCGCATATGTTCGCATCCCGTCGCTCCTGGATGGTTCCCTGACACAGCTATGCGAGTCCATCGATAGCACACGCGTCCGACTCGGCTGCAAGGATTGGGCCACTATGGATCGAAATCCGCTAAATGGGGCCATTGCATACCACGGCAAGCAAGTACCATTGATCTGCGCGAGGACCTCGACCGTCGTAAAGGAGGACGCGTGTACGAACTCCGCAACCTCAGGAGGATTCGAGAACTCAAAGGGTTGTCCGGTCGGCAACTCGCCAAGCTGAGCGAGGTGAACCGCAAGACGATCTCCGACCTGGAAAGGCTGGAGCGGCGAGCGCAAAGCGACACGGTGGGGCGCCTGGCACGCGCGCTGAAGGTGCATAGGGACAAACTCACCGGACGGCCCTTGCCAGAGGTGAGTCAGATCGCATGCCCGGATTTTGCCGAATGTTGCATAGATGGCGCGGACTACCTGGACACGGCGGAGACGTACGAGATGGGCGAATGCGTAGTCCTGAGACGAATGAACAGGAGCGGTTGGGTCGTGACACTGTTTCACCCCCAACGATTTCCCGCGCGGGTAGAGCAAGAAGATGCGTGGGATTCACTGATCGAGCCAGGGATACCTTACGCGTCCGGGCTGATCGTGCACCCACGACCATGGCCCGAGGAGGCCCCTGAACTGACCGGCCGCTGGGGCGTTACCGGTAACGAACCATACCGATCAACCATGGTGCAGCCTCGTCCCATTCCTCGGGAGGAGTACGAGGCCGCCGAAGAGAGCGAGGTGGACGAGAATACCGTGATACAGATCGACGGTACTGGGCTCCACATGAGCTCGAGTAGCAACATGGGCGGAGCGTTCGAGTTCAAAGAAAGAACCAACCCCCTCTCTCCGCTCGCGATTTACTACCACATGTGGGAACAGGAGAGGGTCCCATTCTTCTTCCCCGACTGGGTAAGGGAAAAGTACCCCTTGCATGTGTTCGTATGGGACGAGATAGTCTACCGAGGAGACGGCTCCTGGCAGACCCTTCGCTTAACGCTGGGATAACGGAATCGATGCATTTGACTTGAGGAGCCGTCCGTTGCCTGACGACAAAACGATTAAGGCCTTCCGCCACTACACAAGGTTGTTAGAACTGCTAGACGAGAGCGCGAGTTCAGATGACCTTTACGGATTGCGGATCGATCTGCAGACCCTAATGGATTACCTGGGCGTGGACGTGCACGACGCCACAGCCCGCAAGGACACCCAACGTCTGTTGAAGAGGCTCCGCCTGCCTATCGTACACGATGATGGCCGTTGGACGAGCCGTTCGGCTCTGCTGACCATGCGGTGGACGGAAGTACTTACGGGTGGGGGTACGGTCAGCGGTACCGTGTATTTGCGGTTCTCCGCGTCGGTCGTCGACTCTTACCAGGCTTGGCAAGATCTTCGCAACACCCTAGACGGCGGCCTTTACCGTTCCCTTGTGAACCCTGCGTCTCGGAAGCTACTGCTGGTGCTGCACGAGCGCTGGGACGAAAACGGGAAAGGCTTCGTAGATCTCAACGACCTGCGGGATATTTTGCCGCTCTCGCCGCGACTGGGCCTCGCGGAGGCTAGGGATCTCTTCGAAGCGGCGTTCGGAGAGTCAACGGAGAAAAGCATCTTGAAGCGCAACCCGCTGAAGCAGAGATCCGTACCACCCGTACCGTAAGAGGACCGCGGGGGACGCGTGATGTGGATTCCGGGAACCGTCGTAAGGAGAGAGGTGACGAGCACGTGAGCAACGACGAGGGTGAAAGCCTGCAATGACACGACCGGTATGCCCGTCCACGCTACGCTGCGGATGGTGACACTTTTGACGACAACCCCGTGTGGGCCGAGGGGGATGTAACGTCACCGCGAGATCACAAAACTCCCGCTAATAGAGTACATTGACGGTGTATGAGGGTCCACGCGTAGCGTCTCCTTCGGACTCAAAATCCGGTTCCCCGAAAGGGGAGTGTCGGTTCGAGCCCGACCTCCGGTACTTCCGCGAGAGCGGCAAGGCAACCCGCGGCCCGCGGGAGAAGCTACGGGCGAAGGGCGGGGTGCTTGAGTGGCGCAGAGCCCTTTCTAGCGCGGGGACCGAATCGGTAGCGCGAGTCGGGTTAGGGGTTCCTCGCGTCCGGCCGCGTCGTTCCAGAGCATCAGCCGCTCCCGTCTCGGCGCGTCGCCGGTCACCCGCACGAAGGTGAACATCTCGCGGGTGGTAAGCAGGTCGAAGGGTTGGTCCACGATGGGCATCCAGGTCCCGCTGTTGAGGTAGCGCGGACCGCCGCCGTCTCCCAGTACGGGGAACTGTTCGGCGTTGTGCGTGTGCCCGAAAACGTAGGCCGGTACGTCGGCACCGGCTCCGACGAGCAGCTCGTGGATACGCCGGGCTGCCCCGAGCAGGTAATTGTTGCTCTGGACCGTCGGCCTCGAACGCGACCAGTCCCGCAACGACGCCGCGCCCGCAAGGGTACCCAGGGCCACGAGGGTGCGGGACCCGGACCCGAGACGCCTCAGCAGCGCGCCGTAGGCGACGCCGCCGGCCAAGAGCGCGACCACGGTGGACGGCTCGGGGCCCAATTCCCGGCGCTGATCGCCCTTCCTGCGGACCGTCGGGATCTTCGCCGCCCCGTTTATGCCCTCGACGACGGAGGTCGGCAGGCCGACGCCTTGCGCGAACGGCCGGAGATGCTCTTCGCGGTACCGTTCGATCTCTTTCCGTTCGGCGTCCTCGTCCCGGTCCCAGGTCTTGTCCATCACGCTCGCGCGAAAACGGCGGTAGAGCAGGAGGGCTCTCGCGCCCTGCGAGGGACGGTTCGCCAGCGCCCAGGAGACGTAGCGCGTCGGCGGTTTGATGTTGTCCGCGAAGGGGTCCCCCTGCTCGATCTCGTTGAACAGATCGAGCACGAAGAACGAGCCCAACGGTAACTCTATCTTGTCCCCTGAGGGCAGGAACGGCTCCATCTGCTTGACGAACGAGTTGCGGGCGTCGTACTGGTGGCCGTGCTCCGCGTAGAGCACACCGGGCACGAGCAAGAACCAGGGATGGAACGTCACGCCCCGGCCCACGTCCGCGCCGGCCCGCTCCGAGAGCAGCCCTCTGAACGAGTTCCGCACCTCCGGCCAGGCGAACTCTATGTCGTGGTTGCCGACGACGATGTCCAGGGCGTGGCCCTCGGCCAGGAAGCGCGCCAGCGCCTCGAACGCGCTAGCGTGGCCCCGGACGATCTTTCCGAGCTTGGCGACGGTACTGGCGCCCGAGGTGTCGCGTATGTCGTATAGCGGGCCAGGGTCTACCTGCAAGAAGTCCACGAAGTCCCCGAGCACGACCAACCGGACGGAACGCTCCCGGGAGCGGGCGCGGTCTACCAGGTGGCCGACGAACCTGGCGAAGGCGCCGTCGTAGAAGAAGTCCTCGTTGCGATGAAAGGTTCCCGTGTCCTCGTCGCGTCCGGCGGACATGTGCAGGTCGCTGATAACGACTATCTCGCGTCCATCGTTCGGTTGCATCGCTCGTGCGGCCCCGCTCAGGCGCTAGGCGTCACGACGAAGTCTGGGACGGTGACTCCGGCTCTCCGAGCAGCTCGCTGGCCGCCTCGAAGACCTTGGGCGCCTCGTCCGGGTCCATCCGGGAGAGGGCGGCGCTCGCCAGGGCATCCGCCTTCCTGCGAGCGTTCTCCGCCCGATCTTCGATCTTCTCCCTGCCGGCGGCGCCGAGTTGGACGCCGAAGAAAGCGCCCACCAGCGTTCCGACGACCGTGGTCACGGCGCCCATGGCCGTCGCCACCTCGGCCGCCTGCCCGCCCCGGTACGCCCAAAGCGTCAAAGCGTACATCACCCCCACCAGGATGATGCCCGTGATCACGAGCACAAAGCCGTAGCGCGTGCGCACCTGGTCGGGATCCTTCGTCCGGTCCTCGCCGCTCTCTCTACCGAAGATCATTCGTGTTCTCCTTCCGGGCCACGTCCCCCCACGCCCTACTGTCCTGGATCATCCCGTCGGCGAAGCGGTCCGCCACGGCCGCTATCGTGAGGCTCGGGTTCGGCCCAACCGGCCCCGGCATCACGGACCCGTCGGCGATGTAGAACCCCTCGTAGAATTCCTGGTCCTTGAACACCCTGCCGCGCGGGTCCACCACCCCCTCCTCCCTGCTACTACCCATCGGGCAGCCGCCCAGGGGATGGACGGTGACGAGGCGGTTGAGGACGCCGAGCGGATCCGAGTACCGCGCCCCCAACTCCTCGGCGACGTCGCGCATCGTCTCCCTGACGCGCCGGAAGTACGCCTCGGAGTTCTCGACGCGCCAGTCGACGTTGAGCTTCTCGTCCGGCGCGTCTCCGACCAGCTCCATCCTGCCGTCGGGGACGTCGCGGCCCATCCCGAGCATGGGGAGCAGGCCCCCTGAGAGCTCGGTCGACCCCAGCAACCTCGCCGCCTCCGCCCCGACGTCGGTCTCGGGTTGCCGGCTCAACAACTTATCCCTCAGGCGGCCGAAGATCCCGCCCCAGAAGGCCCGTCTCGCGTCCGCCGGCGCGTCCACCACCTCCAGCATCCAGTTGACGAACTCGGGATACCCGGCGTCCTGGATGTAGTAGCCCCGTCCGTCGCCGCCGTCCCTCTCGTCATCGACCCGGATCCGGCCCGTTATGACCGGGCCGTACCCGGCGTCGATCAGGCGTGGCTCGTCCCGGTTTTTTCGGCCCTTGAGGGCGAACGTGACTATGTCGCCGTTGCCACAAAAGCGCGTGCCGAGCATGGGGCTGAGCCCGGGGAAAGCGTCGCGGTTCTTGAGCAGCAAGAACGTGGAGCCCAGGGCGCCGGCCGAGAGGATCAACTGCCTGGCGTGCAGCGTGTGCTCCGGCAGGGCGGACGTGTCCTTATGCCGTCCCTCCCGCCCGGGGTCGGGACGGTGGCGCACGTAGCGGACGATGTATCCCGCCCCGTTGCTGCGCGGTTCGAACCGCCGCACCTCGCAGAGGGTGCGGATGTCGGCCCCCATCTCCTTCGCCTCCGACAGGTAGTTGTGGTCCAGCGTGTTCTTGCTCCCGTAGTTGCACCCCAGGTCGCACTCGCCGACGAGGCGGCACGTCTGGCGCGTCCGGCCGTGGAGGTTCTTGCGCGCTTCGCGGATGGGCTCACCCGGCACCGGCTCCTCGTCCTTATTGGCGAAGGTGACCGCAAGGTTGGGGAGTTCCCAGTCTAGGCCGAGGCGCCCGGCCGCGGCCTCGAACTCCCGTGTCTTGGGCGTCGCGTCGTAGGGCTCTTTCCCGAACGGGTACCGCTGCGCGCCGAGCATCTCCTCGGCACGTTCGTAGTGCGGTTCGAGGTCGTCGTAGGAGATCGGCCAGAGCTCGCCACCGGCGTCCGGCTCCCGCCGCACGAACCAGTTCCGGTCCTTGCGGATCAGGACGTTCGCGTAGATAAGCGAGCCGCCCCCGAGCCCGCTGCAGACCACCGCGCCCAGCCGGTCGAACGACCAGACGTTGTACATGCCGTGCAGGCCCTCGCTCGGGTCCCAGAAGTTCTTCTTCATCCGGTGGGGACTGCGGGGAAACTCGCCGGGAGGGTAGGCCTTACCCCGCTCCAGCACGCAAACGCTAAGCCCTTCCTGCGCAAGCCGATACGCGGTCACCGAACCGCCGAAACCCGAGCCGATGACGATCGCGTCGAAATCGAAGTTGTCGTTGCTCATACGAGACCCGTCCTACAATCGCTGCTTGTACTGTCCGATCGGTTTTCTTCCCCCGCGTCCACATCCCGGGTCCACCGGGGCGAAACAACGCTTGTTCGGCACCTACGCGGCGGGGTTCAGGACGACACAAACTGGGCCGTTCCTTGCAAATCCACTACCGAGTAGGTCTTCTCCGCTCCGAGCCTCGGACCGCCGAAGAGGCTTCGGGTCGTGGTCACGATTCCCGGCACCTGGATCTGAGTTCCCCCCGACTGGGGCATCACGTTCACCCGCGGCAGGATCAGGATGAACGTCACCGGAGGCTCGTCGGCGGCCCCGGATTGCAGGGTCACCGTGATCAGCTGTCCGAGGTCCGTCTCTAGGAGCGCGATCTCTTCGCCCGCGAAACTGCGACTGATGTCGCCGTCGCGGTAACTGAACTGCGGCTGACCGGTGATGCTCGTAGAAGAGTAGGTGATCTGGGTCGAATAGCAGGCCAACTCGAACAAGTTGGCCTGCTCAAATCCGTTCTCCACGGCAACCTCCTTTCCCAACGCGTTTAGTCGTACCGTCTCTCTCCGGAGGCTCGTCCTCCACAAAGCCGGGGTCGCCCGCGTGCGCCATCACGGCGGAGATCGGACCGAGCCGCAGCCTGGCGACGAGGGTGCGGCTGAACCGCTCGACCGCCTCCGCCTCCTCAGAGGAGAGGCCCGTCTTTCTGAGGAGGCGCGACACCTCGCCGCGCCTCAGCTTCTCGACCGTATCCTCGTCGACGGTCCCACGCCGTGTAGACATCTGGCCCCGGATCAGTCGAGAACTCCAGCGAACCGCAGCAGGTCGTTCAGCGTGAACTCGCCCGGTTCGTCGCTGGGCAGGCTAGGCTCCCAGTCGGGCACGTTCAGGATCGAGCCCTCGCTGCGACGGACGAGCCCCACCAGCACCTCGGCGACTATCGTCCCGCCGACCGGCCCCAGCCGCCGGCCGCCACCGAGGGCCGATGCCTCGGCGAGGATGTAGAACCAGAGCGGGGTGCGGTTATCGAACTTAGAGTCTTTCAGTACTTGGACCTGCTTGTCGCTCCTAGCGGCGGCCTTGATCTCGGCTGGCCGGAGCACGGGAATCTCGCGCACCCCCGCGAGCCTTCGGCGGAGCGCGCGCGCCACGGCTTGGCCCGTGGGCATCCGCAGCAGGTAGCCGCGCAGAAGGTTGCGGACGGCGAGCCTCGCGCGGTCTCCGCGCAGAGTCTCTCCCCGAACGTTCTTCAGTTGGGCAAGGAGGTTGACCAAGTTGGTGTCGATGCGGTTGGCCCTGTCGAAAGGCCCTTCGCCGTCCACCAGGTTCTCCCACTGGATAATCCAGTTGTCCGGCAGTGCCTCGGCACCACCGAGCTGCCCGCTTTCCGCCGTGAACCCAAAAAGTAGATCGAGCGTCGCCCCCGGAAAGTTCACGTTGAAGTTGTAGTTCGTCCTCACCATGCTGTGACCGAAGCGGTAGGCGGCCACGGAAAACTCCAGCGGCATGAAGAGGTGCGCGGCTTCGGGATCGTAGACTTTATTGCCGTTCGCGATGATGTCGTCAACGATGCGGGGATCTACGATGCGCTTGAGAAAGTCGTGGAGAACGACGTGCTGGTAATGCCGGCGCAGCCGTCTCTGAGCCTCCTGGAACCTGGCGCCCCGTTCGACAAGCTCATTGTGGGCGCGCAGAAAGGCCACGTGCATCTGCGCAACGATGAGGTTCTCGTCGTTTCGCGGGTCGCCTATCTGGGCTGCGCGGTCTTCTTTGGGAACCTCGCTCCCCGATGCGCGAGGAAGGTCGTTGAAGGGACCCTTGCCCTCCGGCCGGTCGCCTGTTGCGGAGGTCTTCCCGACCTTCATCTTCTTGTCGTCCTGCGGGTCCCGCGGCGCCGGATCGCCGTAGACGCTGTCCAGCTCCAGCGTCGCCATGCGGCCGTTCTGCAGCCCGTCCTCTACCTCGCTTAGCGGGAGCGGACCCAAGTCTTCGGCGAAAAGATCCGGCAGCGTGGCGGAGACGAGGTCCAGCGTGATGTCGTGGTCCACGAACTGTCCGAAGTACGTGTAGGCGGCCGGGATACCGGAGCTGCCACCACCCGCGTCCCCGGCCTCCATCGCCTGCCCCAGCGCGACGAGGTTGTCGCGCGTGTCGGACTCCACGGGCAGAAGGTTCTCGGGATCGTCCTGAAGCTCCGGTAACAGGAACCCGAAGTCCTCCGTGACGACCCGGCGGGCTGCCGCGGCAAATCCCAGCCGGGTCCCCGCAGCGCCGTGGGCGACGGCGTCGCGGGCATCTTTGAAGTCGGTGATACCGAGGACCGATCCGTGTGGGGCGCGTCGCATAATCTTTTCCTTTCTGTTTCGCGTGGGCTACTCGGGGTTCTGACCGGAGCGCTCCACGTCCGTTAGGGAACGTAGGTCTAGTGGACCTCCTCTACACGCACCGTGAAGCCGTCGGGCAGGATCGTGACCGAGTCGTACTCGAAGTCCGTCTCTTCCCGGTACTCGACGTCCACCTTCGTCAGCACGGTGGCGGCAGGTCCGATCGGGGCGTGGACCACCTTCTCGAGCAGGAGGTCTTTGGGATTTATCCCCTGCGGCTCCCGCCGTCTGAGCTCGACGGAGAAGCCGGCCGTCGGGAACTCGCACGCGCCGCGGACGTTGAGCCTGGCGGGTCCCGGCGGCTCGTGGTCGTGCCAGCCCCGGAAGCCGCCGCAACGTCCGGCCGGGGGCTGCTCGGGCGCCGCCAGGTCGAAGCGTTGCGAGCGCGTCGCCCCGATCACCTCGATGCCCCTGGTCCCCATGATGCCGGCCAGGGGTATGGACACCTCGTAGGGGGCCTGCGCCGGTAGTCCTATCCCGCCGTCAAGATGGCCGACCACCTCGATGCCCCAATACTCGGGCTGCATGACGTAGATCAGCGGGGAGAGCTCCATCCGCATGTTCAGGTAGGGCTTGGTGCCCCGGACGATCAGCACGTGCTGCGGGGGGAAGCTCTCCAACGTGCGGACCTGCGCCTCCTCGAAGTCTATGCGCCGGACGGAGTCCGCCTTCGGGAGATCCCCGTAAGCCCTTGTCTGCTCTTCGCTCATCCGTTTCCTTTCGTGTGGAGGTCCCCACCGGGCCTTCGGGAATCGGTCCTCCAAGAAGGCTCCGGCTACTGCGGAACGCGTAGCACCTGGCCGGGGAAGATCCTGTCGGGGTCGGAGATCTGGTCGCGGTTCGCTTCGAAGACGGCGCGCCAGCGGTCCGGGTCGCCGTAGAAGTTCTCGGCTATCTGCTTAAGGGTGTCGCTGCTTTTGACGGTGTACTGGGCGAAACCGTGGTAGGGATCCACGAGGGCCCTGCCGAAGACTACCGGGACACGAACCTTGTTTATCTCGCTGCCGTCCCTGGCCGAGAACTCAAAGACCTCCACCGTGCCCCGCGGCGTGCGCGGCCGGGGTATGTCGACCTGGACCTGGAAGT
>CAXUFZ010000069.1:0-13599 GCA_964250345.1 uncultured Rubrobacteraceae bacterium
GTCCGGGGCGGGGCCGTACGCTCGCGCGCTACCTCGTGATGCCGGTCTTTCTCGTGGCCGTCTGTCTGGGACTCTACCTCTGGCTCGGCAGCCTCGACCTCGACAGCATCGAGCAGCGGTCCATCAACCGGGAGGTCATCTTTGGGAGCCTGATCCGGCACCTGGAGATCACCGGCATCGCCACCATAATCGTCGTGGCGCTGGCCGTTACGGCCGGTGTGATACTGACCCGGCCCGCGTTCCGCAGGATCTCGCCCTACATAACCGCCGTGGCGAGCACGGGGCAGGCCCTGCCGTCCATCGGCGTGCTGGTCCTGATCGCCGTCCTCTTCAACCAGGTCGGCTTCCGGGTCGCGGTCTTCGCGCTCGTGCTCTACGCCTTCCTGCCGGTCCTGAGCAACACCGTGGTGGGGATAAACCAGGTGGACCGCCCGACCGTAGAGTCCGCCCGCGGGATGGGCATGACGAAATCGGCGGTGCTGTTCAAGATAGAGTTGCCGCTCGCCGTGCCCATCATGCTCGCGGGCATCAGGACCGCGCTCATCATCGTGGTCGGCACGGCGACGCTGGCGACGTTCATCAACGCGGGCGGGATGGGCGACATCATCAACACCGGGATCAAGAACCCCAGCCGCGAGCCCATCTTGATAACCGGCTCCATCCTGACCGCCGTGCTGGCCCTGAGCATTGACTACCTGGCGGGCATAGCCGAAGACGTGTTGAAACCGAAGGGCCTGTGAGCCGTGCAATCGGAACGGAAGCGAAAAGAGAGGATCGTTTAGTGAAGAGATCTGTGTTGCGGATGGTCGGCGTTCTGGCGATGGCGGCGATGGTCGCTGTCGGTTGCGGCGGCGGTGGAGGCGGTGCTAGCGGCGACGTGGACCTCTCGGATGCCAGCCTGGTCATCGGCTCCAAAGACTTTACCGAGCAGTTGGTCTTGGGGTACATAACGCTCCAGGCCCTCGAAGACGCCGGGGCGACCGTGGAGGACCAGATCGGGCTGGCCGGCACCGACGCGGCGCGGCAGGCGCTCCTCAACGGCGACATAGACATGTACTGGGAGTACACCGGCACGATCTGGATCACCCACCTCGGCAACACCGACCCCATCCCGAACAGCCAGAAGCAGTACGACGCCGCGGCCAAGGCGGACCGCGAGGAGAACAACCTCAGGCTGCTCGACCCGGCCCCGTTCAACAACACCTACGCCCTCGCCATCCGCGAAGAGGCGGCCCAGGACGTCGGCGTCGAGAAGCTCTCGGACCTCAAGCAGTTGGTCCAGGACAACCCCGAAGAGGCGACCGTCTGCGTCGAGAGCGAGTTCAACTCGCGCGACGACGGGCTGCCGGGCCTGGAGGAGACGTACGGATTTCAGTTCCCGCAAGAGAACGTCGAGCTCTTCGACGTCGGGGTCGTCTACCAGCGCACGGACCAAGGAGAAGACTGCAACTTCGGCGAGGTCTTCACCACCGACGGCCGCATCGAGGGCCTCGGCCTGACCGTGATCGAGGACGACAAGAACTTCTTCCCGAAGTACAACCCCGCCCTCGAGATGCGCCAGGAGACCTTCAACCAGTACGGCCCGCAACTCCAGCAGCTCTTCGACCCCATAACCGAAGCCCTCACCGCCAAAGAGATGACCCAACTCAACGCCCGCGTCGACGTCGACGGCGAGCTTCCCGAAGACGTCGCGGAGGACTGGCTCTCCGAGAACGGCTTCGTCGAGTAGGGGCGGATCTGAGAGAAGATTCGACGCCCCCGTTCGTCGGGAGTCGGGAATCGGGAGTCGGGAGTCATAAAGGCTCCCTCGAAGGCCCGGGGATATGCCCCCCGGGCCTTCTTCTCGTCCATGCACAACCTGCGGAGAAGTGCCGACGGGACGTCTCCCGGCCAACTACGACAGCGCTTCGCGGAGACTCGGGACCGCGGGCGTCCCCCTACGCGGCAGCGGGTTCGGGATCATGGTAGCTTGGAACCCGTCAGGGAAGGAGGACCCGACCGACGTGTATCTCTCGCGCCACCGCGCCGCGAACGGCCCCCGCTGGGCCCTCGACGGACGCTACCTGCCGACGGACTTCGCGCTAGACAAACTGCTCGAAAGGCCAGCCTCGGACGTCGGCGACGCGCTCGAAAGGCTCCGCGCGGACGAAGCCGCCGAAGACCCCGTCCTCCCCCCCGTCGAGCCCCACCAGGAGGTCTGGGCGAGCGGGGTGACCTACATGCAGAGCCGCGAGGCCCGCGAGCTGGAGTCGGCGGACGCTGACGCCTACGCCAGGGTCTACGACGCCGAACGCCCGGAGCTCTTCTTCAAGGCGTCCGGCTGGCGGGTCGTCGGGCATGGGGGCGCCGTGCGCGTGCGCCGGGACAGCCGCTGGAACGTGCCGGAGCCCGAGCTCGTCCTCGTCCTGAACAGCCGGATGGAGGTCGTCGGCTACACCGCCGGCAACGACGTCTCCTCGCGCGACATCGAGGGCGAGAACCCGCTGTACCTGCCGCAGGCCAAGGTCTACGACGGGTCGTGTTCCCTCGGGCCCGGCATCGTGCTCGCCGGGGCGGACGGGGTGCGCGACCTGCCCATCCGGCTACGCATCCTCCGCGACAGTTCGCCCGTCTTCGAGGACGAGGTTTCGACCTCCAGGATGAAGCGTTCGCCGGAGGAGCTGGCGGAGTACCTCGGTCGGGAGCTGTCGTTGCCCCACGGGGCTTTTCTGATGACCGGGACGGGCGTCGTGCCGGGCGAGGACTTCACGTTGGGGGCGGGGGATTGGGTGGAGGTCTCCGTTGGCGACCTCGCGCTGAAGAACGAGGTAACGGGCTGACGGGGCACGTAGGACGGCCGCAGATCGGGTAGGAAAAGACGAGCGCAAGAGATCGTATCGGGAGGAAACCGTGATCGAAGCCCAGACCGAAGCCCTGAACTTTATCGCCGGCGAGTGGGTGCCCGCCGACTCCGGCGAGACCGAAGACGTCCTCAACCCCTCGAACCCCTCCGAAATCCTCGGCACGACCCCGAAATCGGACAAGGCCGAGACCGAACGGGCCGTAGGGGCCGCGGCGGACGCGCTCCCAGCGTGGAAGGGGATGCTCCCCGCCACGCGGGGCGCCGTCCTGCTGCAGGCCGCGAACATCATCGAGTCGCGCGAGGACGAGCTGGCGACGCTCATGGTGCGGGAGGCCGGCAAGCCGATGACGGAGGCTAGGATGGAGGTCGGGCGCGCCGCCGCGATCTTCCGCTACTACGGCTCCGAGGGCTGGCGCCTGGACGGCATCAACCCGCCCTCGGCGAGGCCCGGCGTGACGCATAGCTCAATACGGGAGCCCTTGGGCGTCGTGGGTCTTATAACGCCGTGGAACTTCCCGCTGGCGATACCCTCGTGGAAGATGGCGCCGGCCCTTATCTGCGGCAACACCGTCGTCATAAAGCCCGCCCCGAACGCCGCGCTGAACGCCGCCGCGCTCGTCGGTATCCTCTCCGAGGCCGGGCTGCCCGACGGCGTCGTCAACATGGTCACGGGCCCGGGCTCCACCGTCGGGGACGCCATCGTCACCGACCCGCGCGTCAAGGCGCTCTCCTTCACCGGCTCGACCGCGACGGGCCTCGGCATCCAGGAGCGGGCGATAGGCAAGAAGGTCCAATTGGAGATGGGCGGCAAGAATCCGTACGTCGTCATGGAGGACGCCGACCTCGCGGACGCGGCGGCCAAGATCTCCTTCTCCGCCTTCGGCTTCGCCGGCGAGAAATGCACCGCCGCCTCCCGCGCCATCGTCGTCGAAGACGTCTACGACGCGTTCATCGAGGAGCTCAAGACCGCCACCGAGGCCATGAAGACCGGCGACCCGATGGACGACGACACCGCCGTGGGCCCCGTCGTCAACAAGGCGCAGTACGACAAGATCCTGGCCGCCCTGGAGACGGCCAAGAGCGAGGGCCGCGTCGTCATCGAGGGCGGCGCCACCGGCCCCGAGGACGACGGCTACTTCATCTCGCCCTCCGTCATCGCCGACGTGGACAACGCCTCCGAGACGGCGCGGGAGGAGATCTTCGGCCCCGTCCTCGCCGTGATTCCGGCCCGCGACTTCGACCACGCGGTAGAGCTCGCCAACGACACCCGCTACGGCCTGACCGCCGGCATCGCCACGAAGTCCCTGCGCTACGCCTACGACTTCATGGCCCGCTCGGAGACGGGCCTGGTCAACGTCAACCTGCCGACGGCGGGCCTGGAGTTCCAGGTGCCCTTCGGCGGCAACAAGGAGTCGGGCGTCGGAGGAAGGGAGCAGGGCCCGGCGGCCCTGGACTTCTACTCGGCGTGGAAGACCGTCTCCGTCATGCCGCTGTAGGAGGACCATGAAGGCTACGGGCTTTACCCACGTCAGCGTGAGTGCCAGGGACCTGGACGAGTCCATCCGGTTCTACGAGGAATTCTTCGGTGCTGAGGAGGTCCCCTCGCCGGAGTTCTCCGGGCCGGTGCGCTGGCTCAGGGTCGGTGACTTGCAGCTTCACTTGTTTTTGGACGACGGTCCGGCGCCGGCCAGGCACCATTTCGCGTTCGACGTGGACGACTTCGAGGAGGCGTACAAGAAGGTGCAGGAGTGGGGTGTTCAGGTGGAGTCGGGGAACTACTCGACCGTGAGGGAGTTGCCCGGCGGGGAGGTGCAGATGTACATAAACGACCCGGCGGGGAACCTCGTCGAGATCAACGGCCGCGACGCCGCCTCGCTCGACCCGGTCGTCGTCGGCGAGACGCGCAAGGTCGGCGGCCCCGCGGACGCTGTCCTGTACATGGAACTGAGGGGAGAAGCGCGATGATCGACGAGACTTTGAAGGCCTTCACGGAGGACGCGGCGTACCCGGACAAGGCCACAAACGTGGAGGAGGTCCCCTGGGTCCCGCAGGGCGAGCGCGTGTGGTTCAAGCCCTTACGTTTCGACCTGGCGACGGGGCAATGGATCAACCTGCTAAAAATTCAGGGCTCGGGCAAGGTGAACCGCCACCGCCACACCGGCGGCCAGGTCATGGGCTACTGCGTCAAAGGCTCCTGGCGCTACCTCGAACGCGAATGGGTGGCCCGCCCCGGAACCCTCGTCTACGAGCCGCCCGGCGACATCCACACGCTGGTCGTGGACGAAGGCGTCGAGGAGATGCAGACCCTCTTCATCCTCGAGGGGACCGTCCAGTACCTCGATGACTCGGACAACCTCATCTACCAGGACGACGTCTTCTCCAAGATGGAGCGTTACCTCCGCTTCTGCGAGGAAGAAGGCATCGAACCCATAGACCTCCGCTACTAGTGACCGTCCTCGACGACCTCAAACTGGACGGCAAAGTCGCCCTCGTGACCGGCGCCGCCCGCGGCCTGGGACAGGGCATGGCCCTCGGCCTCGCCGAGGCCGGCGCAGACGTCGTCGGCCTCGACGTGCTGCCGATGGACGAGACGGAAGAGAAGACCGCGGCGACCGGCCGCCGCTTCCGCGCCATGAACCGCAACCTCCTGGAGACGAAGGCCGAAGGCGCGGGCGAGATAGTCACCCACTGCGTCTCAGAGATGGGCCGCCTCGACATCCTGGTCAACAACGCCGGCATCATCCGCCGCGACCCCTCCCTGGACTTTGGCGAGGACGATTGGGAGAGCGTCATCCAGATAAACCTCTCGGCCGCCTTCTATCTCAGCCAGGCCGCGGCGAGGCGTTTCGTCGAGCAGGGGGAGGGCGGCAAGATCGTCAACACCGCCTCCGTCCTCTCCTACGAGGGCGGCATCACCGTCCCCTCCTACGCCGCCTCCAAGGCCGGCATCGCGAACCTGACGCGTGCCCTCGCCAACGAGTGGGCCCCGCTCGGCATAAACGTCAACGCCGTGGCCCCTAGCTACTACACGACCGAGCTTACGGGAGCTATCAGGGAAAACGAGGAGCGGAGCACCGCCCTCCTCGCCCGCATCCCCGCCGGCCGCTACGGCGAGCCCGAGGACCTCAAGGGCGCCGTGGTGCTGCTGGCCTCGGCGGCCGGGGACTTTATCCACGGCTCCGTCCTGCCCGTGGACGGGGGCTGGTTGGGGAGGTAGGAGGAACTAGAGTGAGCTATGTCAACTTTTCATCAAGTAACCGAAAGCATAGGCCAGGACCGAGCCTGCTTACCTCAATGGCCGACAATGCTGGCGTTCAAGCGATTCGTTATCTCAGCCTCGATTGACGGGAGTAGCGTTCGTAGGCGCTCACCGTATTCGGCAGCACCTCTCGCATAAGCAAGCAGTTCCCGCGAACCTTCGAATCCCGTGCCTGCCGACTCAACTATCCAGCGACGGCCTTGCGGTGTTTTATTGTAGTTGTAATGAACTATCCTCACACGGATTCGGCGCAAGTCGCGTCCAATCGGCTCATCAAACCAACGTTGCACGTCCAACATAGTTTGGGTGAGGGAGCCGAACGCTCCAGTCACTAGATCCTGTTCTCCGAATCTTAACTGTAAGGCCGATTTGGTGGCTTGAGCTACTTGATCAACAGCCGCCATGACTGACACAATTGTCCCTTCAAAGTGAGCCTGGACTGGAACTGAAGGTACGTCTACCACGCGGCGGTCAACAGAAGTCAATTCTCCGTCTAAGCGACTGACATGATAGCTCGCTATGTCAATCTTTCGGGTCGCGGCCTCAAGGTAAGGTCGCCAGTCTTTTCCAGGTCTTGGCGTTAGCAATTGGGATCCTTGCCGTCAGGTTCCGTTAAAGGTCGGATTGTTGCGTAGATACACCGCAACTAACAAAGCTCCGCGCGACATAAACGTAGGTAGATGTCTCTCAGGTACTGTGGGTAAAGAACGTTGGCGTCGAGAAGGGCAACAAAGGCCAACTGCCCTACTCTTCCTCGTAGAGTCCCAACCGCTGATCTTCCCTGGCAAGTCCATCCAGGGCAGACAACCTCTCCCTGTCCCTTCTGTCCTTGTACACGAGTAGGTCTTCCAGAAGTACCCTTCTGTGGGTCCCCACTTTGCGGTACTCGATCTCTCCCTGCTCGAGGAGGCTTACCAGGAAAGGTCGGGATACGTTGAGCAAATCGGCGGCTTGCTGCGTCGTGAGCTCGGCGTGTATCGGCATCACCCTTACAGCATTGCCACGAGCCATCTCATGCACCACACCCATCAAGACCTCCAACACGGAGTGCGGGAGCCTTATCTCCGAGCCCCGAGGAGTGACCAGCTTCGCGACCCCCTGGGTCCGCGCAAGTTCATTATCGAGCTGCTTGACGATTGTGGCGTCACTGTTCGGGGCGAATATAGGACCCGATCCTTTGACTACCGGCATCTTTCACCTCCGTCGCCCTACCTCGTTCCAGGATTCTACTCTATAAACGAAATAAATGAAATGACCAGACGGGATATCGATAAAAATAATGGTCTGCTGTCCAGTGCGGTTCATCTTGCGTGCCCGCGTCCAGCGTTCTGGAATGGATGTACGGCGGTTTTACGAGGCGCCGGTCAGGGTATCCCAATGTCTTTGCAGAAAGACAGACGGTTGCAACGATCAAAGGAGTGAGGCGCTTTGGCCGCGGTTCCGAACATTACGCTCAACGATGGCAACGTTATCCCGCAGCTCGGTTTCGGGGTGTTCCAGATCGAGCCGGGCGACACCGTGGAGGCGGTGAGCGAGGCGTTGGAGATCGGCTACCGGCACATCGACACGGCGGAGATGTACGGCAACGAGAAGGAGGTCGGCGAGGCCGTCCGCGCCTCGGGCCTCGACCGCGGCGACATCTACGTCACCAGCAAGCTCAACAACAGCTTCCACGAGCCCGACGACGCGAGGCGGGCGATGGACACGACGCTCTCGGACCTCGGCTTCGACTACGTTGACCTGTTCCTGATCCACTGGCCCCTCCCGACCCGCTACGGCGGCGACTACGTCTCCACCTGGAGGGTGATGGAGGAGTTCAAGAACGACGGCCGCGCCCTTTCGGTCGGGGTGTCGAATTGGCAGGTCGAGCACCTGGAGAAGCTGGCCGCCGAGACGGACACGGTGCCGGCGATCAACCAGATCGAGGTGCATCCCTACTTCACCAACGAATCCGTCCGCGCCTACGATCAGGAGCACGGCATCGCCACCGAGGCCTGGTCCCCCATCGCCCAGGGCGGCGTCCTCGAGGACGAGACGATCGTGCAGATAGCCAAGAACGCCGGCAAGACCACGGCCCAGGTCGTCCTCCGGTGGCACGTCCAACGCGGCGACATCATCTTCCCCAAGTCGGTGACGCCCTCGCGCATGAGGGAGAACTTCGACCTCTTCGACTTCGAGCTCGGCTCCTCGGACATGGAGGCCATCTCCGCCCTCGACCAGGGCGAGGACGGCCGCACCGGCCCGAACCCCGACACGTTCGACATGATCCCGAGCTAGGTCGGCGCTTCGCGCCTCCGGGGAGTCGGGAGGCGCGGGCCTTCGGCCCGCTTCGGGAGTCGGGAGTCGGAAAACCCCGGCGTCGCGGATGATACGGGGCTTACGCGGACGAGGAGAGAAGCTCGCCCAGGTGGCGGTCTATCTGCGGCATGAAGCCTTCGTCGAAGCCGAACAGGCCCAGGTGGCCGCCCGCGCTCTCGATGACGCGCAGTTCGCTGCCGGGGACGAGCTTCTGCTCGGCGGCGCAGTCGCGCGGGGGGAAGAACATGTCCTCGTCTACGGGCATCACGAACGTCTTGGCGGTGATGCGGCCTAAAGCCGCAGAGAGGTCGCCGTCCGTGTGGCGGCTGACGTCGCCGCGCTGCCACTTCCAGGCCATCGTCAGAAGGTCGTTCGGGTCCATCGGGGCGAAGTAGGCGTCCACGAAGCCGATTTGGAAGTCGTCGGCGGAGGCGAAGCCCAGGAGGCGCCACTGCTCTTGCTTCCAGAACTCCGTCGAGAAGCCCATGACCGACCAGATCCTGGCGTGCCGCGCGAGGGCGGCGCGCAGGTCCGCGCTGGTCTCGTAGTAACCGCCGCGGAACGCCGGGTCCATCGTGATCGTCTCGATCAGGGCCTGGGTGAAGATGAAGTCGTGCGGGGTGTTTTTGGCCGTCCCGGCTATCGGGGCCGCCCGCTTGACCTTCTCCGGGAACCGGACCGCCCACTCGTAGGTCTGCTGCGCGCCCATCGAGCCGCCCACGACTAGCTGTAGCTGCTCGATGCCGAAGAGCTCGCGCAGGAGTTGCTCCTGGGCGCGGACGTCGTCGCCTATCCTGACGCGGGGGAAGCCGGCCCTGGCGTGCGGGCCGTCGGTGTTGTGGGGCGAAGAGGAGAGGCCGTTGCCGATCTGGTTGACGACCACGATAAAGTACTCGTCCGGGTTCAGCGCGTGTTCTGGGCCGATGTAGGCGTCGCGCAGGATCTGGTGCGTCCCCGAGTACCACGTCGTCACTAGGATCGCGTTGTCCTTCGCCTCGTTAAGCTCCCCGAACGTCGCGTAGGCGAGCTTGCAGTCCCGAAGCGTGTAGCCCTCTTCGAGCACGAAGTCCCCGAGCGCGTACATCTCGTAGGGCCCATGGAATTCTTGCGTGTAGAACGGGTTCTCGATCACCCTCCAACCCTCCATATTTCGTGGACACGCGTAGACGCGCGCCGCTGTCCCTTCCCACCACCAGAGATGCTACCCGCGTCACAAACGCCGCGCAACACGCGGCCCCGCGCACCCCCGGGGAAAGGCGCGAGCAGGCTACATCGAGACGCCGAGAAGCCCGCGGGTGAACTGGAAGTCCGTGTTGCCGGCCGCGAAGAGTTTGGGTGTGTACCCGCGCGAGGCCGTGACGGCTACGGTCTTTAGGACCTTCTCCGTCCAGCCGTCGGGGTCCCCGTCGAGGAGGACGTCGAGGTCGTCGGCGTGGTTGCGGACGGTCTCGGGGTCTGCGGAGGTCTGGATCAGGGGCAGCATCCGGTGCGCCTGCAAGGGCCTCCCGGCGACGTGGGCCAGCATGAGCTCCACGCCCGTCGCCCCGAGGCCGGTGGCCGCCTCGATCCAGTGCTCCGTCGGCGACTCCATGACGTGAAAACCCGGCTTCTCGAAGGCCTGTCCGTACGCGAGGGTGTTCCTGACGGGCTCGTCGCCGAGGACGGCATCACGGTAGACGTCGCTCTGCAATACCGCCGACGTACCCGGGACGACGACCGTGCCGCCGTTGCCGACGACGGCGAGGGTCGTCTCCGCGAGGCTCCGCGCGGCGGCGTTCGGGAGGGGGCCGGAGGCGTGGAGGGCGAGGCGCAAGTGCCCGGGTCCCGCGGACGCGTGCCCCAGGTCGTCCGCCGTTTCCAGCGTTTCGGCGAACCAGTTCTCGACCTTCTCGACGACGCTCTCTATGCCGCCGTCCAGCTGGACGCTCGCCCAGCCGAAGCGGTCGCGGTCGAGGCCGCGTTCGGCGAGGCGGTTCTCGAAGTAGTCGTTGTGGGTCTTCTCGCAGCCGTGCTCCAGGAGCAGGGCGAGCCGCACGGTCGGGTTGGCGAGGTAGCCGAGCACCGTGCGCGCGTAGATGGCCTCCGCAGATCCCGCCGAGACGCCGCAGCCTTCGGTGTGGGGGAGGGCGACGAAGCGGGTGATCTTATTCTGCGTGGCGCCCCGCTCGTTTAGGCGGTTGGCGATGCGGCGTGAGATCTGGCCCGAGCACAGGCTCGTCGGCATCACGAGCCCGACCTGATCCGTGACAGGACCACGCTCGCCAACCAGCGCGTCGAAAGATAACCCCACGTCGGGAACGTCTCCCCTGACGGTCAACGGCTCGCCGTCGGGCTCGGGGGCGTTCTCCAACTCCTCCAAATGCTCCGGGCCCGTCTGCTTCCAGTCGCGCCAGATGGAGACCTGGGCGTGCCCGGCCCGCTCCCCGACGGTCTTCTCGCCCGAGGCGGCGGTGATGGTCCGCTCGAACATCTCTTTACCGAGATCGTCCATCGGGACGCCTTCGAGGTAGGCGCCGGCGTTGACGTCCATGTCTTTCGATAAGAGCTCGTAACGTCCCGTCGTGGTGACGACTTTTATCGTCGGGACGAAGGGAAAGTTGGTGATGGAGCCGTTGCCGGTGGTGAAGAAGATCATGTTCGCCCCGGCCGCGACCTGGCCCGCCACGCTCTCCAGGTCGTTGCCCGGGCTGTCCATGAAGTAGAAGCCGCCCCCGTCCATCCTCTCGGCGTACTCGATGACGCGATCTATCCTGACCTCCAGGTCCTTCTTCCTCGCGGCGCCTATGGATTTTATGGAGATGTTGTAGAGCCCGCGGAAGTTGTTGCCGCCGGACGGGTTGTCCTCGGCCGTGTGCCCGTGCCACCCGACCCGCTCCTTGAACCGCTCGACCGCCGAGAGGAAACGCCTCGCCGTCTCCACGTCCTTCACGTTCTTCAGGACGTAATGCTCGGCCCCGATCAGCTCGTCCGTCTCCGCCAAATTGGCCGTCCCGCCGTTGCGAACGACCTCCCTCGTGACCCAACCGACGAGCGGGTTCGCCGAAACCCCCGAGAAGGCGTCCGACCCGCCGCACTGCAACCCTATCTTCAGCCCCGCGAGCGGCTCCTCCGTCCGCCGGGCGGCGTTCACGTCCTCCAGCCAGTCCGCAACCTGCGTCTTCGCCCGCTCCAGGTCGGACCGGAAGTTTCCCTCCAGGCTCATGAACTCGTGCGGCACGTCGTCGAGCGGGTAGCCGTGCTCTTCGGCGTAGCGCGCGAGCATGCCGTTGGTCACGGCGCCGTCGGCGCCGCCGTCGAGCGCTAGCACGGCGCCCACGTTGGGGTTGACCATGAAGCCGCAGAGGGTCCTGAGGAGCAGGTCGAGGTTGTTCGGCCTGCGGTCCTCTCCCCCCTCGGTGTGGGCGACGCAGACGATGCCGTCGATGTTCTCGTGGGCGTCCGATACGCCGTTCATCTCCCCTTCGAGCGCCCGCACGAAGCCCGTGAGCCGCGAGGTGACGCCGAGGACGACCACGTAGTTGCGCGTCCCGACGCCGCGCCCACCGCCGCGCCGGTAGCCCATGAACGCGCGGGGCTCGTCTTCGAGCGGCACCTGGTCGGCGGGTTGGAAACTATCTTCATCGAGGACGTAGGGTTCCAGCTCGGCGTCGCGGAAGTTCGGTTCTTCGGGGAGGTCGAGGCCCTCCTTGCGGTGGCCGCCGGGGACCCGGCCGCCGCCCTGATCCGAGGTCCCCTCAGGGTCTTCTTCGCTGTTCCGGGGCGGGAGCTCGAAGCGTTCGCGCAGAACCCGCAGGATCTTCTCGTTGCACGCGTAATCGCCGGGCGAGATGTCCTCCGTGGCCCGCCCAAACGTGAGCCCCCAGGAGAGCAATTTCTCGCCCTCTGGAATCTCCCCGACCGCGAAGCGGTGGCCTTCGAGGACGGTGTGGGGTATCTCGAACCCCGAGCCGTCGCGGGAGACCTTGGTCCCGGGCTCCAGGCGGCGGGTCGCTATGGCGACGTTGTCCCCCGGCGCGGGCAGGCGTCCGACCTCGTCGAAATCGAAGGTCTGCCCGGTCCCCGTCATCGAAACACCGCCTCCCGTCGCCCTTCCCGTCTGAGTCTCTCCCCGGTTCAGTTTATCCTAGAGGGCTTCGGACGGGTTGGGGGAGGCGACGGGGGCGTTCACGATGGGCGAAGGCATCATCAGGTTCGGGAAGTTCGGGACCTGGTACCGGATGGTCGGGGATCCGGCGGGGCCGCGGTCGGACAAGCTCCCGGTGCTCGCGCTCCACGGGGGACCCGGCCTGCCGCACGAGAGCCTGGAGCCCCTGGAGGCCCTGGCACGCGGCGGCCGGCCGGTCGTGTTCTACGATCAGCTCGGCTGCGGCGGCTCGACCCGTTCGGAGGGCCCCGAACCGTGGAGCGTCGGGCTCTTTCTGGAGGAGTTGGCGGCCGTCCGGCGCGAACTCGGGCTCGACGACGTTCATCTGCTGGGCCACTCGTGGGGCGGTCTGCTGGCGATGGAGCACGCCCTGACGACGGACAGGCGGCCGGCCAGCCTGGTTCTGGTCGGCGCCGTGGCGAGCGGGAGGACCATGATCGAGAACCGCCGGGGCTTCTACGAGAGGCTGCCCTGGCACGCGCGGGAGGCCATCCGCAAACACGAGGCCGCCGGCACGTTCGAGCACCCCGAGTACGCGGAGGCCATGGATCTCTTCCACCGGCGCTACACCTGCCGCCTCGACCCGTGGCCCGACTGGCTGAACCGGGCGCTCTCGAAGATGGACGTGGGGTCGAACGCCGCCATGTGGGGCCCGCCGAACGCGCCGGGCCCGCTCCGCGGTTGGGACCTCAGGCCTCGTCTCGGGGAGATAGACGTCCCCACGCTCGTCGTCGCCGGCCGGCACGACGGCATGGCCGCCGGCCAGGAGCGCGACCTCCACGCGGGCATACCGAACTCGGAGCTTGCCGTCTTCGAGGAGAGTTCCCACTACCCATTCGCCGAAGAGGGCGGACGTTTCCTCGACGTCGTCGAAGATTTCCTCCTTCGCGCGGAGAACCCGACGACGGGCTAGCGCCCAGAGCGTGTCCTTCCGCCTCTGGCCCGGGGTAGAGATCCCGCCCGCCAGCGGAGTAGAATGTGTTGCGAAGGGACCACGAAGACGGGGATAGCGCCGACTTGATCCAGACCCACCCATCCGCGCGACCGGGGGCCGCC
>CAXUFZ010000070.1:0-13470 GCA_964250345.1 uncultured Rubrobacteraceae bacterium
GGGCACGAGAGTCGAACGCGAGAGGATGACGGCCGGTGCCTGACCGCCTGATCGTACGCCGGGGCGCCTACTACGACTCGGTGACCCTGATGCTCGTCTCACGGAGCGGCGGCGCCGTCGAGGGCGCGGGCTATCCGGATCTTGTCCTCCGTCGTCAGGCTCACCCCCTCCCGCTGCGTCCCGTCCCTGAGCGTCGTGTCGAACAGCCTTATGGTCATGCCACGCCCTCCCCGGCCCCGACCCAGCGGGCCACGGCGTCCGTCACTTCTTCGGTGCTTTTCGTCCCGCCGAGGTCGGCGGTCATGTAATGCGCCTCCAACCCGACGGAGACGCCCTGCTCGATGGCCTTGGCAACGTCGGGGCGGCCGAGGCCGTGGCGGAACATCATGGCGGCCGAGAGGATGGTCGCGTAGGGGTTGGCCCTGCCCTGACCCGCGATGTCCGGGGCGGAGCCGTGGACGGGCTCGAAGATGCCGGGGGAGCCCGGGTCGCCGAGGGAGGCGCTCGGGAGCATGCCCATGGATCCCGGCAGCATCGCCGCCTCGTCGGAGAGGATGTCCCCGAAGAGGTTCTCGGTCAGCATCACGTCGAAGCGCCGCGGCTCGCGGACGAGGTGCATCGCCGCCGCGTCCACGAGCACGTGGTCGAGCTCGACCTCCGGGTAGTCCCCGGCAACCTCGGTGACGACCTTTCGCCACAGGCGGCTCGTCGCCATCACGTTCGCCTTGTCCACGCTCGTCACGCGGCGCTTGCGGCGTTTGGCGGCGTCGAAGGCGACGCGCGTCACGCGGTCTATCTCCTCGCGGGTGTAGACGGAGAGGTCGCTCGCGCGGTCCTCGCCCTCCTCTTTCTCGCCGAAGTACGCGCCGCCGGTGAGCTCGCGCACGATCAGGACGTCCACCCCCTCGACGACTTCCTTCTTGAGCGGAGAAGCATCGAGCAGGGCCGGTATCGCGGCGACGGGCCGCAGGTTGGCAAACGCCCCGAGGTGCTTCCTGAGCTTCAAGAGCCCGGCCTCAGGTCTCACCGGCGCGTCGTCGAAGTCCGGGTGGCCGACGGCGCCGAGGAGTACCGAGTCCGATCGGGCGGCTGCTTCCAGCGTCTCGTCCGAGACGGGTCCGCCGCCCGACCGGATGGCGGCGCCCCCGATCTCGCGCTCCTCGTACCGGACCTCGATCCCGAAGTGCCCCGCCGCGGCGTCTATGACCTTCCGGGCCGCCCCGACGACCTCGGGCCCGATGCCGTCGCCCGGGAGCAAGAGTACGTCGAAAACGTCGCGCGCCATGATCCTCCTAAAACTCCGGCCTCGGAGAGAGCCAGGCTCTACCTCCGCGCCCGAGCGACCCCACCAGCAACTCTTCGGCCCGCTCCTCGTCCACTACCTCGTCTTCTTCCCGCAGGGCGCGAAACAGCCGCCCGAGGAACCCCGCGCCGAACTCCTCCAACGCCGCCGCGCCGAGCACGAGCAGGAGGTTCTGGAACTTCATCTGATCCTCCGCCCGCGCCGGCCCCCTGAAGCCCCGCACGGTGAACCCCGGCTCGCGGTCCACGCGCCCCAGATGATCTTCCAGCGCCATCCCGGTCCCGCGCGCCACGACGGCCGACGCGGCCTGCGCCACGAACTCCCCGAGCCAGGCCGGCGTCCTGACCACCTCCCCCCGCAGCAGGAAGGCGTGCCCGAGCTCGTGCCAGACCGCCAGCGGAAAGGCCGCCCCCGTGCGGGGACGGAAGACCGGCGAGAGCGCCTCGGGTAGCACGACGACCGGCGGGTCCGCGGAGCGCGTGAAGTACGGCAGACCCGGCGGATAGGGACGCCGGCTCTCGCGGGGCGCGTCGGACCAGTCCTCGTCGGCCGCGAGGACCGCCCGCACCTCCGGCGGCTCGACCCCCACGACCCCCGTCAGCACCCTCACGCCCCGCACCACACGGTCCCGCGTCACCCGCGCCTCCTCTGCCAGCCGTGGGGCGTGGAACACGGGAATGGGGCCGTCCAGGCGCTCGTAGCCGGGGATCGGCGCCCGGGCGGAGGTGTCCCGGGGCGTTTCTACGGGGCTACCGGGGTTTCCCACGGCGACTTCACCCGTCCGGCGGTATAGACGTTGACGGCCCGGACGTAGGCGCGGGCCGCGGCCTCCACGACGTCCTGGGAGAGGCCGCGCCCGGCGTACTCGTTCCCCTCGAACTCGACGGAGACCCGGACTTCGCCCAGGGCGTCCTTGCCGCCCGTGACGGCGTCGATGCGGAAGTCCGTCAGGCGGCCCTTGATGTTCGTCGCCGCGTCGACGGCGCGGAAGACCGCGTCCACCGGGCCCTCGCCCTCGGCCTCCGCCTCGAACGTGCCGTGCTCGGCGTGCGAGATCGTGGCCGCCGCCCGGCTCTGGCGCCCGGTCGCCGCCACGACCCGGAACGAGTCGAGCACGAACTTGCCCTCGAAGGAGCCGACCTCGTCGGCGGCGATGGCCTCGAGGTCGGCGGCCGTCACGGTCTTTTTGTGGTCGGCTATCTCCTTGAAGCGGACGAAGGCGCGCTTGAGGACCTCGCCTTCGACGTAGTAGCCGAGCTCTTCGAGGGCGTCCTTGAGGGCGTGGCGGCCCGAGTGCTTGCCGAGAAAGATGTTCGTGCCCTCCAGGCCGATGTCTTCTTTCGTCATGATCTCGAACGTCCGCCGGTCCTTGAGCACGCCGTCCTGGTGGATGCCGGACTCGTGCAAGAACGCGTTCCGCCCCACGATGGCCTTGTTCGGCGGAACCTCGTAGCCGGTCATGTTCGAGACCAGACGCGACGTGTTCGCGAGCTGCGTCGTCTCGACGCCGACCTCCACATCGTAGAAGTCCCCGCGCGTCGCCAGCGCCATCACGACCTCTTCGAGGGAGGCGTTCCCGGCCCGCTCCCCGATGCCGTTGACCGCGACCTCGACCTGACCGGCCCCGACCTCGACCCCGGCCAGCGAGTTGGCGACCGCCATCCCCAGATCGTCGTGGCAGTGCACCGACAAGACCCGGTCCTTCAGGCCCGGAACCCGCTCCTGAAGCTCTTTCAGGAACGCGGCGAACTCGACCGGCGTCGTGTAGCCGACGGTGTCCGCGATGTTGACGACGTCCGCCCCGGCTTCGACCGCCGCGGCGACGACCTCGGAGAGAAAGCCGATGTCCGTCCTCGTGGCGTCCATCGGGGAGAACTCGACGTTGGGGCAAAGGCCCTTGGCGAAGGTTACCGCTTCGCCGGCCCGTTTGAGGATGTCCCGCTGGTTCGAGCGCATCTGGTGTTCTATGTGCAGATCAGAAGTTCCCACGAACGTGTGGATGCGCGGCCTGTCGGACCACTGGACGGCCTCCCAGGCGCGGCGGATGTCCGCCTCGTGGATGCGGGCGAGGCCGGCGATCCGCGGTCCCTTCACCTCGGCGGCGATGCGGGAGACCGACTCGAAATCCCCCTCTGAGGTGATGGGGAAGCCGGCCTCTATGACGTCAACCTTCAGGCGGGCGAGCTGGCGGGCCATCTCGACCTTCTCCTCCACCGAGAGGGAGATGCCGGGGGATTGCTCGCCGTCGCGCAGGGTGGTGTCGAAGATCTCTACTCGACGCATGTGTCTCTCGTCCTCCTACAAAGAAATCGCGTTAAAGGGTGCGGCGCTGAGGCTTCTGGTGGCCGGGGGCAGCCGGTTAGAGACCGGGGCTGGTAATTCGCCCGGCGGCCACCCCGGTTAGTCGTAGGATGGTGCGAGAGAGACGCAAGATGTTAGATCCGTGCCTTCATGTGAGGCCGGAGTATCGCAGGCAGAGTCCCGTTTCGCAACCCGGGAGTGCCCGCGACGGCTACCGGTGTCGGACGAAATGGAGGATGAGCCCGCACCCCAATTCAATCGTTGTTCGGGCGGAGGATAGGGTATATTGGCCGTGTGGACGGGAGGAGACAGGACGTGGTCTCGCGCGACCCGGACGTGGTGAGCGGCGCGCTGGTCTTCGCCCGGACGCGCGGCCCGGTCAAGAACCTGATGGATTACCTGGAGGGCGGGGCCTCCCTCGAAGAGTTCCTCGACGACTTCCCCGGCGTCTCCCGCGAGCAGGCCGTCGCCTACCTCGAAATGGCCCGCAAGGCCGTCGAAGGCGGTGCCGTTGCGGGTTCTTCTCGATGAGAACCGTCCCCGGCGCCTGAAGAACCTGCTGCCCCCGGAGATTCAGGGCCGGACCGTCAGGGAACGCGGCTGAGGCTCTACCAAGAACGGCGCCCTGTTGACCCTCGCACAGGACGAGTTCGACGCGCTGCTGACAGCTGACCAGGGCATCCCACACCAGCACGATCTCTCGCGCTTCGATCTGGTCGTGGTGGTGCTGATAGCGAACCGCAACGACTTCGAGCGCCTGTCGCCGCTTATGCGACGGGCCACCGAAGCACTTCGTTCCACGAAGGTCGGCGGTGCGACCCTCGTTGGCGCCCCATAAGCCTCACCCCTGGAGAGCGCGCCCTACCGCCGCGCTCCCTCCGCAACCTCGACGGCGACGGTCCAGTCTTCGTATCCCCCCAGGCCCTCCCGGGCGGCCTTGAAGTACAGCTCTTGAAGGCGCTCGGCGATCGGGCCGATACTGCCGGTGCCGACGGGGCGGCCGTCGACCTCGACTATCGGGGCGATCTGGAAGCCCGTGCCCGAGAGGAAGACCTCGTCGGCGGCGTAGAGCTCTGTCCGGTCCACGTCGCGCTCCAGGACCGGCATCCCCAGCTCCTTCTCCGCGAGCTCCATCACGCAGTCGCGCGCGATGCCTTCGAGGATGTCCGCTGTGACGGGCGGGGTTATGAGCTGGCCCTTGCGGAGCAGGAAGATGTTGGCGGCGCTGGCCTCGGAGACGTGGCCGTCCTGGGTGAGGAAGATCGCGTCGTCGTAGCCGGCCCTCTGGGCCTCGTCCACGGCGAGGGCGGTGTTTATGTACGAGCCCGTCAGTTTGCCGCGCGCCGGGATCGAGGTGTCCGGCGTACGTCGCCAGGAAGAGACGCAGACCTTGAGGCCCGTGAGCTCGACGTAGTTCGCCATCGGGACCGTGAAGATGGTCAGTTGGGACTCGCCCTTGAGGTTGACGCCGACCGCCTCGGCGGCCTTGTAGGCGAGCGGCCTGATGTAGGTGTCCTCGCGGGGGGCGTTGCGGCGCAGGATCTCAAGCGTCGTCTCGCACAGCTCGTCCACGGTGCCCGGAAGCTCGATCCTCAAGACCCGGCAGCTCCGCTCGAACCGCTCGAAGTGCTCGCGCAGCTTGAGGACCTGGAGGGTCCCCCTGCCCTCGTTCCAGTAAGCCCTTATACCCTCGAAGACCCCGGTGCCGTAGTTCAGCGCGTGGGTGGCGGGGGAGAGGCGCACGTCGCCGAGCCTCTGTAGCTCGCCGCCGTGGTAGCACCACTCCGCGTCGTTTGCGGTGAACGCCTTCTGACCCATCTAGCCCTCCCTCCCCGCCGGACTGGCGGAGCCCGCCGGCGCCTCGACGCCCTCGGCCGCGAGCGCCCGGAGCTCCTGCCCGACCTTCTCGACCTGCGTTTCGGCCTGTCGGCGGCGCATGGCGAGGAAGCTCGAACCGCCGGCCTGATTTTCGAGCACCCAGTCCTTGGCCCACTTGCCGCTCTGGATGTCCGTCAAGATGCCGCGCATCCGGGTCTTCACGGCGTCGTCCACGATCTTAGGACCCGCGGTGTAGTCGCCGTACTCGGCGGTGTTCGAGATCGAGTACCGCATCCCCGCCAGGCCGCCCTCGTAGATGAGATCGACTATGAGCTTCAGCTCGTTTACGCATTCGTAGTACGCGAGCTCCGGCTGGTAGCCCGCCTCGACCAGCGTCTCGAACCCGGCGGTGAGCAGGGCGGAGAGGCCGCCGCACAGGACCGCCTGCTCGCCGAAGAGGTCCGTCTCGGTCTCCTCGGCGAACGTCGTCTCGATGATGCCGGCCCGGCCGGAGCCGATGCCGCGGGCGTAGGAGAGGATGGTGTCGCGGGCGCTCCCGCTCGCGTCGTTCTCGACGGCGAAGAGGGATGGCATCCCCTTGCCCTCTTCGTAGAGGCGGCGGAGGACGTGGCCGGGGCCCTTGGGGGCGACGAGGCCGAGGTCCACCTCGGGGGGAACTACGATCTGGTTGAAGTGGATGTTGAAGCCGTGGGCGAAGAGCATGAGGTCGCCCTCTGTGAGGTTCTCCCGCACCTCGGCCTCGAAGACCGCCGGCTGCCGCTCGTCGGGCAGGAGCATCATCACGACGTCGGCGTGGGACGCGGCTTCGGCGATGGTCATGACCTTGAGGCCGTCGTCCTCGGCCTTGGGCCAGCTCCCCGAGCCCTCGTAGAGGCCGACGGTCACGTCGCAGCCGGACTCTTTCAGGTTCAGGGCGTGGGCGTGGCCCTGGCTGCCGTAGCCTAAGATGGAGATCTTCTTTCGCGTGATCTCGTCGCCTATGTCACCTTCGCGGTACACCCGGGCCATACTAGTCTCCTATCTCTTCGACGACGGAAGTCCCCGAGGACCGATCCCCCGAGGTCCACCGCCACTCTTCGTAAAGTCTGAGCCGCCCGTCGGGCAGCATTTCCGGCGTCGTCCGGCACTCGCCCGTCATGAGCTCGCCGGCGGCGTTGACGTGCTGGTAACGGGCGTCCAGGCGGCCTTCGTCGTCCGCGGTGGCGATCAAGGTTCCCGAACGCACGCCCCCGCCCTCGTAGGCGGCGCGCACCGCGTCGCCTTCCTGCGCGTAGCTGAAGACGGTATCGGACCCGACCTCGCCTGTCTCGGAGTTCTCCGCCGGGCGGAAGCGCCGGCCGTCATAGTTGATCTTCGTGCTCGGGCGCCAGTTCTCTGCCTGGGTCGGCGACTGGTCGGGCGTCGAAAGCTCTTCGACGTCTTCGAGGTTTTCGAGCACGGTCGCGTAGCGGCGGGCGGCGTCTTCGGGGCAATCGAGGACGAAGCGGGCGCGGGTCTCCTCTTTGTCGCTCTTTATGGAGAGTTTGGAGACGGGCATCCGCTTGTTCTGGAGCGTCATCATGAAGCGGTTGAGCGAGAGGATGCCGCCGGCCATGCGGACCTCGATGGTGTTGTCTGGGGACACGGCTCCGGCGGCCGCCTCCGCCGGACTACGCGCCATCTTCTTCGATCATCTCGGCGACGCTCATGCCCGAGGGGATCATGGGAAAGACGTTCTTCTCGGGATCTATGTGGAAGTCCAGGATGACGCACCCGTCTTGGCCCTCGGCCCATTCGACGGCGGCCTCCACGTCGTCGCCCTCGCGCACCGTCTTCCCGGCGAGGCCGTAGGCGGCGGTGAGCTCCTCGTAGTTCGGGCCCGTTATGGGGGTCTCGGAGTAGCGGCGGTTGTGGAAGAACTGCTGCCACTGGCGGACCATGCCGAGGTAGCCGTTGTTGAGGACGGCGACCTTTATGTTCAGGCCGAAGTCCCTGATGGTGGCGAGCTCCTGGATGTTCATCTGGAACCCGCCGTCGCCGGCGACGACCCAGACGGGATCCTCAGGGTAGGCGAACGCCACGCCCATCGCGGCCGGGAGGGAGAAGCCCATCGTGCCGAGGCCGCCGCTGGTGATGTGGCTGTTCTTCTTGGTGAACTCGAAGAACTGGGCGGCCCACATCTGATGCTGGCCGACGTCCGTGACGAGCCTGAGGTCGGGGCCGGCGGCCTTCTTTATGGCGTCCATTATCCGGATTGGGCCGTACTCGCCCCGCGCTTTGTCCTCGCGCCTCTTCTCCGGCTCCTGGCTCTTCGCCAACTCCTCGCGCCAGCCGGCGCGACCTTCCGCCGGCGCGTCCTCCAGGTGGTGGAGCACGGAGCGCATGGCGGGCTTGGCGTCGGCGGCGATGCCGACGGTCGGCTTTATGACCTTACCGAGCTCGGAGGGGTCCACGTCTATGTGAACGACCTTCGCGTTCGGGGCGAACTTGTGGGCCGCGCCGGTTATACGGTCGTCGAAGCGCATCCCGACGGCGAAGAGCAGGTCCGAACGGTCGATGGCCCGGTTGACCGACGCCTGGCCGTGCATCCCGGGCCACCCAAGGTACAGCGGATGGTCCTCCGGGAAGGCGCTGATGCCGAGCAGGGTCGTGACGACCGGGGTCCCTGTCCGCTCGGCGAGCAGCCTGAGCTCCTTCTCCGCCCCGGCGAGCGTGACGCCGTGGCCGGCGAGGATGAGCGGGCGGCTCGAGTTGCGCAGCAGCATCGCCGCGCGCTCCAGGCCCGGCGATTCAGCGGGCGTGGGGGCTTCCCTCAGGCGGCGATACCCGTTGTCGTTGCAGGCGGCGAACTGGACGTCCTTGGGGACGTCGACGAGGACGGGGCCGGGCCTGCCGCTGCGCGCGATCTCAAAGGCCCGCCGCATCGTCGGGTACAGCTCGTCAGGGTCTTCGACCAGGAACGAGTGCTTGGTGAAGGGCAGCGTCATGCCCATCACGTTTGTTTCCTGAAAGGAGTCCTTGCCGAGGGCGGGACGGCCGACCTGGCCTGTGATCGCGACGAGCGGCACCGAGTCCATCTGCGCCGTCGCGAGCCCGGTGACGATGTTGGTCGCCCCAGGACCGCTGGTGGCTATGCAGACGCCGACCTGGCCCGTGGCCCGCGCGTAGCCGTCAGCGGCGTGGGCGGCGGCCTGTTCGTGGCGGACGAGGACGTGCTTTAGCGGGTAGTCGGGGAGGGCGTCGTAGAACGGCATGATGGCGCCGCCCGGGTATCCGAAGAGGTACTCGACGCCCTCGTCGAGGAGCGCCTCGCACATGGCCTCGCTGCCCGTACGGGGTTTGTATTCGATCTTGCGGGCGGTGTTTTCCACGGTGTTATCCCATCCTGTAAATACTCTGTCTTGCTGAAAGAGGGGCCCTCTGGCCGTCGGACGGGAGACCCGTCGTTGGCTCTAGGCGAGCCGGAGAGCGCCGCCCCGGCCCGCCCCGGTAATTAGTCGTAGGGCGGAGGGTACGGCCAGCGTGGGTACTCGCGGGTGGATGGGGGGAGCGAGCAGGCGCAGGATCTTGAGCATCAAGCCCGAGACCTTCTTCTGTGCCGTCCTGGTGGAGATGCTGGTCAAAGACCCTCTCTCGCTCGCCCGAAAGTGCGCCCCGAAGGGTTACACAACGGTGGAGGGTTGTCAAGGTGTTACATGGATTGCGGCGTTCCGTACTTCGCGGGAGAGAAAGTGGTCGAGCGGGTGGAGGGGGGATCACCGATCTCGACCACGCCATAAGGGTAGCCGGCGCCGCGCCCCCGCGAATCCGCCGAAAGGATGGTTTCCCTTCGTCCAAAAGTATGACCCCGGCAGACCGCCCCGCAAAGTCGTCGACGCATGGCCGTCGCAACGCCGATGAAAAATCTGCCTGCGGGATATGATGGGAAGGGGCCGTCGAGCGTCGGAGGAGGATCGTCGTGACCATAGACTCGGACAAGGATCTCCAAGGGTTGCGTAGGGTGGGGCGCGTCGTGGCCCTGGCCCGCGACGAGATGAGGCGGGCCGTCGAGCCCGGCATGAGCACCCGGGAGCTCGACCGGATCGGCGCCGACGTGTTCGAGAGGCACGGGGCGCGCTCCGCCCCCAACCTGGTCTACGGCTTCCCGGCCACCAACTGCATCAGCCTCAACGACGAGGCCGTCCACGGCATCCCGAGCCCGGGGCGCAAGATCCGGCCGGGGGACCTGGTGAAGATCGACGTCACCGCCGAACTCGGCGGCTACATGGCCGATTCCGCGGTCACGGTCGCCCTGCCGGGGGGCGACGAGGTGAACGGGCGCCTGGTCCGATGCGCGGAGTCCGCCTACGGCCGGGCGGCGGCCGTGGCGAGGGCGGGCAGGCCCATGAACAAGATCGGCCGGGCGATAGAGACGGCGGCAAGAAGGGAAGGCTTCACGGTCTTGCGGGAGCTGTACAGTCACGGCATCGGCAGGAGCATCCACGAGGAGCCGTCGTACCCCCAGTACTACGATCGGCGTTTCGCCGCCCCGCTCACGAAGGGGCTGGTCATCACCATAGAACCCATCCTCTCGGCCGGTTCTGGCCGGGTCGAGGAAGGGGGCGACGGGTTCACCTTGAGCACGGCGGACGGCAGCCCTTCGGCGCACCACGAGCACACTATCGTCGTCACGCGCGGCGCCCCGATCACCGTCACCGAAGCCCCAGGTTCCGGGGCGGCCTGAGCCCCGGGGCGTCGAGCAAACCCCAGGGGCAAGCAAGAGCCGTGTCGCCTTAAGCGGGGCGTGCGGCTACCCGCGATCGCGTGCCGGGAACATCCGGCGGCCGGCCGCAGCGGGTACTTCCCCGCCGGCGTTGCGACGGCCATGCGTCCACGGCTTTGCGGGTCGGTCTGGACCCCGGCGCGCAGGAAGCCTGCTCGCGGGATCTACCCGGCACGGGTTTTGTCAAAGCTTTGACCGAGCGCGATGGTCGGTATCGCGTATAACAGGGGGCGTCGGAACGGTCGGGGATCGCGGTCCCGGGTCTTCTCGGGGGTCGAAGGAAGGATGCGACTTGGAAAGCCTCTTGAGCAACGTGGTCGCGTCGAGGGCCACCTTCGGTATGGCGCTCATGTTCCACATAATCTTCGCCTCGCTCGGCGTGGTCATGCCGTTCATGATGCTCGTCTCGCAGTGGCTGTTCTTGAGGCGCAAGAACCCCGTCTACGAGGCCATAAACAAGAAGTGGACGACCGCCTTCGCCCTCACCTACGCGACCGGCGCGGTCTCGGGGACGGTGCTGACGTTCGGCTTCGGGCTCCTCTGGCCGCGGTTCATGAACGTGGGCGGGCCGCTTATGGGCTACCCGCTCGCCATCGAGGTCTTGTTCTTTTTGACGGAGGCGATCTTCCTTGGTATCTACGTCTTCGGCCGGAACCAGCTCTCGCCGTGGCTGCACTTCGCGAGCGGCATACCCATGTTCATCGGGGGGTTTATGTCCATGATCGTGGTGGTCCTGGCGAACTCCTGGATGAACACGCCCGTCGGCTTCAAGCTCGACGCGGCCGGCAACGTCGTGGAGGCGAACGTCCTCCGGGCGATGTTCGCCCCGGCGTGGTGGTACGAGTCGAGCCACATGACCATCGCCGCTTTTGAAGCGGTGGCCTTCGCCTTCGCCGCCGTCTACGCCTTCGGGATGCTGCGAGGTAGGCGCGACGATTACCACAAGAAGGCCTTCTTCATGGCGATGGCGGTGGCGACTTTGGCGGCCCCGATGATGATCGTGAGCGGCGACCACACCGCCAAGCAGGTCGCCCTGGAGGAGCCGGCCAAGATGGCGGCGATGGAACCGACCTTCGAGACCGAGCGGGGCGCCCCCATCACCATCGGCGGCATCCCGGACGTCGAGGAGGGCGAGCTCCGGTACGCCATCGCGTTCCCCAAGATGTTCTCCATCCTCGCCTACGACGACCCGAACGCCAAGGCCCCCGGCCTGAACAGCTTCCCCGCCGACGAACGCCCCGACCCGCGCGCCGTCTGGTGGGCTTTTGATGCGATGGTCGGCATCGGGTTCTACATGGCGTTTCTTATCCCGTGGTTCTGGCTCGCCTTCTGGCGCGCCCGCGGCGTCCCGACCGGCAAGTGGCTGCTCCGGGGAATAGTGGCCGCCGGGCCTTTAGGTTTCCTGGCGATAGAGCTTGGTTGGATCACGACGGAAGAAGGCCGCCAGCCCTGGGTCATAAAGGGTGTTATGCGGACGGCGGAGGGGGCCACGTCGGCGCCGGGTCTTCTGTTCGCCTTCTTCGGCTTCGCCGCCATCTACGTGGTGATCGGGGCTCTCTACCTCCGGCTGCTGCGCGGAATGGCGACCGGGGCGGAGGACGCCGAAGACGCCCCCGAGCCGCGGGAGGGGGAGGCTTTAGGTGCTTGAAGCCCTCGGCGCCGCGGCGATGGCCTTCGCCCTGCTGCTCTTCGCGGTCTCGGGCGGGGCGGACTTCGGCGGGGGGATCTGGACCTTCCTCGCCCGCGGGCCCACGGCCGCGGGCGAGGCGCAGCTCATCGACCGGGCCATAGGGCCCGTGTGGGAGACCAACGAGCTGTGGATCGTGGTGGCGTTCGTGATCATGTGGAGCGGGTTCCCCTCGGTCTTCTCCGCCTTCGGCATCGCCCTCTTCGTGCCCCTGATGCTGGTGCTCGTCGGCATCATGCTGCGCGGGGCGGCGTTCTCTTTCCAGGAGCACGCGGAGTTCGCCCCCTTCCGCGGGGCGTTCATGGCCTTCGGCCGGGCCTACGGCGCCGTTAGCGCGATCTCCCCGTTCTTCTTCGGCCTGGCGGCGGGGGCCATCGCCTCGGGCCGGATGCGCTTCGAGAGCGCGGGCCCGAACGCGGACCGCTTCGCCGTGGGCCAACCGGCGGGCGGCTACTTCGAGCCCTGGCTCGGCCCCTTCCCCCTGATGTGCGGCGTCCTGGCGCTCGTGATCTGCGCCTTCCTCTCGGCGGTCTACCTGACCGTGGAGGCCCAGAACGAGCCGGAGTTCCGGCGCCTGTACCGCAGGCGGGGCCTCGTCACCGGGACGGCTTTGGGCCTCCTCGGCCTCGTGGTGTTGCCGGTTATGAGCTTTGATGCCTCGTACCTGTGGAGTGAGATCTGGCGTTTCCCCTCCGTGCTCTTTATGGGGGCGGCGGTCGCGACGCTCGCCGCGACGCTCGCGCTGCTTTTCGTGGAGCGCTTCTGGTGGGCGCGGACGGCCGCCATCGCGCACGTGACGGCCATCTTCTGCGCCTGGGCGAGCGCCCAGTTCCCGTACCTGCTCGTCCCGGACATCTCCATCTACGAGGCGTCCTCGCCGCGGCCGGTGCTCGTGGCGCTGCTCGTGCTCTCGTTCGTCTACGCGGCCGTGCTCGGACCGTCCCTGGCGCTGCTGCTCTACCTCTTCAAGCGGCGCTCCGCGCCGGACCCGCTGGAGGGGAAGACGGAGGAAGGCCGGTAGCCGTGCAACCGGAGAAGCTGGGCTCCGGGGAGGGGTTCGTCGCCAGGATCGTCTCGTGGGCGGGGGCGTACCTGATCTCCTTCGTCGGCGTCCTCCACCTGCTCCTCTCCGGCGAACACATCGGCTACGAACCCTACCTCGGCGTCCTCTTCCTCGTAAACGCCGCCGCCGCCTCTGCTGCGGCCATCGGCCTCGCGCGCACGGGCGCTGCCTGGGCCTGGCTGCTTGGGATCGTCGTCGCCGGCGGGGCGTTCGTGGCGCTCCTCTGGAGCCGGATCATCGGCCTGCCCGGCTACCCCGACGGCGTCGGGCAGTGGTTCAACTTCGCCGCCCTGACGGCCGTGGCCTTCGAGCTGCCGTTCCTGGGCGTCGCCGGCCTCGCCCTGACCCGGCGCGGCCGGGCGCTCGTGGGGTGGGAGCAGGGCAGGGTCGACCAGGAGGAACTGCCCCCCGACCGGCAGGAGACGCCCGAACACTTCGACCTCATAGAGGATCGGATGCGCGAGATCCGCACCAGGATGTCCCCCGACGTCAAAGACCTCCGGGCCCACCTGGCCCCGAAAGCCGTCGGAAACAAC
>CAXUFZ010000071.1:0-3748 GCA_964250345.1 uncultured Rubrobacteraceae bacterium
CTCCAGAAAGCCTTCGAGACCATAGCCATGGCGAAGGTCTCCGCCAGCGCCCTCGAGGCCCGCGAGCTGGGCTTCCTCGAAGCCGACGACCGCATCGCGATGAACGCCGAGCACCTCATCTCCGCCGCCAAGCGCGAGGTCCAGGACCTGGCCGACGGCTACGCCCCGCCCGACCGCGACGGCAACGTCTACGCCGCCGGGGCCTCGGCCCGCGCCGCCCTCCAGATGGGCGTCAAGACCCTCCAGTGGGGCTTCTACGCCAGCGACTACGACGCCCAGATAGCCGACCGCACCGCCCGCATCCTGACCGGCGGCGACCTGACGATGCCCCAGTGGGTAAGCGAGGAACACCTGCTCCACCTGGAGAAAGAAGCGTTCCTCGAACTGCTCAACAACCAGAAAACCCATCAGCGAATAGAGGCGATGCTGGAGACCGGAAAGCCGTTGAGGAATTAGTCGCTTCGCTCCCGTGAGTAGGGAATGGAGAGTAGCGAGTAGGATGCTTTCCACTCACCACTCTCAACTCTCTGGAGCGCAGCGAAGACCAATCGAAGGGAGCGACAATGAACGAAGCAGTCATCGTATCCGGGGTGCGGACCGCCGTCGGGCGGGCGCCGCGGGGGACGTTGCGGGGGATGCACCCGGTGGACCTCGGGGCTTCGGCCATCCGGGAGGCCGTGGGACGGGCCGAGGGGTTGGACGCCTCCGCGGTGGAGGACGTCATCATGGGTTGCGCGATGCCCGAGGGGACGCAGGGGAACAACATGGCCCGGCTCTCCTCGGTGCGGGCGGGGATGCCTGATACGGTTCCGGCGCAGACGGTCAACAGGTTCTGTTCCTCGGGGTTGCAGACCATCGCGATGGCGGCCGAGAGGATCATGGTCGGGCACGCGTCGACCATCGTCGCCGGCGGGACGGAGCACATGTCCTCGACGCTCGAGATGCCGAACTTCGCCCCGGCCCCGGCGCTGGTCGAGACGAACCCGGCCGTGTACATGGGGATGGGGCTGACCGCCGAGCAGGTCGCCCGCGAGTTCAAGGTGAGCCGCGAAGACCAGGACGAGTTCGCCCTCCGCAGCCACACCCGCGCCAAGGAAGCGGTGCAGTCCGGGAGGTTCGACGGGGAGATCGTGCCCCTAGAGGTCGCCTACGACCTCGTCGATGATGGCGGCGAGCCCCAACGCTTCGAGACAACCTTCGAGCGCGACGAGGGGCCGCGCGACACCTCCGCCGAGCAGCTCGCAAACCTCAAGCCCGCCTTCCAGAACGGCGGCACGGTCACGGCCGGGAACTCGTCGCAGAGGAGCGACGGGGCCGCCGCGGTGGTCGTCATGGAACGCGAGGAGGCCGAGCGGCGGGGGCTCGCGCCGCTGGCACGGTTCGTCGGGTTCGCGGTGGGGGGCGTGAGGCCTGAGGTCATGGGGATAGGGCCGACGGTCGCTATTCCGAAGGTTCTGGAGCAGACGGGGCTCTCGATGGGGGACATAGACCTGATCGAGTTCAACGAGGCCTTCGCGGCCCAGGCGCTGGCCGTGATCCGGGAGGTAGGGATGGACCTCGAAAAGACGAACGTCAACGGCGGCGCCATAGCCCTCGGCCACCCGATGGGCGCGACCGGCACGAAGCTGACCGTCCAACTCCTGAACGAGATGCAACGCCGCGGCAGCCGCTACGGCATGGTTACCATGTGCATCGGCGGCGGTATGGGTGCCGCCGGCATCTTCGAGAACCTGCAGAATTAGGTTTCGGGTTACTGGTATCCGGTGTCGGCGGCCGATCCCGAAAACCGGCCGCTGACCGCGTTGGAGGATGGTACGGGGATTGGCTGAGGGCGTGCAGCCGGCCGGGCTCGGGACGCAGCCCGTCGGGGAGGCGGCGGAGATCGTGGACGGCGTCTGGCAGTTGAAGCTGCCGGTGCCCTTCCCTCTGGGCTTCGTGGCCGCCTACCTCGTCGACGGGCCGGACGGGTGGACCCTGATCGACGCGGGCTACGACTACCCGCCGGGCAGGGAGGCCTGGAAACGGGGCGCCTCCTCCGCGGGCCTGGACCTGTCGCGGGACGTCGGGCGGATCGTGGTGACCCACTTCCACCCGGACCACCTCGGGGCGGCGCGGTGGCTGCGGGAGGTCTCCGGGGCGCCGGTCTGCATGATGGAGGCCGAGATCCCGTTCGCCCGCAAGCTCTGGGGCTCGCCCGACGTTCGTCCTTTCGTCGACTTCCTGACCCGCCACGGCATGCCGCGCGCGCTGGCCGAGAAGGGCGCCGCGGGTATGCGCTCCGGGCTGGCCCTGCCGGAGGAGTTCTCGCCGCTCTCCGTTGGGGAGGCCCTGCCGCTCGGTGGTGGCGCGGCCAGGATCCTGCACGCGCCGGGGCACGCGGACTACCAGATCGCGCTTTACGACGAGGACCGCCGGATCCTCTTCGCCGCCGACCATCTGATGCTTGGCATCACACCCAACGTCGGCCTCTGGCCCGAGACGGAGCCGCGCCCGCTGGCACGTTACCTCGGTTCGCTCGACTCGATGCGCGGCCTTTCGGTCGACCTCGTGCTCCCCGGTCACGGCCCCGTCTTCCGCGACCTCGACGGCCGGATCTCGGAGCTCGTCGCCCACCACGCCGAACGTCTGGAGGCAATGCGCGCCACGCTCGACGCGGGTCCGAAGACGCCCTACGAGGTCTCCAGGATCGTTTTCCGGGGCACCCTCTCCGTCCCCCAGCGCTGCTTCGCCCTCGCCGAGACGCTGGCGCACCTGGACCACCTCGTTTTCGAGGACCGGGCGCGGGCCAGGGAGGGCGACGCCGTGGTCTACGAGGCCGCGTAGCGTCTTGGCGCAGGCGCGGTACACGGCGGGGGAGGAGGCGGCCAACGTCGCCACGCACGCCGCGGGATTGCTGGCGAGCGCGGTCGGCGCGGGCGTGCTCGTCTACCTCGGCATCGTCCGCGACGACGCGCTCCACGTCGCCAGCGCCGGCGTCTACGGGGCGACGCTCGTGGCGCTCTACGCGGCCTCGACGCTCTACCACGCGTTCAGGAAGCCCGAGGTGAAGCGCGTTCTGCGGGTTCTGGACCATTGCGCGATCTACCTCCTGATCGCCGGCACCTACACGCCGTTCGTCCTCGTGGGCCTCGGAGGAGGTTGGGGATGGACGCTCTTCGGGATCGTGTGGGTTCTGGCCGCCGCCGGCATCGTCTTCAAGGTCTTCGCCACGGGCCGCTTCGCCGTCGTCTCGACCGCCGCCTACGTGGCGATGGGTTGGATCGGGGTCATAGCCTTCAAGCCGCTCATCGACTCGCTCCCCCCGGCCGCCATCGTCTGGCTCGTCCTCGGCGGCGTCTCCTACACCGCCGGAACCCTCTTCTACCACCGCCGCATCCCGTACTCCCACGCCCTCTGGCACGTGTTCGTCCTGTTCGGAAGCGCGTGCCATTTCATCGCCATCGGGTTGCACGTGTTGGTGTAGCGTTGGCGGGAATCCGCCATCGGGGTTGCGTGGCGGACGGGTTTGCGGATGCACGTTTCGTGTCACGCGCCCCGGGGCGCGGGCGGGTTTGAAACCCGCCCCTACACAGGGGATCGCGAACACGTGCCCCGGATTTTGGGCGCCTTCGGGTGTCGACGCGCCCCGCTCGGACCATCCGTCGAGGGTGTTCCGATGCCACGGCGGAGCCCGCCGCCAGCGCCCTCCGAACCGCCGACCATCCCGAAAACCCGAAACGCCGGTTCGCCCCACCGACCCTTGTAGGGG
>CAXUFZ010000071.1:3758-13462 GCA_964250345.1 uncultured Rubrobacteraceae bacterium
GGCACGTGTTGGTGTAGCGGTGGCGGGAATCCGCCATCGGGGTTGCGTGGCGGACGGGCTTGCGGATGCACGTTTCGTGTCACGCGCCCGAGGCGGGGCGGACGACACCGGGCCCCTCCCGAACGGACGAGAGGCGGACGCACCCTAAAGCAACACGACGGTCAACACCGCGAGGTACACCGCGGCCCCCGCCATCACGGCGAGTTCGAAGCGCCAATGCGTTTTGGGGCCTGTGTCTATTGGGTGCCGGTCGGTGAGGCGGGAGAGCATGGTTATGGCGCTGGAGAACGGGGTGAGGAGGATGGTGGACTGGGCGGCGAGCAGGATGGCGACGGCCCAGAGGACCGGGGCCGGGCCGGCGTCGAGGGGGAAGGCGGCGTCTATGAGGAGGACCATCGGGAGGACGTGTATACCGGCCACGAACCCGACGCCCACGACGAGGGCGAGCGCGGGGGCGACGAGGACGACGGGCAGGGCGGAGAGGACGTCGCCGAGGGGCCGCAGGGCGCCGAGGGACTGGAGAGACAGTACGAGGACGCCGGCGGCGCCGAAGAGGGCGAACTCGGAGTGGGAGGCCGTGAGGGAGCCGCGGGTCTCGTCGCGCAGCCGGGCGAGGGGGGTGACGCGGCGGGTCAGGGCGGCGGCGAGGGCGGCGATGAGTAGCACTATGACGGCCACGGTGACGGCAATGGAGGCCGTAAGCGTCAGGTTCGGGAAGACCACGTTGACGAGCGCGACGGCGGCGACGAGGAGCACGGGGTAGAGGAGGACGGCGGCGGCGCCCCGGTTCAGCGGCGCGCCGGGCTCGCTCACGGCGTCGTCCCCCTCCCTCTGGGCGGCGAGGAGGGTGCCGGCGAGGCCGAGGAAGGCGAAGGGCAGCGTCGCGGCGAGGAGGCCCGGGTACGAGACGCCGGTCAGGGTGATGGTGGTGGCGGTGAAGACGTTGAGGTTCGTCCAGAGGGGTGCGAAGGAGAAGGCGCGGCCGGCCCATTTCAGGGCGCCGGGGCGGTCCTTGGGAGCGGCGCGGCCCGTAATGACGTCCACGAGGACGAACGCGCCAACGTCGAGGACGGCGCCGAGCACGTGGCCGAGGATGCCCGAGGTGGTCCTCACGCCGACGCCGCGGCGGGTGAGGGTCGCCATGAGAGCCCGGATCTGGGCCTCGTAGCGCGCCGCCCGCACCGGATAACCCGCGATGCTCAAAATGAGCAAGACCGCCACGATCCCGAAGTACGCCGGCATCCCCTCCAGGAAGAGGCCGAGATCCAGGCTCCCCGAGAACACCGCGACCCCGAGCGCCGCGAACGCGACGAGCGCGAAGACCCGGTGGAAAGAGCTCGACCACGGCACGGAGATGGCGAACAACACGGCCCCCGTCCCCAGAAACAGCGCCGTCCCGAAAGAGCCAGGCGCGAACGTCGACCACGCGTACCCGGCCAGGAAGGCGACACCCAGAAGCGGGCGCCGTGCGTCCAGGATGTCCTTCAAGCCGCCACCCGTCGAGGGCTTGTTCCGGTTCTCCGTGATCTGTGATCGCCTTTCAGTTTGTTCTACGCCGGTGATTCTAGAGCATCCGCGGTGCCGTTAGCCGCCGCGGTATGCTGAGGTTCGGGAAGCGAAAGGAGGGAAACGGCATGGCCGCAGACGGGGCAGAGACGGCTGCAATCCTGAGCATCGGCGGCGACCTGGAGGTACGACGCCTCGGGTTCGGGGCCATGCGCTTGTGTGGCCCCGGCGTGTGGGGCGAACCGGAAGACCCGGGGAACGCCGAAAGGGTGCTCCGCCGCGCCGTCGAGCTCGGCGTGAACTTTGTGGACACGGCCGATGCCTACGGGCCGGAGGTGAACGAGCGCCAGATCTCGTCCGCTCTCTATCCTTACCCGGACGAACTCGTGATCGCCACGAAGGGCGGCTACACGCGGCAGGGACCTGGCCGATGGAGGACGAACGGCCGTCCGAAGCGCCTGCGCGAGGCGTGCGAGAACAGCCTGCGGCGGTTGAAGGTCGACAGGATCGACCTCTACCAGCTCCACCGCCCGGACCGCCGCGTCCCGTTCGAGGACCAGGTGTGGACGCTCGCCGAGCTCCGGGAAGAGGGCAAGATCCGTCACATAGGCCTCTCCAACGTGGACGAAGATCAACTCTCACGAGCCCTGGACATAGTCCCCATCGCCTCCGTCCAGAACCGATACAACCTGACGAACCGCCGCTCCGAAGCTGTCCTGGAGGCCTGCGAGCGCGAGGGCATAGCCTTCCTCCCCTGGTATCCCTTGGCGACCGGCAAACTGGCCCGTCCCGGCGGCCCGCTCGACGGCATCGCTGCCCGCCACGGTGCCACGCCGTCCCAGGTCGCCCTCGCGTGGCTGCTCGCGAAGTCCCCCGTCGTGCTCCCCATCCCCGGCACCTCGTCCATCGAACACCTCGAAGAGAACGTCGCCGCCGCGAGCCTTATCCTCTCAAAAGACGAGATGGAAGCGCTCTCGAAGTCACACTTATATCCGAAGAGGACGATATAATCCGGGACGAATGCGTTGGACTATTGTTAGGAGACGCGACCGCATGAGATTATCGTTGGCGATCAGATCCGGCACACCTCTTGCTGTGGTTACCCTGTGCGCGTCCGCGTTGCTCCTGGCCGGGTGCAGCTCGTCGTCCGGGTCGTCGGCGGGGAACGAGCCGGAGCCGATCCGGGTCGAACAGACCGAGGTCGCCGGGGGGAAAGCCTCGGGGACGACGACCGGGGAGAACAGGCCGGAGATGACGGGTCAGGAGAACACCTCGGAGGCCGCGAGCCAGGAACGGCCAGCCCCGCGACGCGTCGGGGTTAGCACGCTCGCCACGAACCTGGAGGTGCCCTGGTCGTTCGCGTTCTTGCCCGACGGCGACGCGCTCGTCACAGAGCGCGACTCCGGGCGGCTGTTGCGCGTGAGCCCGTCGGGTGGCGTCGAGGAGCTGCAGACCTTGCCGGAGGAGGGCGGCGGCGAGGGCGGGCTGCTGGGTGTCGCGGTTTCGCCCGACTACGAGCGGGATCGGTACGTGTACGCGTACCTCACGACTCGGGAGGACAACCGGGTCGTGCGGTTCAGGATCGGGGAGGAGCCGGAGGCCATCCTGACCGGCATCCCCGTCAACTCGTACCACGACGGCGGTAGGATCAAGTTCGGCCCCGACGGCAAGCTCTACGTCACCACCGGCGACGCCGGCGACACGTCGACCCCCCAGGACCGGGGCTCCCTCGGCGGCAAGATCCTGCGCCTAAACCCCGACGGCTCCGTTCCGGCGGACAACCCGTTCACGGGCAGCCCCATCTACACCTACGGGCACCGCAACGTGCAGGGCCTCGCGTGGGACGCCGACGGACAGCTCTTCGCCAGCGAGTTCGGCCAGAACACCTGGGACGAGGCGAACCGCATCGTGGCCGGCGAGAACTACGGCTGGCCCGAGGTCGAGGGCAGGGGCGGCGAGGACCGGGGCTTCGTCGACCCCATCACGGTCTGGCCCACCAGCGAGGCGTCGCCTTCGGGCGCCGAGATCCTGAAAAACGGCGCCATCCCCCAGTGGGAGGGCGACCTCTTCGTCACCGCGCTCCGCGGCGAGAGCCTCTGGCGCCTCGAACTCGACGATCAGGGCCGCGTAACGGACCGCCAGCGCCTCCTGCAGGGCGAAGTCGGCCGCGTCCGCGACGTCGTCCAGGCCCCAGACGGATCGCTCTGGGTCTCCACCAGCAACTACGACTCCTACGGCGACCCCGTAACAGAGCAGGACGACCGCATCCTCCGTCTCGCCCCAGAGTAGCCTGGATCCCCGCCATCGCACCCACCCCGCGTACAGACGCCTCGGCGGGGCGTCTAGCAAACCCCGCCCATCGACCGGCACGCCGACTCCCCGCGCGGCCTCTCTGTCCCAACGACCGTTATCCGAACGTAACGCTACGTCGCCCCAAGCGCTAGCGTGAATCGCGGCGACGCGCCGCGTGCGGTCCGCTCAGACCTTCGAGGGGTCGAAGCGGTTGTATTCTTCGTCCGTGACCTGTTCGCCCCAGATGGCGTAAGCGCCCGCGCCGTCGGCCACGGTGACGGCGAATTGCGTCATGGTGCGGGTCGGCGCCGCGCCGTGCCAGTGCCGGACGCCCGGCCCGCAAACGATGGTCTGTCCGGCCCGCACGATCTCGATCGGCCCCCCTTGCTCTTGCACGAGGCCGACGCCGTTCTCGACGATGAGGACCTGTTCTCGGGCGTGCTCGTGCCAGCAGGTCCTCGCGCCGGGCGAAAAATGCGCGCGGTTGACCAGCATGGGTGGCGTCGTCGTCCGTGCCAGGGTCTCGGTCCAGACCGTCCCGACGGTCACGTCCTCTGACTGGCGGGCGGACTCAGGATACTCGTGCACCGTCTGCATGGAACTCCTCACTACTCCGGGTCAGCAGGGGACCAACCGGTCGTTAGTCGCCCCGTCAGGGCGTCTCCACGGGCGTTCGTTTGTTCGGAACGCGGGTATCAGGCCGGCTCCACCGTCGCGGACATCGAGCCTTTGCAGCGGGGGATGAGGGGGTCGGGGCCGAAGGTCTGGATCTGGTCTTGCTTTAGCTCGGCCTCTTCGAGGTGTGTGGTCAGGACGACGACGCGGCCTTTGGTGTCCACCTCGACCGCCATCTCGTAGCCCCGCTTGACGGGGTGGCCGAAGACCTTTTTGAGCATCAGGATCACGTACTCGTAGCTGTGGTCCTCGTCGTCGTGCAATACCACGTTGTACGGCGGCAGCCCTTCGGTCCTTCTCTCCTCCTCGATCCGGGGCCGCGCGACGGTCTCCGGCATGGCGACGCCTAGCGCCCCTTCCACTCCGGCGCGCGCTTCTCCAGGAAGGCGCACATGCCCTCCTGCGCGTCGTCGAAGGTGGCGTTGAAGGACATGACCTCTTTGGTGTAGGCGTATGCCTGCTCCATTGGCATCTCGACCTGACGATAGAACGCCTGTTTGCCGACGCCGATGACGAGCGGGCTGGCCTCCGAGATCCTCTCCGCCAACTTCCGCGTCTCCGCGTCGAGATCGTCGGAGGACACGACCCGGTTGACCAATCCCTCGGTCAACGCTTCTTCGGCGGAGATGAAGTCGCCGGTCAGGAGCATCTCCATCGCCTTTTTCTGGCCGACGGCCCGGCTCAGGGCGACCATCGGGGTGGAGCAGAAGAGGCCGATGCGGACGCCGGGCGTGGCGAAGCGGGCCTCTTCCGAGGCGACGACGAGGTCGCAGGTGGCGGCGAGCTGGCAGCCGGCGGCGGTCGCGACGCCATGGACCCTGGCTATGACGGGCTGGGGGATGGCCTGTATGGCCTCCATCAGCTCGCAGCAAACGTCGAAGACGCGGCGGTAGAAGGCCGGGTCGCGGCCGACCATCTCGGAGAGGTCGTGGCCGGCGCAGAAGGCTGGGCCCTCGCCACTCAGGATGACGGCGCGCGCCTCTCCGCTCTCGCCGATGCTCTTGAAGCAGTCGATCAACTCCAGCATGTGGTCGAGGGAGAGCGCGTTGCGCTTTGCGGGGCGGTTCATGGTCACGTAAGCGACCGGGCCGTCCGTCTCGACAACGACGTTCTCGTAGGCTCTTTCGGCTTCCAGCATTTTGTCCTCCTCGGACGTCTCGCCTTGCGGCCCATGATACCCGTCTCGCCGGAACGGTGGGGCGGGGTTACAGCCTCGGGTCCACGGGCTCGCTTTCGAGGGCGAGGACGCCGAAGACGCATTCGTGGACGCGGTAGAGGGGCTCGCGCTCGACGAAGCGTTCGAGGGCTTCGAGGCCGAGGGCGAACTCGCGGAGGGCGAGGGAGCGTTTGGTGGAGAGATTGCGTTCCTTCAGCCTCTTGAGGTTCTCGGGGGCGGTGTACTCCGGCCCGTAGACGATCCTGAGGTACTCCCGGCCGCGGCACTTGATCCCGGGCTGGGCGATACCGCGCCGACCTCTCGCGACGAAGTCGTAAGGCTTGACGACGACGCCCTCGCCGCCGCGGGATGCCCCGGTCAACTCCTCCCACCAGCGCGACACCTTCTCCTCGTCTGCCGGATCCTCGGTCTCCGCTGTCAGGTAGGAAGTGGCGAGGAGCACGCCATCGTCGGCCCGGCAGAGCTTCGCGAGCGTCTCCAGGTGCCAGCCGTGGTCCTTATCGGTGTGGACCTTGCCCTCCGAGGCCAGGACGTGGAAGGGGGCGAGCCTGACGTCCTCCAGCGAGTCCACCGGCCACGAGTAGCGCCGGTAGGCCTCGACGTAGCCCTGTGCCGCCGCCCGGCGCCCGCGGTAGCGGTCGAGCAGGGCGCCGACGTCGGCGTTCCGATCAGACGCCGCTTCCAGGGCTGTGACCGACCCGTCGAGGGCCGCGCGGGAGGCAGACCCGACGGCCGCGTACTGCTCGCGCAGGAGTCCCTGGGCCTTCACGGACCACGGCAGGATCTCGCAGTCCAGGCACAGCCAGTCCGTTCCCAGCTCGTCCCACAGGCCGGTTTCGGAGATCGCCCGGCGCAGCCGGTCGAGCAGGCCGTCTTCGAGTGCCCTACTGTCGAAGAAGCGCCGGCCGGTGCGCGTGTAGATGATGCCGGCGCCCTCGCTCACGCCGAAGCGGTTGGCGGCGGCCTCCTCGTCGCGGCAGACGACGACGATGGCGCGCGAGCCCATGTGCTTCTCCTCGCAGATCACGCGGGGCACGCCCTCCCGACGGTAGTAGGCTAGCGCCTCGGACGGGTGTTCGAGGAGGCCCTCCCGGCCGCTTGTCTCCGAGGGAGACATCGTCGGCGGCAGGTAGACGAGCCAGCGCGGGTCCACCGCGAACCGGCTCATCACTTCGAGCGCCGCGGCGGCGTTCTCCTCCCGGATCGTCACGTTGCGCTGCAGCCGGGTGGCGACGATCCGCTTCCCCGAGACGTCCCCGATGTCCAACACGTCCTCGCGGGGACGCGTTGCGACAGCAGGCATATCGTCCTCCTCGGGAAGGAACGGCTTCTCCGGCTCGTAGTAGGTCTCGTGGGCGGGGACGGAGACGAGCTCCCGTTCCGGGTAGCGCAGGGCCGTGAGGGCGCCGCCGAAGGCGCAGCCGGTGTCGATGTTGATGGTGCGGTTGACCCACTCGGGCTCGGGGACGGGCGTGTGGCCGTAGACGACCGTCGCCCCGCCGCGGTACTCCGAGGCCCAGTCGTACCGGACGGGCAGGCCGAACTCGTCCGTCTCCCCGGTGGTCTCGCCGAAGAGGGCGAAGTCCCGCACCCGGCCCGAGGCCCGCCCCTGAAACGCCTCCTTCAGCCCGGCGTGGGCGACCACCAAATCGCCGCCGTCGAGGACGTAGTGGCTGACGAGCCGGTCGAGGAACGACGATGCCTCGTCCTTGAACCCTTCCGGCTCCCCTTCGAGCTGGGCCAGGGTCTCGGCGAGGCCGTATTTCGTCTGGACCTTCTTGCCGCTGAGGGCGCGGACGAGCTTCGCGTCGTGGTTGCCGGGGACGCAGAGTGCTGCGCCCGAGGCGACCATACCCATGACCAGGCGCAGGGTGTCGGGGGTCTTCGGGCCGCGGTCCACGAGGTCGCCCAGGAAGACCGCGCGCCGGCCGACCGGCGGCTCGACCTCGAAACCGGACGCCCCATCCGAGACCTTGTAGCCGAGTTTCTGGAGGAGCTCTACCAGCTCGTCGAGGCAGCCGTGGACGTCCCCGATCACGTCGAAGGGCCCCGCCTCGTCCCGCCGGTCGGTCCAAAGCCGCCGCCGCCCGACGGTCGACGCGTCAACCTCCTCTGGCGAGGAGAGGACGGTCACGTGCCTGAAGCCCTCGCGCTTGAGGCCTTTCAGGGAGCGACGGAGCTGGCGGCTCTGGTTGCGGACGACGTGCGGGCCGAAGTTGCGGTCCGGCCGCTCGCGGTTGCGCTCGCGGCAGAGCTTCTCGGGCAGGTCGAGGACGACGGCGACGGGGAGGACGTCGTGCTCGCGGGCGAGCGCCAGCAGCGGCTTGCGGGCCTCCCGCTGGACGTTCGTCGCGTCTACGACGACCAGCTTGCCGGCGGCCAGGCGCTTGGCGGCTATAAAGTGGAGCACCTCGAAAGCGTCTTTGGTGACCGTCTGGTCGTTCTCGTCGTCCGAGACGAGGCCGCGGCAAAAGTCCGAGGAGAGGACCTCCGTCGGCCTGAAGTGGCGCGCCGCGAAGCTGGACTTGCCCGAGCCGGAGACTCCGATCAGCACGACCAGGCAAAGCTCAGGTATGGAGACGCGCTTCTCATCCACGGTCGAACACCCCCATCTGCGTCGGCGGCCCGAGCGCCGGGTCCTCCTCGCCGACGGACGAAAACCGGACCCGGTAACCGTGTCGCCCGGCGACGCCCCCGGCCCAGGCCTGAAATTCTTCGCGCGACCACTCGAAGCGGTGGTCCCTGTGGCGGTACTCGCCGGCCGGCAACGTCTCGAAGCGGGCGTTGTACTCGGCGTTGGGCGTGGTGAGGATCGCGGTGCGCGGGCGGGCGAACTCGAAGAGGACCCGCTCGAAGGCGGCGAGGCGGTACGGGTCGAGGTGCTCGACGACCTCCACGACGGCGGCGGCGTCGAAGCCCGAGAGGCGTTCGTCCCGGTAGGTGAGGGAACCCTGGATCAGGCGTATCCGGCGCCGCTGGTTCTCGGGAAGGTCGTCGAGACGCAACCGAGAGCTTGCGACCTCCAGCGCCCGGTGCGAGACGTCCATGCCGACGATCTCCCCAAAGTTTCTGTCCCCCAGCAGCTCCCGCAACAGTCGACCCTCGCCGCAGCCGAGGTCGAGCACCCGGCCCGCGCCCGCGTCGCGCAAAGCGGCCACGACCGCGCCCATCCGCCGATCGGAGAGCCGTATCTTTTTCTCTAGCCTCTCTTCCTCGTTCTCCCGGGCCTCTGGGTCGTCGCCGGCCAGTTCCTCTTCGGATAGTTGTTCCAGGGCCTCCCGCGCCAGGCTGCGGCGGTGCTTGAGGTATCGGTGGGAGATCTCGGCGCGCTCCGGATGCCCGGCGAGCCACCCGCCCCCGCGCCGCAGGAGCTTCTCGACCTCCTCGTCCCCGACCCAGTAGTGCTTGTCGTCGTCGAGCACGGGCACGAGCACGTACAGGTGGTTGAGAAGGTCCCGCAGCCGCACCTCCGCCGCGAGCTCCACGGTGAAGTACGGGCTCTGGCCCCAGTCCGGGAACTCCTCGTCCAGCGGGTGCGGCTCCGCCGACACCGCGTACCCGAGCGGCTCGAAGAGGCGCCTCAGCAGGTCCTCGCCGCCGCGGCACGGCAGCACCGCGAGTTTTGCCCGCAGTGGTAGCGTCTCTTCGGTCAGCGTTGGCCGGTCGCGGCTCTTGCCGGAGAGCGCCGATCCGAAGACCCGTGAGATCGCGACGCTCAAGAACGACGAGGCCGCGTAGGGCCGGTCGTTGACGTACTGCCGCAGCGCCCGCCCGCGCCCCCGCACCAGCCCGACCGGGTCCACGTCCAAGAGCAGCGCCGCCGTGCACCGTTCGGGCGAGGCCTCGGGATAGAAAACGTGCGCCTTCCCGAAAGGGAGATCGAAGGTCTGCGTTCTGGCGGGATTCTTGTGCAGCAGGTAGCCGAGGTCGGTCGCGGGCGCGCGTTCGTAGGTGATCGTCAGCAGCATAGGATCTCAATCCCCGGTCGTCGGCCCCGGGAGGCCAGCTTTCGCCCCCGGCCCAGGATTATACGGGTGGAGCCTCTAGTAGTCGC
>CAXUFZ010000072.1:0-13438 GCA_964250345.1 uncultured Rubrobacteraceae bacterium
GACCCGAGCGCCACCCGCCCGACGCTCACGGCCAGGGCCGCGTGAAACAGGCCATTGACGACGTGGTCGAAGCGTTTGACGACGCCCTTCGCGTCCTTGCCCTCGTTCTCGGGATCCCTGACGCCCTGGAAGACCCTCCAAACCGCGTACGCCAGCAGGCCGAGGGCCACCAGGCCGAGCAGCACCCTCCCAAGGGGCGCCCGCAGGATGGTCTGCAGGGCGCCTTCCTGGCCCGCCGTTCCGCCGCCACCGACGGCCGCCTGCACGGCGAGCGCCCCGACCAGCACGTAGACGATCCCGTAGGCCGCGTAGCCCACGCGGGCCATGCCCTCGATCCAGGGGCTCGCCCCCCGCTCCGCCCGCCGCGCCTGACCCTTCGCCTTCTCGCCCGCCGAACCGCCCCGAGCCAACCGTGATCCCCTCCCCGCACACCAGCACGCCGGCAAGAACTCTACACCCGACGCGAGCACCCCGCCCGGGCGTGGTTCCACACCCCGGTGTTAACCTCTGAAACATGATCCGCTACGCCGACGCGCCAGAGAACGTCTCGGCCGACGACCTGCGCGGCGGCTTCTTCGAGCGCTGGCCCGATCCCCCGTCCCCCGAGACGCACCTGCGGATAGTCAACGCCAGCGACGAGGTGATCCTGGCGTTCGACGGACCGGACGTCGTCGGGTTCGTCACAGCGATCACCGACGGCGTACTCTGCGCCTACGTCCCCCTGCTGGAGGTGCTGCCCGGCTACCGAAACCGGGGGATCTGGCGCGAGTTGATGCGCCGGATGCTCGCGAAGTTCGACGACCTCTACATGGTCGACCTGCTCTGCGACCCGGAGGCGCGGCCGTTCTACGCCCCACTCGGCATGAGCCTGGCGACCGGCATGATGCTGCGTCGGCGCGAGAACCAAGCCGGCAAGGGATCGCCCGGCGCGATATATTGAGGCCGCGAGGGTCGCGCTCGACCGGCGCCACGACGCCGCTTTCTGCGGGCGGCCAAACAGGCGGCGCGAGCCGGAGAGCGCCGTCGATCGAAGGAGAAGGAAGATGGCCGATAGGAAGACTCCCATCGAGCCCAGCGGCCGACCCCATCCGGAAGACGTGAGGGGGTCGGCCGGTCGGGCGCGCGAGTTCGCCGATCGACTCAGGGCCAAATATCCCGGCCGGAAGTTCGTCGACTCCGCCGAGGTCGTGCGCGAAGACCGCGACACGCGCCGCTGACGAGCCTCTGGCTTCCGTTTTGGGCGAGAAGCTGGTCCGTCCGCTGGTCCTGGACACGTCGGTGGCGCTCAAGTTTTATCTTCCCGAAGAAGGCCATGAGCAGGCCGTCGAGCTCCTGGAGGCGACAGAGGCCGGCGCCGTGGACTTGCTGGCGCCCGGCACCATCTTGCCGGAGGGGTTCAACGCGATCGCGCAGCAGCGGCGTCGCGGCCTGCTGGATGAGGCAGACGCGACGGGAGCGTGGGATAAGATGCTAGGGACGCCGCTCTACACCTACGCCACGGAAGACCTCATACAACGAGCGGCGGAGATCGCGAAAGAGACGGACGCCATCGTCTACGACGCGCTGTTTCTGGCACTCGCCGAAGACGCCGATACGGTAATGGTCACCGCCGACGGCAAGCTGCTGAGAACGCTCGGTGGTACCCGGTACGCTTCTCTGGCGAGGCCGCTGGGACGGATCGTCGACCTGCTTCGGTAACATCAAATACTGCGACAAACAGCTCTCAAACCCGCCCGCGCCGCCGTTGCTCCTTCTACGCTTCGCTCAGGACGGAGCGGGCGTGGTGCCAAGACGATGCGAGAACCAGGCCGGCAGGGGATCGCCCGGCGCGATATATTGAGGCCATGAGGGTCGCGCTCGCCCAGATCAACACCACCGTCGGCGACATCGAGGGCAACGTCGGAAAGATGACCGAAGCCCTGGGACGTGCCGTGGATGCCGGCGCCGAGCTCGTCGCCTTCCCCGAGCTCACGGTGACCGGCTACCCGCCCGAAGACCTGCTCATGCGCTCCAGCTTTATCGAGGAGAACCTGGAGGGGCTCGAAGCGTTCGCCAAGGACGTCCCTGAGGGCGTCGTCTGCGCGGCGGGCTTCGTGGACCTGGACGCGGACCTCTTCAACGCCTGCGCCGTCGTGTCCGGCGGCGAGGTGCTGCACCGCTACCACAAGCATTACCTGCCGAACTACAGTGTCTTCGACGAGAACCGGTACTTCAGGGAGGGCGAGGGGTCGCCGGTCTTGAAGCTGGACGGGACGCTCGCCGGGGTGACGGTGTGCGAGGACATGTGGTACCCGGGGGGCCCGGCCAGAGAGCAGGCGCTCGCGGGGGCCAGCGTGCTGGTGAACATAAACGGTTCTCCCTACCACCGGCAGAAGATCGTCTCCCGCGAGAGGATGCTCAGGGTGCGGGCCTCGGACTCGGGCTGCTACGTGGTGTGGTGCAACCTCGTCGGCGGGCAGGACGAGCTCGTCTTCGACGGCGGCTCCGTAGTCATCGGTCCCGAAGGGAACGTGATGGCCCGCGCCAGGCAGTTCGAGGAGGATCTGCTCGTCGCGGACATCCACCCGGAGGCGGCCCTGATCCACCGCCTCCACGACCCCCGTCCCCGCAAAGAGAACGCCGAACACCCCGTCGAACAGGTCATCATCCCCGGCTACGAGAAGAGGCCGAACCCCCCGCGGCCGGAGCAGCCGCGGGTCGAACCGCTGCTCGACGAGGAGCGTGAGGTGCTCGAAGCGCTCGTCCTGGGCCTGCGCGACTACTTCGGCAAGAACGGCTTCTCGCGCGCGGTGCTCGGCATCTCCGGCGGCATAGACTCCTCGCTAGGTGCTGCGGTCGCCGCCAGGGCCCTCGGTCCCGGGAACGTCACCGGCGTCCTCATGCCGAGCCGCTACACCTCTGACCTCTCCAACACCGACGCGGCGGCGCTCGCCAAGAACCTCGGCATCGACACGCAGACCGTGCCCATCGGGCCGGCCTTCGACGCTTACCTGGAGATGCTGGAGGACGCGTTCAAAGAACTGCCCGAGGACGTGACGGAGGAGAACCTGCAGAGCCGCATCCGGGGGAACATCCTGATGGCGCTATCGAACAAGTTCGGTTGGATCGTGCTCTCCGCCGGTAACAAGAGCGAGATGAGCGTCGGCTACTCGACCCTCTACGGCGACTCGGCCGGCGGCTTCGCCGTCATCAGGGACGTGCCGAAGAACCTCGTCTACCGGGTCGCCCACCGCTTCAACGAGGTCGAGGGCCGCGAGGCCATCCCCGACTCTGTCCTGGACAAGGAGCCCTCCGCCGAGCTGCGCGAGAACCAGCGCGACACCGACTCCCTACCCCCCTACGGCGTCCTCGACCCCATCCTCGAAGCGTACATCGAGGACGACATGGGCATAGCCGAGATCGTGGCCGCCGGTTACGACGAGGAGGACGTCCGACGCATCGTCGGCCTCGTGGACCGCGCGGAGTACAAACGCCGCCAGGCCCCCACGGGCATAAAGGTGACGGGCCGCGCCTTCGGCCGCGACCGCCGCATGCCCATCACCAATCGTTACGAAGAGCGCGACGGCAAAGCCCCGAACTGATGCGGGGCCGGGGCGCACCGCCCGTTCGCCGGGAGTCGGGAGACGCAGGGCTGCGCTCCGCCCCGCTTCGGGAGTCGGGAGAGCCCGGGGCTTCGCCGCTCGCCGGGTTCGCGCCGTCTTGGGGGGCTTGACGTTGGATCGTGTGGGGGCGCTTCGCGAGGCGTCCCCTGGACCCTACGTTACGTCCCGGCGGCGGAACAGCAGGACGGCTATGAGGACGAAGGCGGCGGCGTAGGCGGCTACGACGAGGGCGGCCTGCCAGGCGTCCACCGGCGGGTTCGGCGGGGCGAAGACGCCCTCGACGAACGAGTTCGCCAGGAAGGTCGAGTTCTGGCCGGGGAAGAACTCGCGGGCGTCGCGGAAGGTCTCGTTCTGGATGGGGAGGCCCAGGAACACGCTCTCGAGGACCAGCAGGTAGACGAGACCCAGGCCGACGGCGAGCGCGGTGCTCCTGAAGAGCGTGGCGAGCAGGGCCCCGAAGGCGCCCCAGAGCGCCATGATTAGGACCCCCGCCCCGAACGTCCGCAGCAGCTCGCCGGCCGGGGGCCACCGCGTCGGCTCGCCTTCGAGGCCGGCGACCGCGTAGCTCGCGGCGGCGCTGCCGGCGAAGATCAGGAGCAGCAAAACGACGAGGGCGACGAGGAGCGCCAGCAGCTTGCCGCCGAAGACCTGGCCCCTGCTCGGTCGCTGGGTCACGATGGTCTTGAGCGTGCCCCAGCCGTACTCGGCCCCGACGGCGAGGGTGCCCAGGATCAGGGCTATCGCCCCGCCAAGCTGGGTGAAGGAGGTCATGACGCCGGAGGCCAGCCTCTCCGGGAGCAAGGAGGCGAGCTGGTCCCGCTGGAACTGGCGGTCCTGCTCCTGGATCTGCTGCCTCTGTTCATCGGGCATGTTCTCGGGCAACCGCGGCGGCGGGGTGTTGACGAGGGCGACGTAGACGACGGCGTAGCCGATGAGCACGGCGAAGGAGAGCCAGACGAGGCCGAGGATCCACACGGCCGGGCGCCGGCGGAGCTTGAGCGACTCGGCGCGGAAGCTGGCGCCCACCTAGACCGTCTCCCCGCCGGTGAGCTCCAGGAACGCGTCCTCCAGCGACCGCTCCGCCAGGCGCACCTCGCTGACCCGCAGGCCCGCCGAGACGAGCTTGGCGTTTATCTCCGCCGCCCGGTCCGGCCCCATCGGTCCCGCCGTCGTCAGCCTGAGCGCCCCGTCCGCCGTCTCCACGCTCTCCACCCCTTCCAGCCTTTCGGCTATCCGCGCGGCCTCCTCCAGCGGCTCGGCGCGGACGAGCAGGGCCTCGCCGCCGCGCAGGTCCGAGACGGGCCCCTCGGAGATCAGCTCCCCCTTGTGGATCACGCCGACCCTGTCGCAGACCTGCTCGACCTCGCCGAGCAGATGGCTTGAGAGCAGGACCGTCCGCTCGCCGGTCCCCAGGCTCCGGATCAGGGCCCTCATGTCGCTCATCCCTTTCGGGTCGAGCCCGTTCGTGGGCTCGTCGAGGATGAGGAGGTCCGGGTCTTTGAGGAGCGCCGCCGCCACCCCGAGGCGCTGCTTCATGCCGAGCGAGTACTTCTTGTACTTGCTCTTCGCCCTCCCCGAGAGCTCGACGGTCTCCAAAACCTCGCCCACGCGCGCGTTCGGGATGCCGGCGTAGCGGGCCATGACCTTGAGGTTGTTGCGGCCGGAGAGGTAGGGGTAGAAGGCCGGAGATTCGACGAGGGCCCCGACCCGTGAGAGCCCTTCGGGCGAGCCCGGGAGGCGGTCGAGGACCCTGGCGGAGCCGTCTGTCGGCCGGATCAGGCCGAGCAGCATCTTGAGGGTCGTGGTCTTGCCGGCGCCGTTGGGACCGAGAAAACCGTAGACCTCGCCGCGGCGGACCGAGAGGTCGAGGTCGTCGACGGCGGTTATGCCGCCGTAGCGCTTGGTCAGGCCGCGGGTCTCGACGAGCAGGGAGGCATCCGGCGCCCTCTCCTCAACGGCCTGCGGGACGGTCTTCTCCAAACGTGGCCTCCTCTCGGGATCTCGACACATTCTCGCCCAGCCCCCAGGGCGTGTCTAATCGTTATCGGAGTATGGAAAGAAGGTCTTTAGGCTTCGAGGTTTTGGGCTTTAGGTTTTAGGGGTGGTGGGTAGGGTTTGCCACGGTTGTGGGGTCCCGCGAACTCCGACCCGGCGGGGCGCCGGCCCTTACGACTCCCGACTCCCGAAGCGGGCGGAGGCGGAGCCGGAGCGAGCGCCTCCCGACTCCCGGCTCTTGTTGCGGAACCTGAGTTGCACGGTGGTCCCGCGTCCGGGGGCGGAGATGACGTCGAGGTCGGCGCCGACCTCGCCGGCGCGCTGGCGCATGTAGCGGAGGCCCATGCCGGGCGGGGGGTCGGACGGGTCGAAGCCGCGGCCGTCGTCCCTGACGCGGAGGAGGAGCAGGTCGCCCACGCGCCGCGACTCGAGGTTCATGTTGGACGCTTTGGAGTGCTTGGCGACGTTCCAGAAGGCCTCGACGACGACCCGGTAGACGGCGGCGAGCTCGAGGGGGGAGAGGCCTTCGAGCGGGGCCTGGAGGTCTTCGGAGGTCTTCACGCCGAAGTAGTCCTCGAACTTGTCGAGGCGTTGGCGGAGGTAGACGCGGGGCCTGAGGGCGTCCTCGCCGTGGAGGCTCGTCCGAAGCTCCTCGTAGGGGCGGGAGACCTGGAACTCCGTCTCCCGCGCGGCGCGCAGGGCGGTCTCGATCATACCCAGCTCCGCGTCGTGCTCGCCGCGACGGCCGGCCTCCAGGGCGGCCCGGAGGGTGAGGGAGACGCCGTGGACGCCCTGCTTTACGGTGTCGTGCATCTCGGAGAGGACGCGCGCGCCCTCCAGCCCGCGGGCCAGCGCCTCCCGCTCTTCGGAGAGGCGGCGGCTGGTGAAGGAGACCAGCGCGACGCGGAGGGCGAGGTAGAGGAAGAGCGCCGCGCCGCCCGCCGCCGCGAACGCGGGCAATGGCGGGTGCGTGGCCGCCCACAGGAGAACGACGCCGAGGTGAACCGGCGGGGAGAGCGGGCCGAGCCAGAACAGGAAGATCCGCCACGGCCCTATCCGGGCCTCCGAGAAGCCCGCAGGGACCGCCCGGAGCGCCCCGAGGCCGAAGAGCCCGAAGCCGAGGGCCCAGACCACGTCGGGCCACCCCGCGTCGCCGTACGACCCGGATGCCCTGGAGACCAGGTACAGCCCGTCCGCCGCCGCGAAGGCCAGAAAGCCCGCCGCCAGCATCCCGGCGAACGGCGGCTTCCCGGCCGTCGAGAGGACCACGAGGCCGAGGAAGAGCAGCGCGGCGTCGAACAGCAGCCACGAGAGGACGGAGAAGGCCGCCGGGGACCCCCCGGCCGCGGAGACCGCCTCGCCCAGGAAGAAGTACCACGTAAAGACGCCGGACGAGAGCATGACGGCCAGCGCGTCGAGGGCGGTTATCAGCGTGATCCCCCGCGTCGTCAGGCTCACCAGAAGGAGCATCCCCGCCGCGAGGAAGAGGTACGAGACCAAATATGCCGCGTCCCCGACGGTCGCGCCGCCGGACCCAAGCGGGAACCCCTGCAAGCTCGACCAACCGAGGTCCCCGAGGAGCACGGACAGGATGCCGGCCACCAGCAGCCCCCAGAACAGCCTTTGGCGGCCCCGCGCCCCCCTGGCGGCGCGGACCAGCGCGAACAGGGCGAACCCCATCGCCCCCGCGTAGAGCGCGTACGCCGCCGCGAACCGCCCGAAAGAATCGGCCGGGAGCGCGGCGAAGACCAGCGCGCCCAGGACCCAGCACCCGAAAACCGCCGCCGGGACAGCGCGAACGCCGCGCGGGGCGCGTGCCTTGCTTGCGTCAGATAATTCTGCCAACCGCCCTCCAGAACGATGGTCCGAACATCCTACCAAGCCGGCCCGCGCGCGTACAGAGAAGGTACGGGTTTTCGTGCTAGAGTTGCCGCTTCGGTTGGAGAGGGATCAGGAGAGAAAACATGGAACACAGGCGACTCGGCCGCACGGGCCTGATGGTCTCCGAGCTGTGCCTCGGCTGCATGACGTTCGGACGCGAGACCGACGAGGAAGGATCCAGAGACATCGTCTCGCGCTTTCTGGAGGCCGGCGGCAACTTCGTAGACACCGCCGACGTCTACTCCAGGGGCGTCTCCGAGGAGATCACCGGCAGGGCGCTCAAAGGCGTCCGCGACGACGTCGTCCTCGCCACCAAGGTCCGCTTCCCGATGGGCGAAGGCCCGAACGACGTCGGCCTCTCCCGCAAGCACGTGACGCAAGGGTGCGAAGACAGCCTTCGCCGCCTCGGCACGGACTACATAGACCTGTATCAGGTGCACTGCTGGGACAGGGCGACGCCGCCCGAAGAGACCTTGGGCGCCCTCACGGACCTCGTACACAGCGGCAAGGTCCGCTACGTCGGGGTCTCGAACTTCACGGCGTGGCAGATCATGAAGAGCGTTGGATTGAGCGACGCTTTGGGCCTGGAGCGGTTCGTGTGTTTGCAGCCGCAGTACTCCCTGATCGAGCGCAACGTCGAGTACGAGATACTCCCCGCCTGCGAAGAAGAGGGCCTCGGCGTCATCCCCTGGAGCCCGCTCGGCGGCGGCTTCGTCTCCGGCAAGTACCGCCGTGACGAGCGCCCGCCGGAGGACTCGCGCATCGCGGGCGCCGAGGAGGGACAGGAGGAGTTCTGGGACCGCCGCGCCACCGACAGGAACTGGGCGACCCTGGACGTGGTCGGCGAGATCTCCGAGTCGACCGGCAAGTCTTACGCCCAGATCGCCCTGAACTGGCTGCTCCGCCAGCCCGCCGTCACGGCCCCCATCCTCGGCGTCCGCACCATGGAGCAGCTCGAAGACAACCTCGGCGCCGCCGGCTGGGAGCTCGACGACGAGCAGGTTCAGAGGCTCTCGGAGGCCAGCGCCCCGGAGGACACGTACCCGCACCGCTTTATCCGCAACGCCCAGCGCACGTAAAAGGCGGCATAAACACCTTGATGGTAGAATACCGGCCTGCAAAAGGAGGTGACGCATGGCAGAGCTTTTGGACAGGATCGCGTCGCTCAATCAAAGGGCGGAAAAGATGCGCGAGGAGCTGCCCGTCACGGATGACGAGCAACGCGAGAGCAGGGTTCGATCCGTCTACGCAAGCCTTGCCATAGAGGACTCCAGCGTAACGATCGAAGAGGTGCGAGAGGTGTTGTCCAGTAACGCTAGCTAGCAGCCTACAGATTGCCGGCGGATAGACACCCCATAGAGATCGCCAACTTGGCCGAGGTCGAGGAGGCGATCTCTCATTGTGTCGAGCAAGAACGCTTTCTCGGCGAGAGCCTAATCCTAGGTCTGCATCACACGCTGATGAAAGACGTACCGGAAGAACCCGGGCATCCCGTCAAACCCGGTCAAATAAGGGACTACACAGATAAGATGGACGCTGCGGACGTCGAATACCTCCAGAGTCAGATGTCGCCTGCCTGGCGAGTACGCGAGGATTTGATCTCGCTGCTGGATGCCACGGAAGAGAGCCGCCTTCCGGGGGACAGCCTCGAGCAAGTGGCAAGGTTCCACTACAGGTTCACGCGAATACACCCTTTCTGTGATGGCAACGGGCGTATGGCGCGGGCTTTGTCCATTTTTCTAATGGCGCGTGGCGAGTACCCAGAGGTACTACGCTTCAGGGAGCCTGTCAACCAAGTGATACTCGATCATCGCGGACATTATGTTGATGTGCTCGAACATTGTGATGGAGTATACAAGCGGTTGGAGCACTCAGGATTATCAGAAGATGAAAAGCTGAAAACTTGTGAGGTGCCGTTCGTCGTCTTCTACGCGAGGATCGTACTAATAGCGCTCCACAAGCACGTCACCTTGTTGGAAGAGGACTTGGCAGGCAAAGGTTACCCAGAGGAGCAGCGGACCGCCCCCCTAGACCAATCCGCGGTCGGTCTGAGCTTGCAAGCTATCCTCAACAGACAAGATCAATGGGAAAGTGATGGGAAAGCGTAGAGTTATTGCTGTGCTTGTAACGAAACTGTAGCATTAGGTCATGTACCGGTACTCGTTTGACATACGACTGACGCCGGCGGCGCGGGACCTTCTGTGTCCCGGCGAGGCGCTGGTCGTGGACTGGCACCGGATGGCGATCTGCTGCGCCAGCGCCGGGGAGACGAGCCTCTACGCGATGCCTGAAGACAGGGCGCGGAGGCGCAGGGGGCTCGTCCGGCTGAAGGGGGAAGAACCCGTTTACGCCGCCCGCGCCATCTTCCCGCACCTCGCCGGACGCGGGGTGCGGATCGACGCCCGCAAGACGCTCGGCCTGCGTCGTTTCACCTCCGACCTTCCGGGCGACTTCGGCCTGCGCGCCGCGATGGGACGCCTGCCCGAACCGGATGGATAGGCGGGCGGCTGGCGTGTATTAAACTCAGCCGGCGAAAAGGTTCTCTACGGAAGGGAAGATCTTTGAGACAGCGCGCCCTGGGAAGCGAAGGCCTGGTCGTTTCCGAGCTCGGGCTCGGGTGTATGGGGATGAGCGACTTCTACGGCACGGAGGACGACGAAGAGTCCATCGCCACCATCCACCGGGCCATCGAGCTCGGCGTGACGTTCCTCGACACCGCCGACATGTACGGGCCCTTCACCAACGAGCGGCTCGTCGGCCGGGCTATAGCCGATAGGCGCGACGAGGTCGTGCTCGCGACCAAGTTCGGCAATGAGCGGGCCGAGGACGGCACCCGGCTCGGCATCAACGGCCGGCCGGATTACGTGAGGCGCGCCTGCGACGCCTCGCTGGGGCGGCTCGGCGTCGACCACATCGACCTTTACTACCAGCACCGGGTGGACAGCGACACGCCCGTCGAGGAGACGTGGGGCGCTATGAAGGAGCTCGTCGAGGCCGGGAAGGTCCGCTACCTCGGCATCTCCGAGGCGTCGCCGGAGACGATCCGCCGGGCCAATGCGGTCCATCCCGTCTCGGCCCTGCAGACGGAGTATTCGTTGTGGAGTCGGGACGTGGAGGATGGGATCCTGCCGGCCGTCCGCGAGCTCGGCATCGGCTTCGTGCCCTACTCTCCCCTCGGCCGCGGCTTCCTGACCGGCGCCATCCAGAGCCCCGAGGACTTCGACGAGGACGACTACCGGCGCAACTCCCCCCGCTTCCAGGGCGAGAACTTCGACAAGAACCTGGAGCTCGTCGAGAAGGTGCGCGAGATCTCCTCGGAGAAGGGCGTCACGCCCGGGCAACTCGCGTTGGCGTGGCTGCTCCACCAGGGCGAGGACATCGTCCCGATCCCGGGCACCAAGCGCCGCGCATACCTCGAAGAGAACGCGGCGGCCTCGGAGATCGAGCTCACCGACGAGGACCTGCGCCGCATCGACGAGGTGGCCCCCGCTGGCGTCGCGGCCGGCGGGCGCTACGACGAGGCCGGCATGGGCACCGTCAACCGCTAGGAGTGGCGATGGACGACGTCGAGCACATCTCGCGCAAGGGGGGCGGGGTCCCCGTTAGCTGGTTCCCCGTCCCCGACGAATCCGAGCTGCCCGAGAACCTGCAAGGGCTCTTTCGCAAGGCCAGGGAGGCGGTCGGGTTCGTGCCCAACGTGTTCCGGGCGTACAGCTTCAGGCCCGAGCGGCTTGGCGCGTGGTTCGCGCACTACCGCCAGCTCCACGAGCCGACCGAGAACCTGGATGCGGCGGAGCGGGAGATGATCGCGGTCGCCGTCTCGATGGCGAACGGCTGCCTCTACTGCCTGGTCGCCCACGGCGCCGCCCTCCGTCAGGCCCTCGGCGACCCCATCCTCGCCGACCGCATCACCCTCGACCACCGCCGCGCCGGCCTCGACGAGCGCCGCACCGCCATCCTCGACTACGCCGTCAAGGTCACCGAACGCCCGCTGGACTGCACCCCCGAAGATCTCGAAAAGCTCAAAGAGCTCGGCCTCGCCGAAGAGGAGGTCTGGGACGTGATCGAGGTGGCGAGCATGTACAACTTCACGAACCGCATGTCGCTCGCCTGCGGCATGATCCCCAACGAGGAGTACCACGCGCTGGCGCGCTGAAGCCTCCGGCGCTGTAATGGTGCCACGAACTTCGAGATCGTGGCGCCGCAGGAGAACCTGGAACGGATCTGCGAACGCTACCACGTCGAGCATCTCGCCATGTTCGGGTCCGCGCTGGGGACGAATTCGGGCCGGAGAGCGACGTTGACGTGCTGGTGGAGTTCGAGGCCGGCCGTACGCCCGGTTTGGGTTTCGTGCGTCTGCAGCGGGAACTCTCCGGGCTTCTGGGCCGTCGGGTAGACCTGCACACCTACCGCGGCCTGAGCCGCCATCTCCGCGACGAGGTACTACGTCGTAGCGAGGCACTGTATGGGCGCGCCCCGCGGGCGTCGTAGCCTGGGGGACGAGGCGCGTCTGCGGCATATGCTAGATGCCGCGCGCAGGGCTGAGGAGCTGTCGCGGGGAAAGGAGTCGGGGAGCCTTGACGCCGAGAGCGAGACGGCCCTCGCCCTGACCCGGCTGCTGTAGATCTTGGGCGAGGCGGCCGGCCGCGTCAGTCCCAAGTTACAGGCCAGGCATCCCGAAGTGCCCTGGAGAGACATCTCGGACGCCCGTAACCGGGTCATACACCAGTACTTCGACGTAGACACGGAGATTGTTCAGAGTCGTAAGGGACGACCTGCCTCCGCTTTTGCAGCAACTGGAGGTTGTACTCGAAGAGATCATCAACCAGAGCAACGAGGAGGCAATCGAGGAGACGGAACGCTAGTGGAGCCGCTAGCGTGCGGCACGATCCCCGACGAGGAGTACCACGTCCCGGCGAGGTAGCCGCCTACGCAAATTGTCGTAACTTTTCTCAATAATCGCGTAACGCTGTTGACAAGCTCTACGGGCGGCGCTAGAGTGACCGGGATGTTGTCGTTGTCGCGAAAGGACCTGAGGGATTGATGTCCACCATCCACACGAACATAGGACTTCCGGTGTTCGGGGGAGAGGTGCGTCCCGAAACGGTGCCGGTCCGCCGCAAGAACCCGGCTATGGGGTTTTTCGGGGCGGAGCTGGGTCCCAAGGTCCGAGCGGTCGCGATGAGAACGTGAGCATTTAGCTTTACTTCACTTCTCACGAGGCCCCCGGACCACACGGACCGGGGGCCTCAAGCTTTGCGCCCAACGCGAAGGGCGAAGCCTCCGATCCCGGGACGAGTACGAACCCGCAGTCCACACGCGACGGAGAGAAGGAGAAAGTGATGTACGACCAGTTTTACGCGGCCCAGGACCGGACGCTCAGGCAGCAGGAACTCGCCGACAGGGTGGCCGAGCGACGCCGCCACGCGCGACCCGAGAATAAACCCTCGCTGCGCGCCCGGCTCGCCCGGCAACTCTTCGCCCTGGCGGTCGCCGCCGAACGCGAGGAGACGTGGCGCGTTGTCTGGGAACGCTTGGAGGCCCGTCGCCCTTAGGACGGGACGATGGCGTGCGGAGACATCGGCCTCTCCGCACGCCACGCGCACCCACGCGCAGGTCACGAGGTTCTAAGGCACCGAGGTTCTGGGGGGCGCGTGTTCGAGGCCGGGTTTCGCCGAGCACCCCTCAAAACCTAAGAACCTCAAAGCCTTTCTACGAGGAGGGATCGCAACGGTGAGAGCATTAGAGTTGAAAGACGTCGACAAGAGCTTCAAAAAGCGGCGGGGGGAGGTGGTGCGGGCGCTCGACGGGATCTCCCTGTCGGTGGGCAAGGGGGAGGTCGTCGGCATCCTCGGGCCGAACGGGAGCGGGAAGAGCACGTTGGTGCGTGTGATCTCGACGCTCGTCGTCCCCGATGGCGGCACCGTCGAAGTCTTCGGTACGGACGCCGTCAGGCACCC
>CAXUFZ010000073.1:0-13254 GCA_964250345.1 uncultured Rubrobacteraceae bacterium
GGCGCAGGGTTCGGCCAGGTACCACAAGGAAGAGCACGCCGCCATCGTCCGCGAGGCCTTCGGGGACGGCGGCAGGGACGAGGAGGCCGTCCAGGCGACGCAGGACCGGGTCTCCGCGTCCAGCGAGTAGGCGTAGGCGTGGGGCAGACAGGTAGGATCCGAGAGGAGAGGTGAGCCGTGGCGGGTGAGATACACGTTCCGGAGCTGGGCGAGTCCGTCGCGGACGCGACGGTCGGGCGCTGGCTGAAACAGGAGGGCGACGCGGTCTCGGCCGGCGAGGCGCTCGTCGAGCTTGAGACCGACAAGATCAACTTCGAGGTAGAGGCCGAACAGGACGGCGTCCTCCAGTCCATAGCCAAGGCCGAAGGCGACACCGTGACCGTCGGCGAGGTCATCGGCAACCTCGGCGAAGGAGGCGAAGCCGGCGACGGCGCGGCCCCGCAGCAAGAGCAGGAAGAGGCGCCCGAGCAAGAGACCGCCGAAGAGCAGCCCGAGCCGGAAGCCGCGTCGGAGCAGGAGGCTCGGCCCGCCGCGGAGGAGACGAACGGGCACAGGGAGGACGCGGGTGGCCGCGCCTCGCCCTCGGTGCGCAAGCTGGCCGGAGAGTACGGCATCGAGCTGGCGGAGGTTTCGGGGAGCGGGTCCGGCGGTCGCATCACCCGCGAGGACGTGGAGCGCCTGATCCGGACGCAGGGTACCCAGACCCCCGAGAGGACGGATCAACCCGGCGGGGACGGCCAGGGAGCCCGCGAAGAGCAAACGGCCCCGCAGCCCGCCTCCCAGAACGGCCGGGCCGACCTCGAGGAGCGGGTGCGCGTCTCGCGCCGCCGCCAGACCATCGCCCAGCGGCTCGTCGAGTCGCAGCAGACCGCCGCCATGCTCACCACCTTCAACGAGGTGGACATGAGCGCGGTCATGGCCTTGCGCAAGCGGCGCAAGGAGTCCTTCCAGGAGCGGACCGGCTCCCGCCTCGGCTTCATGAGCTTCTTCACCAAGGCCGCCATCGGCGCCTTGAAAGCGTTCCCGAAGGTCAACGCCGAGTTGCAGGGCAACGAGCTCGTCCTCAAGCACTACTACGACGTAGGCGTCGCCGTCTCGACCGACGAGGGGCTCGTCGTCCCCGTCGTGCGCGACGCCGACCGCAAGAGCTTCGCCGGGATAGAAGGCGGTATAGCGGATCTTGCCACCAAGGCCCGCGACGGTAAGCTCACCCTCGAAGACCTGACCGGCGGGACCTTCACCATCACAAACGGCGGCATCTTCGGGAGCCTGCTCTCGACGCCCATCCTCACCATGCCACAAGTCGCCATCCTCGGGATGCACAAGATCCAGGAGCGGCCCGTGGTCGTCGACGGCGAGGTCCAGGTCCGCCCGATGATGTACCTCGCGCTCTCCTACGACCACCGCGTCATAGACGGCGCCGAGGCCGTCGGTTTCCTGGTGCGCATCAAGGAGTTGATCGAAGACCCCGAGTCGCTCTTGCTGGAGGGATAACTTTCAGGGGTTCTGGATCCGAGGGACGCCGATCTGGGCGTCCCTCTTCACCTTAGGGCCTCGCTGCACACGATGCGGGGCGTCTCGTCTCCTTCGTGGTGCGTACCCGGACGGGACGCCGTCTCGTACATCCTGTACCGGGAGTAGAGGACTTCCAGCTCCCGGAGCAATTCCTCGCCCCTGACGCCTCCCTTCTGCAGGCCGTTCAGGCGGCGCTCTACGGCGCTGACGAGCGGACCGCCGAAGGGTCGCTCCAGCGCGTTGATCCTCTCGCGCAACGCCGCGTCGTCGGTCCCGGCGAACAGCACCTGCAACTCGCGCCGGACGTAGCGCTGGCCCCGGTTGCGCGAGCGCCGGTTCTCGCGCTCGGCCCGGCGCTCCCTGACCTCGCGCTCGAAACGCTCCTTTACGCGCATGACGGCCTGGTTGTAACCGGCGGGTACGGGCTGGCCGGGTTCCCCGCGTCCGCAAGAGATGGTCTTCAGCACCCGGCGGGGGTCTCTTGAGACTATCTCGCCGCGCTCGTCCAGCAGGTAGAGTTGGCGGTAGCCGCCGGCCTGGCAGAAGACGTAGACGCCCTTTTCGTCCGAGCGTTTGCCGGTGCGGATGCCGTCGCGCAAGGAGGCGATGCGTCCGAACTCCTCCGGGTCTTCGTCGCGGAGTTGGCGGAAGAGTTCCACGGCCTCGCCGAGGTCGGTGAGGTCTTCCTCGTCGTCTTCGTAGCCCTCGAACCTCGTCTCGTCCCGCTCGTAGATGGCGTACATGGCCTGTTCGTTCAATTTCTCGCCCGGCTCCAGGATGGCGGCGTCCTCGCCGATAGTGGCCTGTATCTCCCTGATGCGTTCGCGCAGGATCCCGCCAAGGCCGAGGTTCTCTTCGATGCCCGTCTCGGGTAGGAAGTTGAAGCCGAAGATCTCGCCGTGCTCGCTCCCGATGCGGTCGATGCGCCCGAAGCGCTGGATGAGCCTGACCGGGTTCCAGTGCAGATCGTAGTTAACGATCTTGTCGCAGTCCTGCATGTTCAAGCCTTCGGCGAGTACGTCGGTGGCGATGAGCATGGAGAGCTCGGACTCGCCGGGTTGGATCGTGTACTCGGGGTTGGCTTTCGGGGCGAAGCGGCCCACCGCGCGGACCTTGCTCTTGTCGCCGCTGAAGATCACGTCCACGTCGTCCCTCTTCCCGCCGGGGTCGAGGTTGTCGTAGAGGTAACGCGCGGTGTCCGCGTACTGGGTGAAGATGAGCCGCTTGCCGCTCTTCAAGGGCTCCTCGGCGAGCTTCTCCTTGAGCCGCTGGAGCTTGGCGTCGTTCGCGGGCTCTATGGGCTCGACGAGGCCCAGGATCCTCTCCAGCAGCCCCAGATCCCGCCGGATGTGCTCCTTGAGCAGGTCGAGCCGAAAATCCTCCGCGGCGTACCGGCCGGAGACGGCCCGCAGGGCGTCCACGACCTGCGTCTCTTCGTCGGGATCGCTCTCGATCAGGATGCTCTCGGCCTCCTCGCCGGCCGGGACTATGCCGTCCTCCAGCGCCGCGAGAAAGGACCTGTGGGCGCGCACCAGCCGCCGGACCGTCTCCCTGAAGGCGTAGACGCTCGACTCGAAGCGCTTGAAGAGAAGGACCCTGATGAGGCCGCGCAGGTTGAAGCCCGCCCGCCGCAGGGTTACGTAGGGCTCCTGGTCGCGCTTGACGGGGAGCACGTACCGCCACAGCCCGTACCGCGCGTAGGTAAGCTCGTCGTCGGGGGGCTCAGCACCCGGCTCCCGCGCGCTACCGAGGTATCCGCGCAGCTCGTCGTAGAGCCCGGCGTAGGCGGCCTCGATACTGTAGCTCACCGTCTCCAGGCGCCGTTTGGGGAAGAACTGGCGGCGGTCGTCCACCAGCACGTAGGCGCGCCTCTTCCCGCCGAGGTACTCGTCGAAGCGGGAAGGGTCCACGGGTTTGCCGGTCTCGGAGTCGCGGCCGTACCAGCGTAGGATGTGGTTGCGGGTGCGCCGGAGGAGGATGTTACCCAGAAGCTCCGGCAGGTCGCGCTCGCCCTTCTCGACCAGCCGGAAGAACTCGCGCAGGTTCGGCGGGTCTATCGGGAGGTCGGTCACGTCGTCCTGGTGGAAGAGCTTGATCTGGTTGTAAATGTCCCACGCGCTCCTGTTGCGCGGCGTGGCCGTGAGAAAGCAACACTTCTTGCCGGAACTGAGAAACTCCTCCAGCAACCTGTACCTCTGGATGTCCCGGTTCCTGAAGTTGTGGCTCTCGTCCACGAGCACGAAGTCCCGGTCCTTGTAGCGCACGTCGTCCAGCAACGAGCCCGTGGCCCCCTCGCCGCTCTCGCGCAGCAGGCTCATCGAGAGCACGCGGGCGTTAAGCTGGTAGACCTCGTTGTAGCGCTCCCACATCTCCACGAGCGGCTTCGGGCAGACGATGAGGGGCCGCGCCCTCCGGGTGCGTTCGAAGTGGCTCACGATCGCCGCCCCGATGTAGCTCTTGCCCAGGCCCACCACGTCCGAGACGAAGGCGCCGCCGCGTTCCTCGATCATGCCGACCGCCTGCCGGAACGCGACCCGCTGGAAGTCCGCGAGCTGATCCGTGATGTCGCTGCCCACGACCGTGCGCGCCCGCTCCTCCCCCTCCAGCCGGTCCCTGACCAGCGCGTAGAGCGTCTTCATGTAAACGTCGTAAGGCGTCGTCGGCGCCACCGCCCACGACCGCCGCATCTCCTCCATCAGCGACTCGTCGAAATCCTCGGCTTCGTCCCAGAGTTCCTCGAACCAGTGACCGAGCTCCGCGTGGTTGTCGTTGCCGTGGACGACGACGTTCAGCTCCGTGTTGTGCGAGATGCCCGAGAGCGTGAAGTTGGACGAGCCCACGACCGCTATGCCTTTCTCGAAGCGGCCGTCGGGCTCGTAGTCGAAGATGTACGCCTTCGAGTGCAGCCGGCCCCGCGTGTAGACCCGCACCTTCAGGCGGCCCGACTCGATCAGGCGCACCAGCGTCTGCACGAGCTCCTCGCCCTCGTCGGTCTGGTCCATGACCTCCAGGGAATCTCCCACCTCGCGGGCCGCCAAACCCGTTAGGCGTCGAGCCTCGGCCCCCTTCTGGTAGAGCTGCTCCTCGGCGGCCCCGGCGACCATCTCCAATCTACGGTAGCCCTCGGCCATCTGCTCGATGGTCTCGCGGTTCGAGGTGTTGCCGATCAGGAGCCGCAGCTCCTTCACGTCCTTCAGCTTCTCCTGCACCGCCGTGAGCCCGGAGACGAAAAAGTACCCGACGGCGAACCGGGCGCTCTCCGTCGAGTCCAGGATAGTACCGATGGTGTCCACCAGCTTCTCGCGCCGGTTGTCTACGATGTCGCTCACCGAGTCACCTTCCCCGTCTCGAGGTCGCTGGTTCTTACCCTTATTCGTCCTCTTCGTCGGCGTAGGAGGCGTTGAGCCTTTCGGTAGTCTCCTCATTATCCCGGTGACGGACGAACTCCTCGACCGCTCTGACGAAAAGCTCGCTGCGCGAGATGCCCATTTTCTTCGCCCGCGTCCCGGCCGCGTCGAACAGAGACTCTTTCATGGAAATCTCGATCCTGACCTTCGCCATGTTCCATACTCCTCTCACGCGACGAGCGTACATTGGGTTAATGAACGGATTTTCAAGGACATATACTACGGGGAATTTGACAACGAAAAATCTACAAAGCAAAAAATCGACAGATCCACAAGTTCACAAAACCGCGTAAACGTGGTGTTTCTATGGGACTCGTCGTCAGTGAACGTCGGCTTCATGCCGTGTGTTCGGATCGTTGAACGGATCGGAGCCTAGCTGATGACGGCAGCATTATCCCCACAGCCCGTACAATCTCGCCAACCGCCCGTCTATCTCTGCCCCCCGCTCTACGCAACTCACGCCCTTCGTGTCCAGGCACTTCCGCACTGGTGCGCCGGACTCTATAAGAGTCCGTGTACCTTGCCGAGATGGTGGGCGAGTCCGGCGAAAGGCGTTTCGCGCAAGGTCTTCAGGAGCTTGTCGTCCGCGGTTATCATTACCGTCTCCATCTCTTCGGCCAGGGCGAGGAACAAAGCGTCGTAGACGATGGCGCCGGAGTTCGCGGCTACCTCCACGGATCGGGGCATCAGGGGGTCTATCTCGAAATAAGATATGGGATCTTCGGAGAACTCTTCCCAGATGTTCCGAACCATCTCCAACGGCAGGTCGGCCCGGCGGTGCTGCTGCCACAGGGCGTTCCACAGCTCCGGCTGGATGGTACTGGGGGCGACAAGCTCCGCGGCTTCATCATCCACCAGGGCGCGCAGCCGACGGGCTTCTTCCATGAGGTTTTCGGGCAGATAGAATTTGACCGCCACGCTGGTGTCCAGTACCAGCGTGGCGGGGGAGGGATCTTTCACCGAGATTCACGGTCGGCCCTGACGATCTCGGTAGAGTCCGAAAAGCGGCGGCCCTGGGCGATGAGGTTGTCCTGGATCTCACGCGCGCGGCGGGCGAATTGCTGAGGGCTCTTGCGACCCTTCCTGATGGGTTTCGATCTCGTTCTCTTATCGGTCACTTGACTCTACCTCCGAAAAATTATACAAGCCGCCCGTCTATCTCCGCTGTTGAAGCGTCAGGGGAGCGCCACTCCGAAGGGCTTACCCTTCAGGGAACTGACCTTCTGTACGGAGAAGCCGAGGACGTTACCTTCCCCGTCCACTCTCTCCATGACCCGGTCGTCCTCCGTCTCTCGGAAAAAGCCGTCCTTGCGCTCGAAGGTTACTTCGAGGTAATCGTCTTCGGGATCGTACCAGAGCTTCACGACGTCGCGTTCCACAAGGATTCTCCTTCCTTGACTTGTCGGTCAGGTAGGCAGTGATCACGAACGCATCGTCCGCGCGGACCTTGACCACCACGCAAAGAAATTTACCACCGACGCGGGTTTCGGAGTAGAAACGGTAGTAGAGACGGACCTCTTCGTCGCTGCGGGACCGCACGACGTGCCGCGGACGGAGCAGCGTCTCTTCGATCCCCGTCTCCATGTCCGACATCTCCGGGTGCTCCAGAACGTGCGCGGGACGCTCGTCGGTCAGACGGATCTCGACGCCCTCGCGATCGCGCAGCACCCTCAAGACTCGTGCTGTCTCACAGCCCGTACAGCGCCGCCACCCGCCCGTCTATCTCCGCCTCCCACTCCTCGCAACCAACGCCTTTCGCGTTCAGGCACTTCCGCACTAGCTTCGCGATGGCGTCCTGATCTGAAGCGAGGGGGTTAGGGATAGGAAGATCTCGGACAAATTGACGAAAGAACCGCAATCTGCCTCTCTGATCTGCATCTCCTAAGACTGTGAGGCGCTCTCTTGCATACTGCCACATAGCATTGGAATTGAGCACGCCAAGCAGGTACAGATCATCTATGGGTATGAAGTAGATAGTGTTGTTGAGATACCTATTCTCTGTGTCGAAAGCAAAGCGTGATTCTTTGGCGATGTCAGGAAACACTATTTTGGGCTGCTCAAGAGCGGAAACATAACGCATCTGTGGTTGCTGAAGCTCGTACCATTCTTGCTTCGTTGCCCGTTTCTCGAGTTGTTCCCTGTACGGCTCCAAGTGATCGATGACGCTGGACAGCTTAGTTGCGTCGACTCCATGGTACATATACAGTAGCCACCTATCTCTTGACTCCACTGTCCACTTGCGCACGTTGTCGCCAACAGCCAGAGGTTTGATGATCTGTCCGCTCTCGGGGCTTTGAGCGACAAGTTCTTGCCGCTTGGTCCCGTCGATAACGAAAGCTCTGTTCAGCCCGGTCTTGACGCCCCAGAAGATTCGCTCTCTAACATACTCGCCGAGCGGAATGCTGGAGACGCGCATTTTGCGTAGACGATTGGAGGTGGATTCGTCGGTCAGGCTCCAGTCGAAGCCGTCGAGGGCATCAGGTGGCAGGGCGTGTCCCTGCTCGTGTACGAGCGCGGCCACATCAGGGTAGGGTGGGTCGAGGGTCTTTACCCGCGTGAAGGCGGTAGCTCCGTCTTTATTGCGTTCCTTCTGAGCGGTGACGATTGAAGGAAACGTCGATGCGGATTGGAAAACGGGCAATTCGCCAAAGTCGGTTATGCTCGAAACGTGTGTGGTATCGGCGAAGAGTTTGCGGAGCTTCTTGCCATAGCCCGCCCGGAACCATTTGTTGGAGGAGATGAAGGCGAGCATCCCGCCGCTTCCGAGCAGTTGCAGGGCGCGGCCGTAGAAGTAGACGTAGAGGTCGGCGCGGTCGCTGTGGACCTCCGGGAAGTTCTTCCTGAGCGCAGGCTTGATGCCTTTGAACAGCTCCATACGCACGTAGGGCGGGTTCGCGAGGATCACGCCGAAGCCGCCGGAGGCCCCGTCCGCGCCGCCGGCGAAGACCTCCGCGAACTCGACCTGCCAGTCGAAGCCTGGGACCCCGCCGTCGGGATGCGCCCAGCTGGAGATCTCGGCCAGTAAACCGTCTATCTCTCCGCGCAACCGCCTTTTCTCCTCGCCGCGGGATTTGAGGTAACGCGCCTTGAGTCCATCGAGGCGCGTTACCTGCTCGTCGCGCACCATGTCCAGCTCCAGCCCGCCGGACGGGTCGGGCGCAAGGAGGCTGTCGCCGGCCTCTATCTTGAAATCGAGGTTGGGGAGGGGCGGGGGTCTCTGTCCTTCTTCGCCCTCGAACTCCACCGCGAGGGAGAGCCAGAGCCTGAGGCGGGCGATGTTGACGGCGAAGGGGTCTATGTCCACGCCGTAGAGGTTGTTCTGGATGATCTCCAGCTTCCGTTCGTAGTTGGAGACGGGATCGAGGCTGCGGACGGCGAAGAGCCGCTCCCGAAGGTCGATCAACTCGTGCAGCATCCCCAGCAGGTACGCCCCGCTCCCGCACGCCGGATCGCAGACCGTGACCGTCCGCAAAGCCTCAAGAGCGCCCTCACCGTCCCGCAACTCCGACGGGTCGTGGTCCTCGACGAAGCGCCGAACGGCCTCCGGCGAGTCGTTCGGCAGCCGCGCCCCGAGATGCCCCTTGAGCGCCTCGCGGCACATGAACGAGACGACGGGCTTCGGGGTGTAGTAGCTGCCGGTGTCGTGGCGGCCCGTCACCAGCTCCTCGAAGACGCGGCCGAGCATCTCCGGGTCCACGGCGACCTCGACGTCGAGCGGCGTGCTCTCGGTGACGGTGAAGTTGAAGCGGGCGAAGAGGTCTTCGAGGATCGTCTCTATCGCCGCGTCCGGCACCACGACGGGGCTGTCATCGTCGTCGGTGCCGTCCTCGTCCCGCTCGAACAGGCCGCCGTTCAGGGGCGGCACGTCGCCGTAAGTCTCGCTGGTGTAGCCGCCGTTGTTGATGCCCGCGATGTCCACCTCGTTGGACGGGCTCAAACCCGCGAAGAACAGGAGCTTGAGCCGGTCGCGGTAGAAGTTCTTGCCGTCGAAATCGTCTGCGGCGTAGTCTTTCCAGAGGGCCGGCAGGTAGTTGGCATCCCCGCCGAACTTCAACCAGCCCTTCTTCTGGACGAAGGCCAGGAACATCAGGCGGTTGAAGAGCCGCTGGGTGAAGAGGCGCTTTCCCTCCCCAGCGGCGATGCCCTCGATCAGCGATTCGACCTGGGTGAAGATCTTGGCGTACTCATCGAAAAACTCGTTCGTGACGGGCTCGACCTTGAACGCTTCGTCATGTTCGTCCGCGACATCCAGCGGGAAGAGGTCCTCGGGGACTTTTCGCTTCCTTGCTGCGATCAATTCGAGATCGAGCCTGGCGAGGCGTTCGGAGGCGGTGCGGTGCTCCTCCTCGGGCCCGACGGTGATGCGACGGTAGAGCCGGCGGCGGCCCTCGTCGTCTGATATGTGGACGTTGACGAAGTGCCAGCGGCGACGGGCGGCGTCGGAGAAGACGAAGAGGGCGCGGTCGTGGCCGTCGGAGTAGAGCTTCTCCATCACGCGGCGTTCCGCCCCGAGGGAGAGCCTGTCGGATTCGAGGCGGCAGTAGATCACCTCGAATCCGTCGTCCGCGCCGGAGGCGAGAACCGTCGGCTCCTCCGCCAGCACGCCCGTCACCGTCTCCGGCCACCCACGGGTGCTCAAAGGGTCGTCCCTGCGTTCGTAGTTGAGCTCGGACCAGAACAGGCGCCTGAGGGGTTCCCGGCCCTCGAAGCCGTCGAGGAGGTCCCTTACCCTGCCCTGAAGCACAACGTTGTTCAAACCTTGCTCCTCACGGGTCCCCACAAACCGACGCTACCATTCTAGCGGCAACGGCGGAACTCACGCATAAACCTCTACCTCGGCCCGTATCCCGGGGGCGCGGGCGAGGCGGGCATCCCGGGTGACGAGCGGGGCGTTCAGCGCTTCGGCAAGGGCCACGTAGGCCGCGTCGTAGGCCGTGAGGTTGTCCCTCAGTTGCCAGATCCTCTCGATGAGCGCGGTATGCGGGTAGCGCTGGAGTTGCGTGTCGCGAAGCCTGCTAAGGGCCAGCAGCGCCCGTTCCGAAGAGACGACGCCGCCAAAACTCAGACGCCTCAAGGCGTGTAGTACCTCGACCTCGAGTAGGTGGGGCACGTGCAGGGTCTCGTCCGGATGGGAGATCCGCTCCCTGATGCCCTCCGCCCCGGTGTCAGCGGCGAGCAGAACGGAGAGCGCCGCTGAAGCATCCAGGACGATCAAAGCCCGCTAGCCGAGGTCGCGAGGATCGTCCGCGTCCCTCATGCGACGGATCGTGACCTCCGGCGGCTCGTCTAGCTCGACCGGATCGTCGCGCCGCAGACGCTCCATCATCTCCGCGAGCGTGGGCTTCGCAGCCACCTTCTCCACCTCAGAGAGCAGGTAATCCGAGAGCGTCATGCCCATCTGCGCCGCCCGCACCTTGAGCTTGCGATGAAGGTCGTCGGGAACATTCCGGATCTGGATCATCTTCGTCATGTGGAAAAGAGTAACACATGCGCAATACATGCAAAACGAGGGATGCGGCCGGTGCGTCTCTTGTCGCGGCGGGGGGCGTAGCGTACATTGGGTTTTCGGAAGGGGATACGCGAGGAGGAGCATGGATCTTAGGGCGGTACAGAAGCCGTTGAAGGACAAGTACAGGAGCGAGCCTGGTTCGTCCAGGATCTCGCTGGAGGCCAAAGCGAGCCAGGAGGACACCCCGATCTCCTGCTCGGTGGACATCGGCCGCGCGGTCTACGAGGCCCAGGCCCACTCGGGCGTCGGCGGCGCCGGGACGGCGGCCTGCTCGGGCGACCTGCTTCTTGGCGCGCTCGCCGCCTGCGCCCAGGTGACGTGCCAGATGGTCGCCGAGGCGATGGGCATAGAGACGGAGAGGATCGAGGTGACGGTGACGGGGGAGATGGACCTCGCGGGTACTTTGGGCATCTCGAAGGACGTGCCGGTGGGTTTCGAGAGCATCAGCACGCGCTTCGAGGTCGAGGCGCCGGGGGCGACGGAGGAGGAGTTGGAGGGCCTGAAGAAGAGGACCGAGCGGTACTGCGTGGTCTTCCAGACGCTGACGCAGCCGCCGGAGCTCGTCACGGAGTGGGCCTAAGCCGGGTGGGGGAGGCGCTCGTCGGGAGGCTGCTCTCCGGGGACCGGCGGGCGCTGGCGAGGGTCATCTCGAAGATAGAGCGCGAGGACCCCGAGACGCCGGGGATCATCGAGGAGATCTACCCGCAGACCGGCGGCGCCCTCACCGTCGGGTTTACGGGGCCGCCCGGGGTCGGCAAGAGCAGCGTTATCGCGGAGCTGATCGGGCTCTACCGCAAAGAAGATAAACGGGTCGGCGTAATCTCCGTGGACCCGTCTAGCCCGTTCTCGAAGGGGGCCATCCTCGGGGACCGCATCCGCCTGTCGGACCACTTTCTGGACCCCGGGGTGTTCATCCGGTCGATGGGGAGCCGGGGGCATCTGGGAGGTCTGGCCGGCGGCTCGCGGTTGGCGGCGATGGCGATGGAGGCCGCCGGCATGGACGTCGTTTTGTACGAGACGGTCGGCGTAGGGCAGGGCGAGGTCGAGGTGGCGGGCGCCGCCGACACGGTGGTGCTCTGTCTGCAGCCGGGGGCGGGGGACGCGGTGCAGGCGCTCAAGGCGGGGATCATGGAGATCGCCGACGTCTTCTGCGTCAACAAGGCCGACCACCCGCGGGCGAAGGGCGCGGCGAACGAGGTCAGGTCCATACTGGAGATCGGGCACGAGCTCGACCCCGACCCGTGGTTCCCGCCCATCGTCATGACCCGCGGCGACACCGGCGAAGGGATCGAGGAGTTGAAGGAGACGATAGAGAAGCATCGCACGCATCTTGAGGAGAGCGGAAAGCTCGAAGGTCGCCGAAAAGCGGCACTCGAGCAGTTCGTCGTCGGGTGGGCGACGGACCGGCTGGAGAGGGCGATGCGCGGGCGGCTCGAACGCGAGGACACGGGGACGATGGAGAAGGTCTACCGCCGGGAGCTGGATCCCATCTCCGCCTCGGAGCGCATCTTCAAAGAAGTGTAGGCCGGAACCGCAACGCCGGGACGCTAGCCCCCGCGGGCTGTCTTGGCCTCGCGGCGGCAGCGGTCGCTGCAGTAGACGACGGAATCCCAGTCGCGCGCCCACTTCTTGCGCCACCGGAACGGCCGGCCACACACGGGGCAGGTCTTCTCGGGCAGGTCCTGCTTCTTCACGCCTCGCACCCGAAGATTGTATCCGGGAGGCGGCGGGGTCTTTGTGTCAGGTTTTGGGTGTCGGGTCTGGTTATCTTGCCGGCTCATCCGGCCACAGGAGCTTCTCGACGACGACCACGTCGCGCCAGACCTCGTCGAGTTTGGCGTGCCTGCGGTGGACGCCGACCTCGCGGAAACCGAGGGAGCGGAGCAGGCTCAGGCTGGGGGCGTTCTCGACGAATACTTTGGCGAGAAGCTTCCAGTAACCGCGCCCTTCGGCCTCCCGGATCAGGGCCTCCATCGCCAGCCGGCCGGCGCCGCGGTTCCTGCTCCCGGGGTCGGTGTAGACGGAGAACTCGGCGATGCCGGCGTAGCAGTCGCGGGGGCTGTAGGCGGAGGTCGAGGCGAAGGCTATTACCTCCCCGCCCTCGACGACAACCACGGCGGGGTGGGGTCCACTGGTCCAGGGCAGGACGTCTTCGGGGGAGCGTGGGCTGGTCTCGAAGGTGGCGACGCGCCCCGCGATGCCCGCGTTGTAGATGCGGGCCATCGCTGCGGCGTCTTCGCGGGCGGCCGGACGGGTCTGCACGGGGCCATCTTACAGAACCCGTGGCCCGGTCCGGGACAAACCGGGACAAAAGTTCCCGGGCAATATGGGACAGACGCCCATGAAGTCGGGACGGGTTTTGGACTAGGGTGCCGGACAAGACGCGAAAGGCACAAGGTTTGCGTAAGGAGGCGAGGGTGGAGGATCGGACGATACTCCTGGTGGAGGACAGCCCGGACGACGAGTTGCTCACCCGTCGCGCGTTGAAAAAGGGCGGCATCCGGGGTCGCGTCGTCGTGGCCCGCGACGGGGCCGCGGCGCTGGACTACCTCTTCGGCGACGAGGCGTTGCCGCGCTTCGTGCTGCTCGACCTGAAGCTCCCGAAGGTGGACGGGGCCGAGGTGCTCCGCCGCATCCGGTCCGCCGGGCGCACGGAGGACCTGACCGTGGTGGTCATGGTCTCGCGCGAGGGGGAGAGACCCCCCGGCGGGGAGCACGCCGACCTGTGCATAGACAAGAGCGTGGACTACGACGCCTTCCTACGGACCGTCCGGCGCCTCAAGGTTCTCCTCGCGGGGCTGGGAACCCTCGCGGGCCGGGGGG
>CAXUFZ010000074.1:0-13107 GCA_964250345.1 uncultured Rubrobacteraceae bacterium
CCCCAGATGGACCTGACCCCGTTCTCCCGCATCCCCTACTCCCTCCCAGCTACCGCCAACCAGTACCGCAGGACCGCCGTCACCGCCTCGGGCCGCTCCAAACTGCTCAGGTGCCCGCACTCCTCGACCAGAACGAGCGCCGCGCCGGGAACGAGCCCCGCCATCTCCTCGTGCAACCCGAACGGACAGAGCGCGTCCTCCCGCCCGCAGAGGACCAACGTGGGGCATTCTATGCCGGCCAGCGATTCCCTGCTGTCCGGCCTGCCCCTCTGCGCCGAGAGCTGCCGCAGGAACGCCGCCCCGCCGACGTTCTCCGCCATGCGTTCTATCGCGCCCGTCAGGGGCTCGTCGCCCAGCCGGTCGGGATGGACGAGCGCCGGCATCAACCGCTCCGTGGTTACCTCCACGAACCGGCCGTCCTCCGTCATCTCTTCGAACTCGTCCCACGTCTCCAGTTGGTCCGGGCGCGGGGACCGAGGGCTGGTATCTATGAGGGCGAGTCGCTCCACCCTCTCCGGGGCCCGGCGCATGAGCTCCATCGCCACGATGCCGCCGAGCGAGAGGCCGGCGAGTAAGAACCGTTCGGGGGCCGCGTCGAGCACGGTCCTCGCCATCCCGGCCACGGAGCCGTCGCGCGTCAGGTCCCCGACGCTTACCTCGGCTATCTCGGACAAGTGCTCCGTCTGGTGGGCGAAGAGATCCGCGTCGCAGAGCATCCCGGGCAGGAGGACGAGGTGGGGCCTCTCCGGCATTCGGGCTACCAGAGACCGGGACAGGCCCGAAGGTTTCCTGTCCCCTCCGCCTCATGTGCGTTCACGAGTTTCGGGTGTCTCAACGTGCGCTCCTCCGTCGGTCCTGGGCGTCAGCATAATGTTAAGCTGGCCCGCGTCAACGTCTGGCGGAAGGAAAGGGGTGGGTCGGGGTGGATCTCATAGCCCGCATGGACGCGCTGGAGGTGGGAGAGCGGTCGCTGGCCTTCTGGGGCCTGGGGCAGGTCGGGGTGGCGATCAAAGGCCCCGGGGGGACGATGTACGTAGACCCTTACCTCACGTCCAACGACGGCGCCGGCGGCAGCCTGGACCGCTGCTTCCCTCCCCCCGTCCAACCGAACGAGGTCACCAACGCCTCGGCCGTGCTCCTCACCCACGACCACATAGACCACACCGACCCCGACACCCTGCTGCCGGTGGCCGGGGCTTCGCCGGGAGCGCGGTTCGTCGCCCCCACGACGAGCCAGGAGACGCTGGTCGGGGCGGGCCTGGACCCTGGCAGCATCACCGTTCCGGCGGTCGGGGAGTCCGAGGAGATGTCCGGGGCCAGGATCACGGCGATACCCTCAGCGCACACGGAACTGGAGTACGATCCCGAGCGGGGCCACGCGTACCTGGGGTACGTGATCGAGTGGAACGGCGTCACCGTGTACCACGCGGGGGACACCGTGATCTACGACGGCCTCATCGAGACGCTCTCGGCGTGGGAGATAGACGTCGCCTTTGTCCCCATAAACGGCCGCGACTTCTTCAGGACCAGCCGGGACCTTGTCGGCAACACCGACTTCCGCGAAGCTTCAGAGCTCGCCGAGGTCCTGGACTTCGGCCTGCTCGTCCCGACCCACTACGAGCTCTTCGACTTCAACGCCGCCGACCCGGGCCACTTCGTGAGCTTCCTGTACCGCCTCAACCCCATGCGCCGCCACAAGCTCCTGGGTCCGGGCGAGTTGTTGTACTTCGTCAAGGAGGGGTGAGGGGAGCCGCGTCCGGGCGCGGGCGGGTTTGAAACCCGCCCCTACATGGGGTTTGGGGGATGTCCGTCCGGGTTGGGTGGAGGTTTTGGGGTTTCGGTCTCTCTAAGACCCGGTTTGTTGGGTTTTGCGGAGGGGGGCGCCCACGGCGTGGAGGTGGGTGAGGATCTCGCGGTAGGACTGGAGCACGGTGGTCTCGTGATAGGCGATGGAGTGTTCGCGGCAGAAGTCTTTGATGATCGGCTGCGCCTCTTTTAGCTTGTTGCGGGGCATCCTCGGGAAGAGGTGGTGCTCTATCTGGTAGTTGAGGCCGCCGTACCAGAAGTCCGTGATCGGGTGCGCGAGGACGTTGCGGCTGGTAAGCACCTGGCGGTGCAGGAACCCGACCTCGGCGTCCTTCTCTAGAAGGGGCATCGCCTTGTGGTTGGGGGCGAAGACGGAGACGAGGTACACCCCGTAGAGGCCGCGGTGGACGACGACGAACAGGACCGCCGTCAGGGGGTCGAGCGCGTAGAACAGCAGGCCGAAGTAGAGGGCGAAGTGGGCCACGATCGTCAGCGCCTCGGCCGCGGGACGTTTGGCCTCACCAGAGGCTATGAAGCCGACGCTGCTGTGGAGCATGCTGATGGCCTGGAGGAAGGAGAGCGGGAAGATTAGGGCCGCCTGATACTTGGTGACGAACCGCGCGAGCCCCCGCTTCCCGAAGGCCTCTTCCTCCTCGAAGGCGAGCAACGGGATGTCTATGTCGGGGTCGGTGTCCATCTGGTTGGGGTGGCCGTGGTGCTTGTTGTGCTTGTACACCCACCACTCGCGGCTCATGCCGAGCAGCCCGTTGCCGAGGAGGAGGGTGACGAGGTCGTTCGTCCGGGCCGAGAGGGTTCCGGGTTGCCGGTGCCCGAAGTCGTGGGCGAGCAGGCTGATCTGGCCGAACGCGAACGCCAGGTAAACGGCGACGAGCATCTGGAACCAGAAGCTATCCGAGACGAACAGCAGGGCCACGCCCACCGCCAGCAGGCCCAAAGTAAGGGCGGTCTTGCCGACGTAGTAGGCCGGTTGCCGGTCCAGCAGCCCGTCATCCTTGACGGCCCGCTTCAACTCGGCGAAAAGGTTGGCCTCGTGCCGGCGGTCGGACCTATCGGGCCCGTCGGACAGGGGCGATGCGTCTAGTCTCATAGGCAGCGCTTCTTTCCAGCCGGGGCAACGCTCCGGCGATCGTGTCGTGAACGATGGACGGGGACGAACCCTTACACGCTACGGTCGGTGTCGGAAAAGGTTCCGTTCGACCGGGTTCGGGGCGCGGGCGGGCTCTCGGAGAGTTGGAGGTCGAGAAGGACCTCGGCCCGGACGAGCTTCAGGAGCTCCGTCAGCCTCGTCCGGCTTCGCGGGCGCGCCCACTCCAGGGAGTCGTCCAGCCACGCGAGCGCCCCCCGATGGTCGTCCGCCGGTACGCCGTCCTTCAACATCAGCCCTCCCGCGTCGCCGGGATCACTTGAGCGTCAGGGACCGCGCGGCCCTGTCGAGCGCGACGGCCTGCACCGGGATGAGCACGTACCGGGCAAAGAGGAGTCCAATCCGAACCCGGACGTACTCCGGCCCGCCGTCTCCGTTGAAGAAGAGCTTCTCGACGCGTCCGATCTTGTGCCCCAAAGGATCGAGAAGGTCCAGGGGCGCGAGTTCCTCGTACCCCGAGTAATCCTCCGACGCGTCGACCAATCCCTCGAACCCGCGGCGCTTCGTCTGGGCCCGGGTCAACCCGGGCCTCCCCGGGACCGCCCGGAGGTCAGGTAGATCTCGCGCCGCTCCGTCAGCTCGTCGCGGGGACGCGCCGTCCTGCCCGATACCTCATCCCTTGCAAAAGGGGCTCCCGAACGTCGCCCGCCTTCTCTGCCCCGCTCAAGCATCCGGTCGTACTCCTCTGTCTAGTGATGGGTGAACGCATGGGAATATAGCCGCGCCCCGACCGCCCCGAAAGTAATTTTGACCCCTACTTATAGTAAATGTGTCGAAGTATGTAGCCGGGGGTCCGTATGGATCACGGCGGGTCGATGGCCCGAAATATGACACACACGATACACACTTCAACACATCTTCTGCGCGGGCGGTCCAAACCGTCCGGCACGGGTGTATAGTGTCCCTACAACTATCTGTGGGCCGCTCTAATGCGTATCGTTCGTGTCTGGTTTCCCGCGAGTCAGGAGCGTACGGACCGTGCGCATACTAGTTACCGTCAAACCTCGGATGTACCGTGAGACGCTGGCGCTCGCCCTCTTGAAGCACCGTCCCGACCACGAGGTGCTGATCTCCCCGGCCGACTCCCTCGACGGGGAGGTGACGGCTTTTCAACCCGACCTGCTCGTGCGCAACGACAACGACGGGCAGACGCAGAAGTACCTCGACGACATCCCGTGCCGGATCGAGGTGCTTTTCTCCGACGGCATGGACGTCAGGGTCAACCTGGGCGGACAGGTCCGAAAGATAGAGGATATGAGCGTGGAAGACCTGATCTCGGTCCTGGACGAGGTGGAGGCTTTTATCTCCGGGGAGCTCGTGGAGTAACCCCGGCGGGCCTCCGCGCTACCCTTCCTCGTCTGGCTCGTGGTCGGTGATCTCGCTGACGGTGATCCACTCCTCCTGCAACGCCACCCTCGCGGCCTCGCCCCTGGAGCCCACCCCCATCTTGCCGTAGGTATTGGACAGGTGGCGTTTGACGGTCCCCTCGGCGAGGTGCACCTGGCGGGCTATCTGGCGGTTGGAGAGGCCGCGGGCGGCCAGAAGCAGGATCTCGAGCTCCCGGACCGAGAGCACGCCCTCAGATCCCCCCTCCGACTCCTCCAGCATCGTCCTCGGCATCCCCACGACCACGTTGCCGTCCTCGGGGGCGAAGGCGGCGGCCCGGATCGCGCCGACGAGCTGGGTCGTCGAGGAGCTCTTGAGCACGTACCCGCTGGTCCCGAGCCTCAGGAAGGCCCGCATCATCTCCGGGTCCTCGAACATGGTCACGATGATGACCTTCGGCGGCGGCTCGACCTGGCGCATCTTGATGAGGGATTCCCTGGCCGCCTCGAAAGGCATCTGCACCTGCATGATGACGACATCGGGCTTCATCTCGCGGGCGAGGTCTACCGCGCCCGCGTCGTTGGCCGTCTCGCCGACCACCCGGAGCCCGCCGTAGGAGGTCAGGAGCTGCGCCAGCCCCTCGCGGAACATGGTGTGATCGTCCGCCAGAAGCACTGTTGTCGGCCGGCTCTCCACCGCCTACCTCGAACCGCAGAAGACTTTAGACATCCCCAAGGTGATTCACCCTTCCTGCGCGTCTGCGCCGAGTCTCCGGCGCGCGAGTGTTCTTCTGCATTCTACGTGCATCTTATTGTGTAGTCTACGCCCGCCCTCTTCCAGGTCTCGGAGGTCACCGCGCCTACACCTTTCGACACATTTGCGGGACGGGGCGATCTTCCGGGGTTTCCGGGTCCGTGGCCGTATATTAAGCTGTTCGCTCGTACCTGTTGCGGCGGTGCGCCAGTCGGGTATCCGCCGCGGTCCCCGCGAAGTTCGTGGGGACGGATCTTCACGTAGAGGGGGCCGGAATTGTTGGAGAGCGGGGCGGCGCGACCACCGAACCTGACGACCGCTTACTGGCTTATAGAGAAGCCCGGATTCGGAAGATCCGAGGTGTTGACCGTCGGCGCCGAGACGCTGCCGGTCTTCAGCTCCCCGGACGAGGCCGAGACGTTTCTGAGGCTCGGCGGCTTCGAAGCGACGGGCTGGCGGACCGTCGAGTGCGCGGCCGGGGAGCTGCTCCCACGGCTCGCGACGTACCACCGCGCGGGCGTGAGCCTCGTCGCCCTCGACCCGCTGCCCGAGATGGTGGGCTCCGTGTTCGACACGACCATCGCCCTCGTAACCGTGAGCCTGTCCGACTTCGCGGGGCGTCATGTGACGACGAGGTCGGAAGAGACGTTCGGGGCTCTGAGGTACTGATTAGCGGTTGGGCGTGCGGTGACGGGACCCGGGGCGGCGAACAAAGCCTTCCGTGTACCGTCCCCGACTTCCTCTCCTAGACCGCCCGCTTCAACCCGTCGTCCGCCTTGAACTTCGGGACCTTCGAGCCGGGATCTGCATGCTCTCCTTTGTCTGCGGGTTCGTGCCCTCGCGGGCCTACCGCTCCTGAACGTAGAACTTGCCGAAGCCCGGCATCACGGCCTTGTTCACGCCCGCTCCTTTCCGTCCGCCTACTTCTTTCGGCGCCTCTGCCGGAACTTGCGCCAGAGTACCGGCGCCGCGAACAGCAGCACCCTTCTCAACAAATAACCCATGCTCTCACCCCCGATCCCCAGTCTTGCTTCTCAACCGGCCGGTTCCCGATTCCGAGCCGTCGTGACCCTTGGGTTTGGCGGCCTCGGCGTGGGCCTTTTTCAGGGCCGCGTTCGCGCCGGGGAAGTCCATGCCCTTGAGGCACCGGATGGCCTCTTCGAAGAGCCGGCCGAGCTCCGTGGGCCGGGCGGCGTCCTTACGCGCTGGCTCCGTCACTGCGTACCTTTCTGGCCGGGATCACGGTCCCGTCTTTCGGAAGACAAAAAAGCGGAGGAACACGAAGCTCATGGTCGAGGCGGCCACCATCGAGACCAGCTTGGCGACGTTTCCCCCGACCAGCGGCGAGAGGTCCGTGTAGGAGGCGAGGCCGCGGGCCAGAAGCCAGATCAGGGCCCCGCCCACCGCGACGTTCAGGAGCCCCTGCGCGGTGAACAGGCCCACCTGCCGGGCATCGTGGCGGGCCCGGCCCCTGAAAGTCCACAGGGTGTTCCACAGGTAGCTGTTCGCGTTCGTCACGACCAGCGCCACGACGTTGTAGGCGACGAGGACCTCCGGACTGCGGGTGGGCGAGAGCAGGAGCAACAGATTGAGCACGCCCACGTCCACCAGCGCGTTCGAACCCCCGACCAGCGAGAACTGTGCGTATTTGATTCCTGTCTGCTTCTGGGATTCGCGCAAATCTTGTTCGCTCTCGTAATCCGCCACCCCGTCCCGCCGGTCTACTGCAGGATGATGGCCTGCCGTCCGCCGTCCAGGTAGACCGATTCCACGGGGATCAGGACGGTCCTCCGCCAGAGGGACCCTATCTTCACCTCGACGTACTCCGGCCCGCCGTCGGCGTTGACGAAGATCTTCTCGATCTTGCCGACCTCGCACCCCACCGGGTCGTGGAGCGCGTAGCTCGCGAACTCCTTTGAGGCCGCGAACCTCTCGCCGGACTCGTCGTCGAGGACCGCGAAGCCCTGTCTCTTCCCGTCCGCGGTCGGGGCATCACTCTTGGCGTGCACCCCGCCGCGCGACGTGGTTTCGTATTCCAACTTTCCTCCCGCTAGTGCTCGCGCCGCAGGCGGCGGGCGTCGGGCCTATCGCCCTCCGGTTTACTCGCCCGCGCGTTTGCGGGGCGGGGGCTTTTCGGCCCCCGCCCCCCGTTTTGTCGGACCTATGGCCGGTTCTGGCCGGTGCTGGCGCCCTTCGCACCGCCCAATGCCCCGCCGAGGAACGGCGCGAGCAGGGCCAGGATGGCGCCGATGATGCCCGCGATGCCGAGGCCCTGGGGAACGCTCGTCGGGATGGCGTTCGTGAGGCCCGGCGGGACCGCGTTGGCGAGGGCGTCGCCGAGGACGCTCCCGAGGATACCGCCCGCTATCGCGACGATGATCGCCACGATCAGGGCCAGAAGCGCCACGAAGAGGCCGTGCTTGGCCCCCGAGCGGCTCGCCATCCTGCCGGCTACGTAGCCGCCGATAAAGAACGCCAAGAACAGGGTGATGATGGTGCCTACGATGCTGGAGATGCCGCCGCCGGAGGCGCCGAGGCCCAGCGCGGCGATGATCCCGCCGACGATGGCGCCGATGATGCCGGTGAGGATGAAGGCCGCGCCGAGGGCGCAGATCCAGCCGAGGATCACGCTGATCCAGCTCGTACCCCGGTCGGCGCCCGCGTTCCGGTCTCTATCGGTATCCCTGTCGGTATCCCGGTCGGAGCCGGACGAGGACGCGGCGGAGCTACGGTTCGTCTCCTGCTCCTGCCGCGCGTCGCTGACCCTGCGGGGGCCTCCTTCGTGGCTGCCACCCGAGCCGCGTTCGCCGTAATCGGCGTCAACCCTCGGCGCGTCGGTGTTGCCTTCTCCGCTTCCTCTTTCGCTCATCTTTCGACTCCTTTCGCATACACCTTCAACAACATTGCCTCTTCTACCCTTCGGCCATGGTGCGGTCGTAGAGGAATGCGGCCAGCACCCCGCCGATGATCGGTCCGAGTATGTAGAGCCACGCGCCCCCGAAGTCGCCCGCCACGATCATCGGCCCGAGCGCCCGCACGGGGTTGACGGCGCCGCCGGTGACGGGCCCCGCTATAAAGACCCCGACGGCCAGGGCGAACCCGACCACTATCGGGGCTATGGGCGCCGGAGCCCTCTCGTCGGTGGCGACCGCTATTACCACAAAGACGAGGATGAAGGTAACCAAAACCTCCAGGAGAAACGCCTGGAGATCCCCGACCCCCTGCGCCGGGTGGGTGGCCGCGAGGCCGGCCTCGGTCCTGCCCGGACCGCCGAAGGCGAGCCAGGTGCCGAGGGCCCCGAGCACGGCCCCGACGAGCTGCGCCCCCAGGTAGTAGGGGACGGACTTCCACGGGAACTTGCCCGTGGCGGCCAGCCCCAGGGTGACGGCCGGGTTGACGTGCCCGCCCGAGACGTGACCGATGGCGGCGACCACCGCCGCGAGCGCCAGTCCGAAGGCCAGCGCCACGGCGAGCGAGTCGTAGGCCGGGCCGGCCGTGGCGCTGCCCAGGGTGGCGGCGACCGCCACGGCGGTCCCGCCGAAAACCAGGATGAACGTGCCGACGAGCTCCGCCAGCGCGGAGCTCGTGACGGGCGTGCTCGTGTCGCTGCCGTAGAGACCGTCGGTCTTGAGCTCTTCTTCCCGGTCCACCACCCCGTCTCTGGCGGCGCGGCGCATCTGGTCTTTGGTTATGTGCCCGTCGCCATCGCCCCGCCGGGACCCTTCAGGTCTGTCGCGCCGGGCGTCCGGCAACGGATCGTTCGTCGGCCCGCGGTCTACGCCATCCGCGGACCGACCGGTCGCCCGGACCTCCTCCGCCTCCCGGCGCGCCCTCTCTTCTCTCCTGTTTTCTTCGGAATCCAAAACGTCCCCTCCGTTAGAAGTTTTCGGTGGCTACCCCGGCGGGCTCCGCGTGAGGCCCCGTCGTTCGGCGTCGAAGCGGGGGCTGCCCGTCGGTCATCTCTTACTCCCCCCGCGACGGGGGCCCGTCACCAGAAGGGTCTTGCGAGACGTCCCTGGCGCCGTGCTTTGTCCGGTCGTCTATCTCGACCTCTTCCTTGCGGAGGTCGACCTCGAAGACCTGCTCCTCCTCGACGACGTGCTTGCGGAGCCGGATCTCCTCTTTCAGCACCACCCGCTTGGAGACCACGACCTCCTCCTCGAAGACCTGCACGACGACCTCTTCGCCGCCGAACTCGGCCTCCGGCACCTCCTGGCCCATCGGCACGCGCTCGACCTCTACCTCCTCGCGCCGCCGCGGCACCCGCACCTCTTCGCGCTCGGTCCGCACGCTCTTCTCGACGTTCATGGAGCCGGCCTCGCGCTGACGCACGCCCGCGCGGAGCTCCTCCTCAGAACGCTGGACCCTCAGGTCCTCTTCGAGGTCATCATCCCTCGGTCGCTCTTCCTCGCGTCCCTCGTAAGCCAAAACGGACCTTTCTGGACTGAAAACCTCTGCCCTGCCAAAGCGAAGGGGATGCGCCGGACGAACCGGCGCATCCCCAGAGATCAGCTCTTCTATCGGTCGGTGCCGGAACCGCGCTCGGTGGCGTCCTCGATGTCCACCTCTTCGCGCCGGACGTCCTCCTCGACGACCTCCGTGTCCTCGACCACGTCCTTGCGGACCCTGACCTCCTCCTTGGCCACGGCCTTCTTGTCCACCACGACCTCTTCCTCGGTCACGGGGACCTCGACCTCGTCCTCCCCGATCTGGGCCTCCGTCGCCTCGCCGCTCACCGGCACCCGCTCGACGCTGACCTCCTCGTGCTTGGTCGGCACCTCGATGCGCTCGCGGTCGGTGCGGACGCGCTTGCGGACCCTCATGGCGCCGGCCTCGCGCTCGCGGGTCCCGGCGCGGAGCTCTTCTTCGCTCCTCTGGACCCTCAGCTCGTCCTCGTCGGCGAGGTCGGAGCCCTCCTGGTGGACGCCCTCCTGGCCGCGGCCGTGCTCGCGGAACTCGCCGGACTCGGTGTCGCCCTCGCTCATGCCCGCGCCGACGGTGCCCGCGGAGGTCGAGCCGGTCGTGCCCGCGCCGGAGTGCTCGCCGGTATCGCCGTCGTTGTCGTAGTTGCCGTAGGAGCCACGGTCCTCGGAGCCGGTCGAGGCGCCCAGGCCGTAGTAGGAGCGGACCTCGTTCTCGTACTCGGGCGTGATCTCCCGGTCGTCGTCGAAGGCCGGCCCGTTCTTGACCGTGTCCTTGTCGGACGAAACCGTGATAAAGCCCTGGTCCTTGTCCACCGTGGCGATGTCCGCCGGGATCAGGGTGGAGCTGGTGCCCAGGAAGCCCATCTTGACGCCGAAGTACTCCGGCTGGTCCTGCTCGTCGAGGAACAGGTCGTCCACCTTGCCGATCTTGGACCCGCTCTGGTCGACTACCGTGTAGCCCGAGTACTCGTCCTCGATGGCCGTGTACCCGTCGCTGCGCTGCTCGTAATCCGCCACGTAACTCTCCTTTGCCGCTCGTCTTTTCTACTCCGCGATCCTTGCCCGTCGTCCTCTCTTCTCGCCGGCGCCTGTCGCGCCGGTTCCCCACGACCTGGACCCCTTCTTGGAGAGGCCCGGCGTCCTGGGGGTGGGAGAAGGGAAAGGAGGACCGGACGCCGGATCACTGCGGTTAACGTATCCGCCCCGCGGTGATTCCAAAACTATTTTCGGAGCATTTTGTTAAAGATGCATCGAAGGGTGTAGTCTTTGGGACCGGATGATGCAAGTTCGGAGGCGTCCCGACCCGGCGGGCTGCCCAAACGCCCCGAGATCGGGGGGCGCGGCGTCCATCTTGCCGCCGATCTCGGACCCCGCGGGCCGCTCGGGGGACCGGAGGATTTGTCCGACGCCCACGCGGGTGCATAATGGTCGCCGGACACAAGCAAGATGAAAGAGATCGGCGGACTATTGGGACCAACAGACGGGGCGGGCAACGCCGGGTATCCCGAGGCGGCGCGCGTGCTCTGGGAGCGTTTCGACGAGATCTTCGAGGAGTACGAGCGCGCTTTGGCCGAGACCGGCAGCCTGCTCGTCGTCGGCGACGGCACCACGAGGGACCAGCTCAGGAAAAACGCCTCGGACGTGCTCGGGCGCGCCGCGAAGGTGCTCGCGGGCGAGGAGCGGAGCCTGCTGGCGGTGGAGGAGGAGATCTACCGCAACATAGAGGCCGCCGACGAGCCCCTCAACCCGCACCCGGACGAGTCGTTCCGGGCCGGGGTGGCCCTCTGCAAGGCGGCCGTCGGGACCGTGGTCAGAAACCTCGTACCGGGGACGCCCCCGGAAGAGGTCGCGGGTATCGCGCTCGCCGTCCAGGAGATCGTGATGGACCGGGTCTCGCGGATGGTGATGGCCTCCTACGTGGACTACCTCCTAACGAAAGTGAAAGAGACCCAGTTCGAGGAGCGCAGGCGTTTCTCGCGCGAGTTGCACGACCGGCTGGCCCACGAGATGACGGTCGTCACCCAGAGCATGGACCTCTACGAGGCGTTCCGGGAGACCGACCCGGGGAAGGCCCGGTACAGGTTCGACCTCGCCCGGCGGTCGGCCCAGGAGGCCCTGGATCTCATGGGCGAGTTCTCGCGCGAGCTGCGGCTCACGGAGACCTCGGAGGGGCTCAGGATCGCGCTGCAGAACCTGATGAGGATCAGCGTCCCCGACGGCGTCGAGTGGGAGGTCTCGTTCGAGGGCAACGAAGAACACCTCCCCGACTACGTGCGCGACCAGCTCTACATGGTCCTCCGCGAAGGCGTCCGAAACGCCGTCGCCCACTCGGGCTCGGCCAAGATATCGGTCGAGGTCGGGGTCACGCCGAAGCGGGTGACGGCCGTGGTCAGGGACCACGAGGGCGGCTTCGAGACGGAGAGCGTCGCTCCGGAGGGCATGGGCCTCCGGTCGATGAAGGAGCGCGCCTCGCTTCTCGGGGGGACGTTCTCGCTGGAGCCGGACCCGGAGGGCGGGGCCAGGGCCGAGGTGCGGCTGCCGCTCGTGAGGGAGAAGGGCGTATAGAGGGCCGGCCGATAAGGGTGATCCTGGCCGACGACCACGCGATGGTGCGCCAGGGGTTCTCGGAGATGCTCTCGGCCGACGCGGGCATGGAGGTTGTCGGGGAGGCCGAGAACGGCCGGGAGGCCGTGGCGCTCGCCGAGATGACCCGCCCCGACGTGGCGATCCTGGACGTCGAGATGCCGGTCATGGGGGCCCAGGCCGCCCTAAAGAAGATGCTGGCCCTCTCCCCGCCCCCGAAGGTCGTCATCGTCACCGTCTTCGCCGACCGGCGCCTGGTGCAGGAGCTCCTGGCGCTCGGGGCGAGCGCCTACCTCTCCAAGAGCGCCCCCATGCGAACCCTCCTCGACACCGTGCGCTCCGTGGCGGGCGGCGGGGAGGAGGAGAACGTGATCGTCTCCGTCCCCCGCGAGTCGATGGACCGGGCCGGACAGAACGACCCGGGCCACGAGCTCACCAAGCGGGAGCTCGAGGTCCTCTTGCTCGTCGCCCGCGGCCTCGGCAACAAGCGGATCGGGGCCGACCTCCACCTCTCGGAGACGACGGTCAAGCGCCACCTCTCCAACGTCTACGAAAAGCTCGGGGTCCACTCCCGGGGCGAGGCCGTCGGCAGGGCCGTCTCCGAAGGCTGGATCTCCTCCTGGGACATCTCCCGCCCCACCGACTAGCCGGGCGTCTTCAGGAGGCCGGCATCGGCGTCGCGCGGCTGAGGGACAGCCCGTCCGCGGAGGCCAGGATGGTGCCCGAGTGCGCGGACTGCGCCCGCCTGAACTCCGCCGAAGACCAGCCCTCGATCCCCTCCTCGAGCGTGGCCGTCTTGACGACGAGCCGCCCGGCATCAACGAGCCCGGCGAGCCTCTGTTGCTGCTCCAGGGCCGTCTTCGGGCTAACCCGCAAGACCCAGTCGAAGGAGGCCCAAATCGTGCGTCCCTCGCCGGCCTTCTCCTCGATGAGCCGGCCGAGCAGGTCGCTCCTCCCGTCCATGGGGTCCTTCTCGGGCCTCATGAGGAGGCGACCCTCCCGCTGGAGGCGCCCGGCAGCCAGGCCGTTCTCCTCGAAACGGGAGATCAA
>CAXUFZ010000075.1:0-5586 GCA_964250345.1 uncultured Rubrobacteraceae bacterium
CCAGCACGGACGTGCTGGCGAGGACGGAGATCTACGGCCGGCTGGGAGCGCTCTACGACGTCCCGGCAACCGGTCCCTGAACCGGCAAGGCATCGACTCCTCCGAAGCCGCGCTCCTGCCACGATGATCTCGGTTCTCCGCGGGGTTCGGTTCCCGAGCACCGCGGCCAGGATCGTCGGCAGCCCCCTCATGCAAGCCGTGAGCGCCACCTTCTTCAACTTGCCGGGGGGCCCCCCCCCCAAGAACGGGCCCGGCTGGCGCGCGCGGCCCGCTGTACGGCGGGGACATCCTGGTGGCCGCCGGGCTGTGCCGGGTGGCGCGCAGGGTCGCCGTGAGGAGGGCCGTCCGGACCCCCCCGACCGACCACCCCACACCGTGCGTATGCCCCTCAAGGGTCCCGAGTCCCGGTTGGGGGGCGCCACGTTGGCCAGCGCGGCGAGCCGTTTGTGGTCGAGGTGCTCGAGCTCGGGAAGCTCCGCCAGCAGGGTCGTAGGGAGCGTGGGTCCCACACCCCGGGGATGCTCACGAGCAGCGCCGCGGAGAGCTCCCGCGCGTGCTCGTCGGCTAAGGGACGCGGCTCAGACCTCACCGCCTCGGCGAAGCGGGCGAGCACGCCGGCATCGATCCGGTCGGTCTTGGCGAGCCTGCCGGTGGCCTCGGCGAAGTCCCTGACCTGCAGGGGGTTGACGACCGCCACGGGCACCCCGGCGACCGCGGGGGTCGCGGCGGCGGACCGCTCCATCCCCGGTCGCTTCCAGGTACTCCCCGCTCGGTCGCAGAACCACGTCCAAGCGGTCCTTCGCCACGTCTATGCCCGCGTAGGCCCGTGCGTCCGTCATCGCTGTGCTCCCCTCCACTCGTGGCCCCGTCTTGGCGACACGGGCTCACGAGACGTCCCGGGCAACTGTGTTCGGGCTCTGTTGGCGAAAGGGGCGCGACGACCCTCGCTTTTTTACGGTCTCTCAGCAGAGCTGTGGACCACGGGTCGGTCGGTCTGCCGCGCCATCGACGGCCGATTCTGCGGCCACGCTCGACATACAAGGGGGCGGGGTCGCCTCACGAGGGTGGCCCGGCGCTGGCGTCGAAGCCCGTCGGGTCGAGGGTGCGGACCATTAGAGAGATCTTCAGGGCAAGGATGTCGTCGAGGTTGGAGGGGTCGAGGGAGCACAGATCGGAGACCTTGTTCAGGCGGTACTTCACGGTGTTGGGGTGGACGTAGAGGACCTCGGCCGTCCGGGTGGGGCTGAGGTCGTTCTCCAGGTAGGCCCGCAAGGTGGCGAGCAGGTCGCGCGAGGCGTCGGGACCCAGCGCAAGGACGGGGTCGAGGATCCGGTGGGCGAGCTCCAGCAGGCCGGTCGCGTCGCCGCCGCGCAGCACGAGCCCGTAGAGCTTCCAGTCCTCGTAGAGGAGCACCTCTTCCCCGGCACCGAGCCGCTCCGAGAGGTCCAGCAGCGACCGGGCCTCCCCGTAGCGCGACGGCAGGCCCGCCGGGTCCGGGGCCGGGGCGCCGACCACCGCGCGCAGGCGGAGGTCGGGAAGATCCTCGTGAAGGAGGCGGATCAGACGCGCCGCCTGATCCCGCGCGTCCTCCGGCGGTTCGGGCAGCAGGACGACCAGGTGGTTCCCGTCGGGGCCGGCGAGGCCCGGAAGACGGGCGCTTTCGGCGAACCCCCGGGCTACGGAGAGGAGCCGCGAGCGCAGCGGACCCGCGCCCCTGGGGTTCAGGCCCCTGCGCTCCAGGTAGACGTCCGGCGGCTCGTGGCGGAGCACGATCACGCCGAGCGGTGTCCGCGACAGGTCCACGTCGAGGTCCCCGGCCCGCTCCCGCGCCTCGTCCCCGCTTCGAAAGCGGCCGGCCAGCAAGTCCGCCAGCAGGTCGCCCCTGACCTTGTCCTCCGCCTCCCGCCGGGAACGTTGCCTGGCCGCGTAGAGGGCGAACGCGACCGCCGCCTGCTCCAGCGTCCGCAGCGCGAAGGCCGTCTCGACCCCGGGCCGCAGCGAGGCGGAGAGGTATCCGCGCCGGTCCAGGTCCACCGGGACGGCGAGCAGGAGCCGTCCGTCGGATCCGAAACCCACGTCCCCCGCGCGCCCCGTCGCGTCCAGGCCCGAGAGGTCATGGGCGCCGGACGGAAGGCCGTCGTAGTCGTCCAGGTGTGAGGCGGACAGGGGCTTCAGCTTCTCGTCCTGGAGGGCGACGGGGGCGTCGAGGAGGGTCGCGAGGGCGCCCGCGAGGTCGTCGAGGGAGCGGCCTTCGAGGAGCAGGGCGGCCAGGGTCTCGTGGGTCTTCTCCGAGCGTCGCAGGAGGGCGTGCTGGGCCGTCACGTGCCCGTTCAGGGCGTTCAGTTGTTCGATGGTGGAGCGCTGCGAGGAGATCAGGCGCGCTATGCCGACGGCGGAGGCGGCCTGCTCGGCGACGACCATCAGGGCCTCGACCTGGTCTTCGGTGTACTCGCGGGCCGCGTCGTAGCAGTTCAGGACGCCGATGGTCTCGTCGCGGAAGATCAGGGGCAGCGCGACGATGGAGTTGTACCCCTCCGCGAGGGCGGCCTCGCGCCAGGGCGCGAAACGCGGGTCTTCGGTGATGTCCGGCGCGTAGACGGGCATGGCGGTTCGGAAGGCCTGGGCGGTGACGGAGCGGGATTCGGGACCGTCGCCGGCTATCCTCTGCTTGAGGCGCGTGTTCAGGGCGTGGACGTACGATTCGCCGAGGCCGAAGGAGCCCTCGATCAGGAGCTCGTCCGTCTCCCTGTTCGCGAGCAGGACCGCGCAGGATTTGTGGCCCATCACGCGCGAGACTTTCTCCGAGATCAGGTCCAGGGTCTCGGGGAGCGGACGGGCCAGGTTGAGCGCCCTGGAGATGGCGGTGAACGCGCGGAGCAGATCCCGCGTCCCGCGACGCTCCCCGACGACCGGGGGGCGGGTGTCCGACCCGGCCTCCACGACCTAGACGGCCAGAAGTTCCCTGTTGGTTATACGGGTGACGAACATGTGGCCGGGCGCGTGCGTGACCATGACCTCGGGAGCGGCCTCCAAGGCGACCGCCTGCGGCGTCACCCCGCAAGCCCAGAAGACCGGAAGCTCGCCCGAACGTACCTCGACCGGCTCCCCGTAGTCCGGCCGGTCGAGGTCTTCTATCCCAAGGTTCTCCGGCCCCCCGACGTGGACCGGGGCGCCGTGGACCTGCGGGACGCGGGCGGTCGTCGTGACGGCGAGCGGGACGAGGCCGGCGGGTACCGGGCGCATCGAGACGACGAGCGGGCCGGAGAAGGGCCCGGCCGGGGCGCAGGGGATGTTCGTCCGGTACATCGGGACGTTCGTCCCGGCCTCGATGTGGCGGACGGGCACGCCCGCTTCGAGGAGGGCCTCTTCGAAGGAGAAGCTGCACCCGATCAGGAACGAGACAAAATCCTCCCGCCACAGGTCCCACACGTCGGTCGGCTCGTCCACCAACTCTCCGCGCCGGTAGACGCGGTAGCGGGGAAGGTCTGTGCGGAGGTCCGCCCCGACGGCCGTCAGCTTCGGCTCCGGGTCCCCGGGATCGGTCGCCTCGATCAGGGGGCAAGGCTTCGGGTTGCGCCCGCAGAACCTCAAGAAATCGAAGGCGTCCGCGCGGGGCAACACCACCAAATTGGTCTGGACGTACTCCCCGCAGACGCCCGGCGTCGGCCCGTCCCACGCACCGGACCTGCACACCGCCCACAGGTCTTGCGGACCGGATATCTCTGTGCCGATGGTCAAGACGCCGCCCCCTCTCGTTTGCGCAACACTAGCAGCACGCGCGCCCACAGTCATCCTCCCGAGGCACGCCCGGGGTCGACCCCGACGCCGGACCGGAGGTGGCCGAAATCCGTGCCGGCTCTTGCGTCTCACACACACGCCCGTTCGACGCGCCAGAGAGAAACCGGCTATCGACGGCCCGGGGACCTACGCCCCTTCGGCGTTCTCGGCCCGCCTCCGTCCCGTCGCTTCCACGTCCACGACGAAGCCGTCCCCGCCCTCCTTCAGGACGACGCCGTAGGCTTCGCGGGCGTGCTCCGGGGAGACGAGGCCGTCCCCGGCGTCGCGGCGGACGAGCTCGGGATCGCGTTCGAGGGGGTCTCCGTAGCCGCCGCCGCCCGGGAGCTTCAGGACGATGCGCTCCCCGGCCGGGATGCGCTGCTGGCGTTTGGGGTGGAGCGGCTCGCCCGAGGCCGTGCCGACGGAGCCCGCGCCGCCGCTCCCGCCGCCGAGCATCCCAGGAGCGGGAAATTTGGTTCGGTCGTACATGGCGGACAGGGTCCAGGCCGGGCCGTCGGCTTCGTCTCTGTCGTCGCCGCGGACCCCGAGCTCCATCTCCTGGCCGAAGCCGCCGCGGTGGCGGCCGGCGCCTTCGGAGTCGGGGCGCAGCTCGCGCCGGTGCATGACGACGGGGGAGATGCTCTCTATGACCTCGGCCGGGACGCCCCGGATGCCGCTCGGGAAGGCCGTGGCCGAGAGGCCGTCGCTCTCGGGGCGGGCGCCCATCCCGCCGCCGGAGAAGAAGACGTAGGTGAAGGGCTCGCCGCCCGTGTTCTGGCCCGTGATCTGGGTGTTCCACAGACTGTCGGCGCCCTGGGCGAGGACCCTTTCGGGTACGACCTTCGCCAGCGCGCCGTGGACCAGGCCCGGCAGAAAGTGCCCGATGATGTGCCGCCCGCCCACCGGCGCCGGATGCTGGGCGTTGAGGATGCTCCCCTCGGGCGCCGTGACGCGGATGGGCCGAAAGCTGCCGTCGTTGTTGGGCACGTCCGGGCTTATGGCGCACTTGACGCCGAAGGTGGTGTACGCCGCCGTGTAGTTCAGGACGACGTTGATGCCGCGCTCGCTCTGGGGCGAGGAGCCCTCGTAGTCCACGACGACTTCGTCCCCCTCGACCCGCACCGCGACGACGAGCTCTATCGGCTCGTCGAACCCGTCGGTCGAGGCCCGGTACTCGTAGACGCCGTCTGGCAGTTCGGCGATGGCCTCGCGCATGGCCTGTTCGGAGCGGGAGCAGACCTCGTCGGAGAGCGACTCTATGTCCCGGAGATCAAACTCGTCCATCATCTCCAGCAGGCGCATCCCCCCGACCTCGTTGCTGCCGGCCTGCGCGTACAGGTCGCCGACGACCTCGAAGGGCGTGCGCACGTTGGCCCGCACGATGCGCAAGAGCTCCTCGTTCGGCTCGCCCCCGGCGAAGAGGCGGCTGATGGGCACGACCAGGTCGGCCCCGGCGTCGGTCAGCTTCTGGGCCCCGACGCCCCGGGCGCTTTGGTGGTGGGCGTGGAAGCTGTTGCCGAAGATGGCGACGCGCTCGTCGCCGCGGAAGACGGGCGTCATCACGGTGAAGTCGTTGAGGTGGCCGGACGTCTGCCACGGATGGTTGGTGACGAGGGCGTCGCCGGGCTCCAGGGTCTCTGGCGGGAAAGCTTCGAAGAAATGGCGGGCGCTCGTCGCCATCGCGTTGACGTGGCCCGGCGTGCCGGTCACGGCCTGGGCGACCATCCGGCCGCGGCGGTCGAAGAGGCCCGCCGAGAGGTCGACGGCCTCGCGCACCGCGCGCAGCGACGCCTCGAGCGCGGGCACCGA
>CAXUFZ010000075.1:5596-12959 GCA_964250345.1 uncultured Rubrobacteraceae bacterium
TGTCCGCATCAGCGCGCGTGCCTGCTCCTCGACGACCGAGACCAGCCGGTTCCAGAGGAATTCGAGCAGGATCGGGTCCAGACGCTCCACGCTCATGTCGATTCCGATCGAGGGCTTCGGGATTCGTCCCGGCCGGGGGTCGGGAATCGAGAGTCGGGTGTCGCAAAACCCGCACCGCATCCCGGCCACGCAACCCCAACCCCTGTGTAGGGGCGGGTTTCAAACCCGCCCGCGCCCCGAGACCCGCCGCAAATGACCGACGCCCGCCGATGCCGAACGCCGCGCGACCGCGCCGGGCACCGCCGCAACCGCGACTCCCGACTCCCGAAGCGGGCGGAGGCGAAGCCGAAGCGAGCGCCTCCCGACTCCCGAACGCACCAGGGACGCGACTTTTCGCTTGAGATCCGCATCATTCCCACCTCACGATCAGGTTCCGCGCCCCGTCCACCTCGGCGCGGGATTCGGGGCCGACGATCACCGTGGACTCCCGCTCCTCGACGACGGACGGCCCTTCAAAAGATGCGCCGGGGTCCAGCCGGTAGCGGTCGTAGACGGGGACGGAGGCGAAGCCGTCCTCTTCGGGGAGGTAGATCCCCCTCTTCCCTTTCTGAGCCTCATCGAGGGGACGGGGATCTCCCTTGTCCTCTCCCATCGGGATCTCCGGCCGCGGGGCCGAGACCTCGACGCGCCACGTGATGGTCTCAAGCGGCACGTCCGGCCCCTCCCGCCCGTAGAGCCGCCGGTACTCCCCGCGGTAGCCGTCCGAGATGCTGTCCGCGGCGTCGGGTCCGAGCTTCCCTTCGGGCAGCCTCACCCCGACCTCGTGGCCCTGCCCGACGTAGCGCATCTCGCCCAGGCGGCGCACCAGGACGTCCTCCTCGGCCACCCCGGACGCCCGTAAGAGCTCGCGGCCCTCGTCCTCCATCTCTTCGAGCGCCGCGTTGGCCGCGTCCCAGTCGAGCCCGTCGAGGCGGCCGTAGAGGCTGCGCGCGAGGTCGAAGGAGAGCGGGGCGCAGAGAAAGCCGAAGGCGGAGGCCGTGCCCGCGCACAGGGGTGCCACGAAGCCGGGGACGCCGAGGGCGCGGGCGACGCGGTGGGCGTGGACCGGCCCCGCGCCGCCGAAGGCGAGGAGAAGGTACTTGCGCGGGTCCTTGCCGCGCTCGACGGCGTGCACGCGCGCGGCGTTCGCCATGTTCTCGTCCACGACCTGGTGCACGCCCCAGGCCGCCTCCAGGGGGGAGACGCCGAGGGCATCGGAGACCTTCTTCATGGCCTTCTCTGCCGCTTCGTAGTCCAGGGTCATCCTGCCGCCGAGAAAGAAGTCCGGGTCGAGGTAGCCGAGGAGGAGGTCGGCGTCGGTGACGGTCGGCTCGGGGCCGCGGCGGCCGTAGCAGGCGGGGCCGGGGTCTGCGCCGGCGCTCTCGGGGCCTACCTTGGGCAGGCCCAGGGGGCCGATGCGGGCGACGGAGCCGCCGCCGGCGCCTATCTCGATCATCTCTATGACCGACGTCTTTACCGGAAGCCCCGACCCCTTCTTGAACCGGTAAACCCGCGCGACCTCGAAGTCCGTGCTCGTCAACGGCTCCCCGCCGTCGATGAGACAGGCCTTCGCCGTGGTCCCGCCCATGTCGAACGAGAGCACCTCCGAAAAACCGGCGGCCTCCCCGTAGAACGCCGCCGCCAACGCGCCCGCCGCCGGCCCCGACTCCAGCAGCCGCACCGGGAACCGGCAAGCCGTCTCGACGCTCGCCGTGCCGCCGTTGGAGAGCATCACGTAGAACGAGCCGTCGAACCCGAGGTGCCGTAGTCGCTCCTCCAACCTGTTCAGGTAGCGCTCGACCAGCGGGCGCACGTAGACGTTGGCTATGGTGGTCGAGGTGCGCTCGTACTCCCGGATCTCCGGCGAAACCTCCGAAGAGAGCGAGACCGCGACGCCGGGCGCCTCCTCGGCCAGGATCTCGGCGACCCTCTGCTCGTGGCCCGGGTTGCGATAGCCGTGCAGAAAACTGACCGCCACCGCCCCGATCCCACGTTCCACGATCTCCACCGCCACGGACCTGACCTGCTCCTCATCCAACTCGCGCAGCACGGAGCCGTCGTCGAGGACGCGCTCGCGGATGCCGTAGCGCAGACTCCTGGGCACGAGGGGCTCGGGCTTTTCCAGAAAGATGTCGTACATGTCGTAGCGGTGCTCGGTCCCGATGGCGACCGCGTCGCGGAAGCCCTCCGTCGTGAGCAGGGCGGTCGCGGCCCCGCGGCGCTCGATCAGGGCGTTCGTCACCAGCGTCGTCCCGTGGATGATGGTCTTGAGTTGGGACGCGTCGACGCCTTCGCGCTCCAGCAGCCCGCGCAGCCCTTCCTCGACGGCCTCGGAGGGATCGTCCGGGGTCGTCAGGACCTTCCCGATGGCCCGCGCGCCCGTGGCGTCGTCTATCAGGACGAGGTCCGTGAACGTCCCGCCGATGTCTACGCCGACGCGGTAACTCTTGTCCGGGCTCATCAGTCGATCAGTTGAAAGTCCGTGCGGTAGCGGTCGGCGTTGAAGACGCCGGCGGCCTTCCCGCCATCGACGGCCAGCCCCACGCCGTTGACGTAGCCGTTGCCCGGCGAGACGAGAAAGAGTCCGGCGCGGGCGACCTCTTCGGCCGAGGCCACCCTCGGGGTCGGGCTGTTCGCCAGGACGCGGCGCAGGCCCTCTTCGCGGTCGCCGAAAGACTCGATGATGCCCTCGACCATCGGTGTGTCGATCGCCCCGGGGCAGAGCGCGTTGGTACGGATTTTCCTGTCCGCGTAGGTCACGGCGAGGGACTTTGTCAGGCCCATCACGGCGTGCTTGGTCGCCGAGTAGAGCGGGTCGCCGGGACGCCCGACGAGGCCGCCGTTCGAGGACATGTTCAGGATGGCCCCGCCTTCCGGGTTCTCCAGCAGGTGCGGAAGCGCGTACTTGCAGCCGAGAAAGACGCCCTTGAAGTTGATGGCGACGATCCGGTCGAAGTCCTCCTCGGTGGTCTCCGGTATCGGCTTCGCCATCGAGATGCCGGCGTTGTTGAAGATGATGTCCAGCTTGCCATGCCGCTCGACTGCCCCGTCCACGAGACGTTGCACGTCGTCGCCGGAGGTCACGTCCGTCGGCACGAACTCGGCCCGGCCGCCGGCCGCCCCGATCTCCTCCGCCGCCCGCCGGCCCGCCTTCTCGTCCACGTCGCCCAAAAAGAGCCGCGCCCCCTCCCGGGCGAACAGCCGCGCGGTCGCCAGCCCGATACCGGAGGCCGCGCCCGTGATCACCGCCGTCATGCCTTCCAGTTGCATCCGTTCCTCCCGTCGGAAGTTCGTACCGTCCGCCTGCGACATACTAATGCCCGGGACGGTTTATCGCTGCCGCGGTTCCGGGGTTGCCCGCGCCGCCAAAACATCGGAAGATTCAGGCCGCGCGGATGGCGCGCACGGGTCGGACCGCGGCAGGGGAGGAAGCTTGTGTACGACGTGATCGTGGTCGGCCTCGGCGGGATGGGGAGCGCCACGGCCTGCGAGCTCGCCGGGCGCGGCAAGCGGGTGCTCGGCCTGGAGCGGCACGCCCGCGGGCACGACCGGGGCTCCAGCCACGGCGGCTCGCGCCTGATCCGACAGGCGTACTTCGAGGACCCGGCCTACGTCCCGCTCGTCCTCCGGGCCTACGAGCTCTGGGAGCGACTGGAGAGTGAGACGAACAAGGACCTGATGACGCTCTGCGGAGGCCTGATGCTCGGGCAGCGCGGCAGCGAGGTCCTCGAAGGCAGCCTCCGCAGCGCCCGCGAGCACGACCTGCCCTGCGAGACGCTCGAAGCGGGAGAGGTGCGCCGGCGCTTCCCCGCCCTGGCGCCGACCGGGGGGACCGTCGCCCTCTACGAGGCGAGCGCGGGGTTCATAGACCCCGGCGCGGCCATCGACGCCCAGTTGGACCGCGCGGCCACGCTCGGGGCCGACCTGCGCTTCGAGGAGCCGGTGGTCTCCTGGGAGGCGGCGGCCTCCGGGGACGGCGTCCGGGTGGAGACGCCGACATCGGTTTACGAGGCGGAGCGGCTGGTCCTGGCACCCGGCGCGTGGGCCCCGGGGTTGCTCGCGGAGATGGGCCTGCCGCTGGAGCCGGAGCGGCGTGTGATCTGCTGGTTCGAGCCCGAGGGCGACACAAAGCCGTTCCTCCCGGGAAACTTCCCCGTCTTTATCTGGGAGCCGGAGGACGGCAACACGTTCACCTGTTTCCCGCTCGCGGCGGGGGAGCGCGGCGTAAAGTCCGTCTTCTTCCGCGCCGGCGGCGCGCCGTGCGACCCGGACACGCTGGACCGGGAGGTGCGCGACGAGGAGATCGAGTTCATCCGCGGGTACCTGAAAGAGTACGTCCCGGCGCTGTCGGGCAGGTGCCTCGCGACCGACGTCTGCATGTACACGAACACGCCGGACGAGCACTTCGTCCTGGGCCCGCACCCGGACCACCCGCAGGTCTCGTTCGCCTCGCCGTGCTCGGGGCACGGCTACAAGTTCGCCACCGTGGTCGCCGAGATCCTCGCGGACCTCGCCGTCGACGGCGCCACCCGACACCCCATAGGGATGTTCTCCCCCCGCCGTTTCCAGGGTGCCAGGGAGACCGCCTGAAAACTCGCGGGCGCCCCGAAACCGTTGACGCGGGCGCCGGACCCAGGGACACTTTCGGCGGGAGACGACGGAGGGAGTAACGCGTGGATGTTGGCATCGGAAGGTCCCGGCTCTTCGATCTGGAGCAACCGCGCACGGACGCGATGCCCATACACCCGGCGCACCGCCAGGCCGGCTACTCCTACCTGCTGCACCGCCACCACGAGGACGAGTACCGCCCCGAAGAGACGGGCCCCCGCACCGGCGCCGCCGGCATCCTGATCTGCGGCGAGCACACCGGCACCCACATCGACGCCCTCTCTCACCAGGCCGACGCCCTGACCCTCTGCGGCGGCGTCCCCGTCTCCGAGGTCCAGTCCTCCCGCGGGTTCACCGAGCACGGCGCCGAAAAGATCCCCGCCATCGCCGCCCCCGGCGTCCTCCTCGACGTCGCCGCCCTGAAGGGCGTCGATGCCCTGGAACCGGGCCACGTCGTCACCGACGCGGACCTCGACGCGTGCTGCGAACGCCAGGGCGTGGAGGTCGAGCCTGGGAGCGTGGCGCTCGTTCGGACCGGGAACGGCAGGTTCTGGGACGACGAGGAGCGGTACCTGGACGGGCCGGGGATGGACGGCGCGGCGTCGCGCTGGGTCGCGGACCGGGGCGTCGTAGCCGTGGGGGCCGACAACATGGCGTGGGACGTGCCGGGTTTGGTCGACCCCGAGCTCGGATGCGCGTTGGCGGGGCACCTGATCCTGCTAGCGAGGCGCGGCGTCTACATCATCGAGAACCTCGCCCTCGACGAGCTCGCCGCCTCCGGCCACCACCGCTTCGACTTCGTCTGCCTGCCCCTCAAGCTCGTCGGCGCCACCGGCTCCCCGGTGAGGCCCGTGGCGCTCGTCTCCGCCGGTTAGCCGCCCGAAGCTTCCAGCACGCGCACCAGCAGCGTGAGGCGCTCGACCTCCACGCGGGCCCCGTAGTGGTCGAGCTCGGCCCGGCGCTTCGCCGAGAGGAGTTCCGCGTGCTCCGTAGTGTCCAGGATGCCGTCCAGGTAGAGCGAGGCCGTGCGCTCGTTCTTCGCTTCGAGCAGGGTGTCCGCGTTCTCCACCTTCGCCCGCCGCTCGTGATCCGAGAGCACGTCGGCCGCCCCGACCAGCACCCGGCGGGTCTCCGTCAGGCGTCCGTAGGCGCGGGAGATCTCCCCGGTCAGCCCCTCCGCTTCCAACCTGCCCTCGTCCATGCGACCCCCCGTAGGTATCCGCCACAGGTGAATCGTCCCCGGGATCTGGCGGGTTTCAAGGCGCTCTTTGGCGGGCTACCCGGTCTCGCGCCCTTCGCGCGTCGGCTAGCCGTCGGATCAGGAGTTGCCCGGCGCGTAGGAGCCGAAGCTCCACTCGTAGCCTCCGGGGTCCAGGACGCGGTAGCGCCGCGTGCCGAATTCCGTGTCCTGGGGCGGGTAGACGACCCTCGCCCCGGCTTCCCTCGCCCGCTCGAAGTGCGCGTCCACGTCCTCGACCCGCACGTAGATGCCGTGCGCGTTCGGCGAGACGGCGTCGGGGTTCATTACCTGCGGCGGCTGCGCGGTTCCCATCATCAGCGCACCGCCGCCGAACCTCATCTCGGCGTGGACGATGGTTCCGTCCTCGTCCGGGTAGGCGACGACCCTCTCGAACCCGAACGCGGCCTCCAGCCACTCGAGGGCGGCGTTCGCGTTCTGGTAACCGAAGTACGGGAACATCGTCGGTTCCATCGGCGAAACCTTCCTCTCGCTGTCTCCTCCGGGCAGATGATCCTCGCCTACCGCCAACCGTCCGCTCCGTCGTGTTGCCCGAGGGTCGGCGGGGGATGGCGCACGGGCAACCGTTCCCCGTCCACGAGCACCGGCGGGGAGAGCATCTTCAGCGTTCCGACGGCGGGATGGTCGACCTCCCGCAAGATGCCGGAGCCAAGCACGTGCTCGTCCTCGAACACGTCGGGGAGCGCGTTGACCGGGCCGCACGGCACGCCAGCGCCCCGGAGCTGCTCGACCCACTCGTCGGCCGTCCGTTCGGAGAACCGCTCTTGCAGCGCGGCGACCAGTTCCTCTCGGTTGGCGACCCGGTCCGGGTTGGTGGCGTAGCGTTCGTCGTCGGCGAACTCCGGCAGGCCGAGCGCTTCGCACAGGCGGCGAAACTGGGCGTCGTTGCCGACGGTCACGACGGCGGGCTTGTCCGAGGCGTCGAAGGTCTGGTAGGGGACGATAGAAGGGTGGGCGTTGCCGAGGAGGCCGGTATCTTTACCGCTCACGAGGTACTCCTGGCCGCGGTTGGCTAGCCAGGAGAGCGTGGACTCGAAGAGGGGGACCTCGATGCGGGCGCCCTCGCCCGTGGCGGAACGGCGGTGGAGGGCGGCCAGGATCGCGTTGGACGCCATCATCCCGCAGAAGATGTCCGCCGCCGCGACGCCGACCTTCGTCGGCTCGCCGCCCGGCTGGCCGGTTATGCCCATGATCCCGGCGCGGCCCTGGACGAGAAAGTCGTACCCGGGACGATCCTCGTCCGGCCCCGGACCGAAGCCCGTTATGGAGCAGTAGACCAGGCCCGGGTTCGTCCCTTTCAGCGCGTCGTAACCGAGGCCCATCTTCTCCAGCGCGCCGCGCTTCCAGTTCTCGATGACGACGTCGGCGTCCGCCGCCAGGCGCCTGACGCGTTCCAGGCCCTCCTGCGATTTCAGATCGACGCCCACAGACCTCTTGTTACGGTTTACGGCGAGAAAG